>NZ_JBHEVB010000020.1:0-41481 GCF_041925195.1 Flintibacter porci
CTTCCGGCGGACAACTGACCGGCGGACGGAGTTCCGGCGTAAATAACAAGCGCTATGTTTCCGGCGTTTGGGTCATTTTCTGGCCGGCGTTTTAGATTTTTTACCGTCCGGCGTTGACAAGTACGGATGAGTTACTTTCAAAGTATCTATGCCGATGAGAATCTGCCTCATCGGTGTAAAACAGTCTATATCTATCTAAAAGATCGGTCCGACGCCTCTGGTTCCTGCTGGCCGGGAGTGAAAACCATTGCCTCAGATTTGGGACTGTCCTGCTCCACTGTCAAGCGGGCCCTGAAGGAGTTAGAACGTACCGGCTGGATACAAACACAGTCCAGATATCGGGAAAATGGCAGCAGTACGTCCAATTTGTATACCATCCTACGGTAGTAGCATAGCTCATGGGACGGAAAAACAGAAATAGGCGCACACTCCCGCCAAGGGAAGTGTGCGCCTGTTTGCTGGATCGAGGGGCGGTTCATGATGGATGCCCCAGAAGAGATCACTCTATCGGAGTATTTAAAGCGGAGAGTATTTTTAATGAGAGGTCTACCAGGGAACGGTAATGGTGCTTGGCTCATGACTTTAACAAATATATTGTAGAGGGAAATCACTATCATGATAACACATAGAGATGATCCTTCTCTTGGGCAGTAACAGCGCAATAAATTTCTTTGATTTATTTTAAACTATACTGTGATTTCAGAAATATTACGGTATAATAAATAAAATAAACTCAGAGTGATACAACATGAAAGTGAAGCAAAAGTGATGAATTTTTCTTATGGACGGCGAAGTAATTCCAATTGGAGCAGATATGCAAAGTCATTAACTGAAAAGAAGTGAAAATAACCCAGGAAATAGTTCACATTTATAACAGCATGGAAGGGAGTAACACTTCAAAGAGTAGCTCGTAGGGGTGGTTATAGCCTTCCCAGAAGAAGAGGGCTGATGAAATACGAGCCGTACAACATTGGCCGTCCCAATAGGCAGTGTACCGTGCAGAACTGGCTTTTGTTGGAGGACTGCTGAAATAAGCAACAATAACTAGGTTGTACGACGGGGGTGATGAGTAACAAGGTGCGTATAATCCCTTGTTTATATTGATTATCTGCGTAGAGGCAAAAGGGGGATATTCAACTGCAACGGGATTCTCAGTAAATCAGGTGATATCGACTGCGTTAATCTTCCCATTATAGTTTGATACAAATGTTTAGGGAGGTGCCAGTATGGCATTTTTAAATGAAAATGAGTGGATACTCCTCAATGAAATTGCGTATAATATTTCTTTTATCTATACAGTAGAGGAGATGCAGCAGGAAATGCTGAATCGATGGCTGCCCTTTCTTATTCCTTATGATGCAGCTATTTTTGCCCGGATCTCCACCACCGAAGACGGGGCCTATCAGTTTCAGACGCCCGCAGCGTTTCAACTGTCTCAGCAGGCGGTGAATGCCTGGGTACAGGAGAGTTTAAACTCAGATGCCTTTCGCTGGGTCCTGTATACCTGCAAAGGCGGGGCTTTTCGGGAATCCATGTCCGTTCCGGAGGAGCAGATAAAAAATCAAGGAATTTACCAGAACTTTTATTTGCCAAACCACCTGACCCACTCGGTGGGACTCTCGATCTGTTTCCGGGAGGAGCCGGTGGGCCTATTGCGGCTGTATCGTGAGGCAGACAAGCCTCCATTCAGTGAACGGGATATGTTTGTACTGGAGCAGCTGCACAAGCACTTTGCATACCGTCTGGTATATGAGGCTAAAAAGGGCGACACCCGTTATTTCTTTGCAAAAGGGTACCATGAGAAGCTGTGCCGTCAATACGGTCTGACCAGTCGGGAGGGAGAGATGTTGGATCTGGCGGTACATGGACTGTCCAATGAAGACATTGCCCAAAAAATGAATATCAGCATCCATACGGTAAAAAAACATTTCCACAGTATTTACACCAAGATGAACGTACGGAATCGGGTGCAAATGCTCCAAAGCCTCCCAATGTCCACAAACAAGATTGATTTTGATGCACTATAAATAAATGGAAGCAAAAAAGCTTGCTTGAAATTGTTTGAATTGCAGTATCCTTTAGTGGTATAAAAAGAAACATCGGTCCCATACAGAGAAACATAAGATCTCCTTGGATAATACATGGATTAAATAAGATGGAGCCGGCGCTGAATTTCAACGCCGGCTCCATTTTGCTATATTTAGGATACAAAAGTTAGGGGATGTATATGAAACGAAGGGATATCTATTGGGTGGCTGCCTATGGACTGCTGGCCGCGGCCACCGTGCTCCTTTGTGTTACAGGGGGCTTTGCTTGGTTTAATGCAATGTATCCTTATCTGGCCGGATTTATTCAATTTTCCGTCTATGCTACGGCGGGAGAGCTGCTCTCGGGGCGGATGCTGGAGGGACACTGGCAGATCAACCGGGCCACATGGTTCAAAAGTGTAAGCTGGGGAGTAGGAGGCCTTTTTGTTACCCTGGCCTTCAGCGTGTTCAGCCAGGGTACGCAGCAAGCCATGGCGGCTGGGCTGCTTCCCGGATATGGAAATGCTTTGGCGCTAGCCTTTTTTACCAGCTGTACCAACAATCTGTTTTTTGCCCCCATCCACTCCGCCCTGATGCGGGTGTGTGGAAATTATGGCGAGATCCGCTTTCTGGAGGGACGCCATATTACGCCGCGCCAGGCAGTGGACTCGGTGGACTGGGGCGAGCTGGTGGATTTTACCCTGTTTAAAACCATTCCACTGTTTTGGATTCCCATCAATACCGTTGGTTTTCTTCTTCCCCAAGAGTATCGCATTGTATTTGCCGCAGTCCTTTCCCTGGTGTTTGGTATATTGATGACCATTCTAAAACTCAGAGAACGGAAAAATCAGAGCAGAAAGGAGTCACTTGTATGATTCAGATTTCAGACAACACCCAGCAGATCCAGCCCTCCAAGATCCGGAGAATGTTTAATAAGGCGCTGGAATATGACCGTGTGCTCAGCTTCACGCTGGGAGAACCGGATTTTACCGCCTCGGCAAATGTGGTGGAGGCCGGGTGCCGGGCCATCCGAGAAGGCAAGACCAAATATTCCGAAAATGCGGGCCTGCTGGCTCTGCGCCAGGCTATCGCCCGTTATCTTGCGCGTACAGAAGGGTTGTCCTACGATCCGGCGAGCCAGATCGTAGTAACGCCCGGAGCTATGGGAGCATTGTTTTTAGCCCTGAAGGTGCTGCTGAACCCAGGAGATGAGGTCATCGTCAATGAGCCCTGCTGGACCAATTACATTCAGCAGATCCGGATGTGCAGCGGCGTGCCGGTATCCGTGAAAACTGATGCACAGCGGGGGTTTGATTTGGATGTATCCGCTGTTGCCGAGGCCATCACCAGCAAGACAAAGGCGATCATTTTAAACAGCCCCTGCAATCCCACGGGAGCCGTAGCCAGTGCTGAGACACTGTCCCAGCTGGCAAAACTGGCTCAGGAGCGGGACCTGGTGGTGCTAGCAGACGAGGTATATAAGCATATCCTCTTTGACGGGAGGACATACACTGGATTTGCCACCCTGCCCGGAATGAAGGAGCGCACGTTGGTCATTGACAGCCTTTCCAAAACGTATGCTATGACCGGCTGGCGTATTGGCTACGCCGCTGGACCGGAGGAACTGATCCGAAATATGATCAAGCTGCAGGAAAATGTCAGTGCCTGTGCGGCTACTCCATGCCAGGTTGCTGCCATTGAAGCGTTGGAGGGATCTCAAGATCACCTGAAGTATATGGTGGAGCAGTACCGTCTGCGCAGAGACTATGTGATACAGCGAATCGCTGAAATTCCAGGGCTGTCCTGTCATACTCCTGCCGGAACCTTCTATGTGTTTATCAACATCAGTCGCCTGGGCATGCCCTGCGAGGAATTTGCTATGAAGCTGCTGGAAGAAAAGCAGGTGGTTGTGGTACCGGGCACCGCGTTTGGAGACTTTGGTGAGGGGTACATTCGCCTGTCCTATGCCACATCCATGGAATGCCTGGAACAGGGTCTGGAGGCGTTGGAGGAGTTTGTCCGCGCCCACGCAGCCCAGGGGGACCGGGCATGAGTGATATCAACGGCCCCCGCTTATCCGGCCATCTCACCCGGCTGGGACAGATCGGCTTTGTGCCAGGGGAAGGAACCACACGACTGCCCTATACGCCTGCCTATGACGAAGGACGGGCCTATGTGCAGTGGTGTATGGAGCAGGCGGGACTTCAGACGTCCATCGATCCCGTAGGCAATCTGATTGGTACGCTGCCCGGCAAAGGGAAGACTATCTGCATGGGGTCCCACATCGACACAGTGCCCGGGGGTGGGATCTATGACGGAGCCTACGGCGTATTGGCCGGTATCGAATGTGTGCAGCGCCTTCGGGAGCTGGGGTATCAAAACCGGCATCCCATTCAGGTGGTTGCCTTTACCGAGGAGGAGGGTAATGTCATCGGCGGGACCTTTGGCAGCAAGGCCTTCACCGGAGGAGCAATTGACGGTGCCATGCGGCCCAATCTGGCACTTCACGCCCTTACGATGGAGCAGGTGGGTGCCTGCCGCCAGGATTTAGCCCAATATCAGTGCTATTTGGAGCTGCACATTGAGCAAGGGGGACTTCTGGAGGCGGAGGGGGCGCAAATCGGCCTGGCAGGCGGCATTGTAGGTATCGTGCGCTACCGCATGACGGTTTCCGGCTGCGCCAACCATGCAGGCAGTACACCCATGCATCTGCGGGATGATGCCCTGGTAAGCGCCTGCCGGATCATTACCAAGCTTATGGATCGGGCCAGAGCCGCTTCGCCGGATATGGTCTGTACCGTGGGCACGCTCCAGGTGTTTCCGGGAGCGGTCAATGTGATTCCTGGCAAGGTGGAGTTTATTGTGGAGCTGCGCAACCCGACCATGGAGCCCATGGATCAGGTGATCGCTTCCGTGCTGGAAGAGCATGTGGAGCTGACAGGGGAAGCGTATATCCGTCAGGAGCCTACCCAGTGCAGCCCGAAGCTGATGGAGCTGAGTGAGAGGCTCTGCCGTGGCCGCGGCATCCACTTTCGCAACATGTTCAGCGGCGCTGGTCATGATCTGATGAATTGGGGACAAACCGTTCCCTCTATGCTCCTGTTCATTCCTAGCAAAGACGGAATCAGCCACTCTATTCGTGAGTACAGTGCGCCTGAGGATCTGTACCGGGGTGCCCAGCTGCTGATGGAAATGGTTCAAGCCTTGGATCAAGAGGAGGGAGATCTGTGAAAATTAAGATCATTAACCCCAATACGACACAATCCATGACCGACAGTGTAGAGAATCTGGCTCGCCGGGTAGCCCGCAGCGATACCCAGGTTTGGGCCGTCAGCCCGGCGTCCGGACCGGACAGTATCGAGTGCTATGTGGATGAGCATTTGGCTGTTCCCGGGGTCCTGAAAGAGGTGATCCGGGGAGACCGGGAGGAAGGAGCTGACGCTTTTATCATTGCCTGCTTCGGGGACCCCGGGCTCCAGGCTGCACGGGAGGTCACCTCTAAGCCGGTGCTGGGGATCTGTGAGTCGGCCATCACAGCGGCAAAATTCATTGCCCCCTATTTCTCTATCGTATCGGTGCTGGATCGCTCCCGCAAGGTGACGGAGGATGTGGTGACCAACTACGGAGCGGAAAAATACTGCCGCTCCATCCGCTCCACCGGCCTGAGCGTGCTGGAATTTGGCCGGAACCCGCAGAAGGGGTTGGAGGCTCTGGCACACCAGGGAGAGCTGGCGGTGCGGCAGGACGGCGCGGAGTGTATCCTGCTGGGATGTGCCGGTTTTGTGGACTTTGTCCAGGACTTGTCTGCCCGGTTGGGCGTTCCCGTGCTGGACGGAGTGATGCCCGCAGTCAAATTTGCAGAGGCCATGGTGGACATGGGGCTGCACACCAGCAAGGTATCTACCTGGGGATTTCCGGAGCCTAAGAAGATCGTGGGGTTCCCCATGTTTACGCAAGAAGATTTGATGTTTTAGGAGATGACTGTATGCGTACCTTGATCAAAGGAGGCACCATTGTAACCGCGGAACAGGAGTTTGTGGGTGATATCCTGGTGGAGGATGAGATCATCCGTGCCATGGGGGCCCATTTGGACGAGAAGGCAGATCGTGTGATAGATGCCCAGGGTAAATATGTGTTCCCGGGCGGCGTAGACCAGCACACCCACTTTTCCGCCCTGTGCAATGTGGGAGATCGGGACACCGCAGGGTATGAGACCACCGACTCCGCCATTGTAGGTGGAACGACCACCATCGTGGATTTTGCGCCTCAGGATCCGGACCGGGGCCTGCTGGATTCCATTGATTACCGGATCAACACGCGGGCAAAGGATAAAGCCTGCGTAGACTTTGCCCTTCATGCCATGGTAACGTATATTATGGACAGCATCTTTGACGAGATCGAGGACTTTCCCAGGCGGGGAATCTCTAGCATCAAGATCTTTATGGCGTATAATGGCTCTCCGCTTCATGTGGACGATGGCACGTTTTTCCGTATTCTGGAGAAGAGCCGCCAGGTGGGAGCTACTGTATTTGTCCATGCGGAAAATGGGGAGATCCTGAATTTCCTTCGCAGTGAGTGCGTCAAGAAGAGGCAGCTGACCCCACACTACCACTATATCTCCCGCCCGCCCTTTACCGAGGCGGAGGCGGTGCGCCGGGCCATCTACCTGGCCGGTCAGACGGACACTCCCCTGTACATCGCCCACATGACCTGCCGGGAGGCCATTGCAGAGCTCCAGAAAGCAAAAGGAACCGGCCAGCGGGTCTCCGGCGAGACCTGCACCCATTATCTGACCACCACCAAGGAGGTCCTGGATAACCCCGACTTCAACGAAGCGGCCAAGTTTGTCTGCTCCCCTGCCCTGCGGGATCAGGAGGACTGTGAGGCCTTGTGGCAGGCTCTGGCCGGCGGACTGCTGACGGCGGTCTCCTCTGACCACTGCGGCATCGACGTAGCAGAGCTCAAACAGGCGGGGCGGGACGATTTCACGCAGATCCCCAACGGCTCCCCCGGCGCCGGTGATCGCCTGCACGTGGTATGGACCGAAGGCGTATGTACCGGCAAGCTGAGCCGTCAGAAATTTGTAGACGTCATCGCTACTCAGCCAGCCAAGATCAACGGCATTTACCCCCGAAAGGGTACGTTGGCGGTAGGTTCCGACGCAGACATTGTGATCTTTAATCCCAGCTATGAGGGCGTGATCCGCCTGGCGGACAACCCCAACGGCGTGGACTACAACCTTTATGAGGGCCGCCGCCAGTCCGGCCGGGTGGAGACCGTTCTGCTACGGGGACAGGTGGTAGTGGAAAACGCCAAGTTTGTGGGCCGCTATGGCCAGGGACAGTTTATTCCCGCCAGCATGTATGCCTCCGGTTACGAAAACCGGAACTGATCTAGTGTACCCGCAGCAGGCTGCCTCGCCTAAGCAGCGTGCATTGGAGAGCGGTGAGAAGACTCAAAAAAAGAAGTGAGGAGGTGTAGACCCCGGGCTTTGGCGGGACTGTATCTGCGGAAGCAGTGATTCCATGAAAGAAAAACCAAGAGTATTATATGACAGGAGGCTTCTTGTATGGATACCACATATGGTGTGTTGTGTCTTATCCCCCCCATCGTAGCCATCGGATTGGCCCTGTGGACCAAGCAGACGATTTTCTCTTTGTTTATCGCAGTTTGGCTAGGCTCCACCATGATGAACGGATTTAATCCTCTGGTTGGCTTTGTTAAAATTATCTCGGACTATGTGATCCCTTCTCTCAGCGGAAACGCGTCTTTGATCGTTCTGGTCACCCTCTCCGGCGGCATGATCGCCATGCTGCGCACCACTGGCGCCGCGGAGGCATTTGCCACCAAGGTGACAAAAGTTATCAATACCGCCAAAAAGGGCCAGGTAGTCACCTGCCTGAGCGCCTTCATTTTCAGCTACACGGAGCCCTGCCTTATGCTGGGTACCATTATGCGGCCTGTTACCGATATGGTGCGTATCTCCCGAGCAAAGCTGGCTTATATCCTGGACTCCATGGGTTGCAACCTGGCCGCTCTTTCTCCTATCAGCAGCTACGGCCCCTTCATCACCGGCCTGATTGCCGCAGAACTGCTGGCTGCTGGCATTGAGGGCAGCGAGTGGGGCATCTGGCTGAATATGCTCCCCTTTAACCTGTACGGCGTGTTTGCCATGATCACCGTTTTGATCGTCGCCGCCTTCGGTTTGAACTTCGGGCCGATGTACAAGGAAGAAAAGCGGGCTCGGGAGACCGGCAAGCTGCTGGGCGACGGGATCCAGCCCCTGGTACCTGAGGTGAAAAATGAGCTGCCCCAGGGCTATAAGCTCACCATGTGGAACTTTATCATCCCCATCCTTTTCCTGTTTGGTTCCCTCTTTGCCACCATTTTCTGGTCCGGCGATCTAGTCAACAATGGGCTGGTGGAGTGCTTCCGCAACGCGAACATTACGCTGGCCATCTGCATCGCCTTTATGGGCGGCGCGGTGGGCGCCGGTATTATGGGTGTGAGCACCAAGCTGTTCAGCGTGACCAAGGCCTTTGACACCTTTGTCAACGGCATGGCCGAGCTCATTTCAGTCCCCTTCATCCTGGTGTGTGCCTGGTCTCTGGGGTCCATCGTCAAAGGCATGGGCACCAGCGAGTTCCTGATCCACATTGTAGAGAACTACCTGACTCCCGGCCTGGTTCCTGCCCTTGTGTTCCTGTTTGGCGCGCTCATTTCCTTTGCAACCGGCTCCTCCTGGGGTGTGTGGTCCATTATGATGCCCATCGCCTTCCCCATGGCCGTTGCCTTTGATATTTCCATTCCGTTTGTGGTTGGCGCGGTCATCGGCGGCGGTCTGTTCGGCGACCAGTGCTCCCCCATCTCCGATACCACCGTCCTCTCCTCCACCGGCGCCTCCTGCAACCACGTGGTCCACGTCATGACCCAGCTGCCCTACGGAATCACAGTTGGTATTTCGGCGTTCCTGGGATTCCTTTTCGGCGGCCTGACGGGACAATATATCTTGAGCATTGTGGTTACCGCTGTTATTCTGGTAGTGGTTCTGTTTGCGCTGACCCAGCTTACCAAGCTACGTTACCCGGAGAAAGTGCACTAACTGCTTCACCATTGGAACAGGAGGCTTTTTATGAAAAAGATTGATACCATTGTGGTGGCGCCCCATTTCTACACCATGGAAGGGGCTGGCGTGGGTTATCACGGTGACGCCGCCATGGCCGTGGATGGAGGCAAGATTCTGGAGGTGGGCGACCAGTCCAGAATTTTAGCGGAATATACCGCTGAGGAAACCATTACCCTGGATCATCACATGGTGCTGCCCGGCTTTATTGACGGCCACATGCACACGGCATGCAACATCATGCGGGGCCTGGCCCAGGACACCAATAGTTGGATGATGTTCGGTCTTCAGCCTTTTGATAACGTGGTCAACGATGAGGAGCGAGATGCGGGCAGCCGGGTGGCCATTCTGGAGGCCATCCGGGCGGGCACCACTACGCTGGGCGACTATGAATCTAAGATGGAAAACGTGTGTGCGTTCATCGACAAGGTGGGGGCACGAGGCAACATTGCCCAGACCATCCGGGCGGCCAAACGGCGGGTCTATCAACCCGGCGAGCTCTATGAGTTTGATGACGCCATGGGCGAAGAGAGCCTGAATCGCAACATCGCCCTGTATGACCAGTGGAACAACAAGGCGGGCGGCCGGATCAAGATCCTGTTTGGCCCCCAAGGCGCTGACTTTGTCAGCCCGGAGATGCTGCTGCGCATCCAAAAGGCGGTCAAGGAGCGGGGTACAAAAATCCATATGCATGTACAGCAGGGCGATCGGGAGACCTATCAGATCGTCCAGCGCTATGGCAAGCGGCCCACCGCCTTTTTGGATGAACTGGGCTATCTGGATGAATCTCTCATCGCAGTCCACCTCACGGACTGCACAGACGAGGAAGCCGCTCTCATTGCCAAACGCGGGGCCTCCATGATCGTCAATCCCGGTTCCATCGGGATCATTGACGGCATTGTCTGCCCCAGCGTGGCTTTCCAGCAGGCGGGCGGCGTGGTGGCACTGGGCTCTGACCAGGCACCGGGCAACAACTGCCACAGCATCATCAACGAGATGAAAAACGTGTGCCTGTTCAACAAGATCAAGTATCAAAATCCAGAGGTCATGCCCGCCTGGAAAGCCCTGCGTATGGCCACCATTGAGGGGGCTAAAGCTGTTGGCTTGAGCGATACCGTGGGTTCTTTAGAGTCGGGGAAGCAGGCTGATTTCATTGCCATTGATCTCAACTGTCCTTCCATGCTGCCGGTATATACCTATCCTATGCGCAATATGGTACCAAACCTGGTTTACAGTGCCCGGGGTCCTGAGGTTTCTCTGGTTGCGGTGGACGGCAAGGTCATTATGCGGGACGGTACATTTACCTATGTAAATGAAAAAGAGTATCTGGCCGCCATCCCCCAGTACCCAGACGCCATCGGCAAGCGGGCCGCAGAAGAGTTCTTTGCCATCAATGGTACCAACGCCCACTTTATGCGGGAAGATAAACTGTAAGTATTTTCATAAGATCATTCCTTTCTTTCTCTCCTGTCGGGGGCCCGGGGCAGATGTCCCCGGGCCCCTTGACACAGCAGGTTTTTATTCCGCACAGTACAGTTCCCACTTTCTCGGCTTTCCTTTGCGGAGCACGGGTCCCAGAGGTGACAACACCATGTATGAACCTTCTACGCAGCTCAACCAAAGCGCCGTTCCCATTGTTACATTGCTCCGTCTGTCCTGGCCAGCGATTTTGGAGCAGCTTCTGCTTACTGCCGCCAATTATGTGGATACTGCCATGGTGGGCTCTTTGGGAGCTGATGCCACCGCATCGGTAGCCATCAACTCCTCGGTGTGCTTTCTTTTAATGGGACTGTTTGCTGCTGCAGGAGTTGGTTATTCCGTGCAGGTCGCCCACGCGCTGGGGGGGCAGGATTTGTTCCGTGCCAGAACTGCGGTGCATCAAGCAGCCAGCGGGGCTCTGCTGATGGGGACGGGGGCAGCTGTTTGCATGCTCCCTTTGTCTTGGTTTATTCCTCAGTGGCTGGGAGGTGAACCAACGATTTTGTCGAATGCCAGAGCCTACCTCTGGTTTTATGCCATGGGCCTGCCGCTGCAAGCTCTGCTGGCTGTGCTGTCTGCCGTGCTCCGATGTTCGGGGGATACCAGAACGCCTCTGCTGTTTAATGCTGGGACCAACCTTCTTAATGTCTGCTTGAATTATTTGCTAATATTTCCATCAAGGCAGGTCGTCATTCTGGGTTGCTCCTTGTCCATCTGGGGAGCTGGGCTTGGCGTGACCGGGGCAGCCATAGGGACTGCCTTGTCGGGAGGGCTCATGGGAATTTCTATGGCGCTGTTTATGGCGCTGCGGAAAGGACCGTTGCAGATGACAGCGGTTGTGTTGTTTCGTCCCCAAAAGTCTGTGGTACGGCAGGCACTGGCACTGGGGATTCCTGTGTTTTTGGAGCGGGCCTGCTTCAGCTGCGGACAGCTGATTGTAACCCACATGGTTGCCGGTTTGGGGAATATTGCTCTGGCAGCCAACCACGTTGCGGTAACGGCAGAGGCGATCAGCTACTTGCCAGCGCAGGGGGTCTCCTTTGCGGCCACCGCGGCAGTGGGGCAGGCGGTTGGCGGCAATCAACCGGTGTTGGCCCGAAGATATGGAGTGCTCTCCGGACGAATTGGGCTGTGCTCCGGACTCCTGGCCGGGATATTCCTGTTTTTCTGCGCAGAGCCCTTGGCCGGACTCTTCTCCTCTGATCCAGAGGTGATTGCTCTGGCTGCCGATATGCTGCGCATTGTTGCCGTTTCGGAACCCCTGTACGGCCTTTCTATTGTTCTGGGCGGTGTGCTTCGAGGGGCTGGGGACAGCCGCACGCCATTTCTGATCGTGCTGGTGGGGGTGTGGGCAGTACGGCTGCCGCTTGGTCCCATACTCCTTGTTCGGTGCGGTTTGGACCTTGCCGCCATCTGGATTGCCATGGTTGCGGATCTTATGCTGCGAGGTGTCCTGTGCCAGTTTTTTGTCTGCAAAATCAACTGGCCTCGACGTGCGGCCCTGGTATCAGGAAAACCGACCACCAAAAGTTGATCGCTTTACCTGTATATTGTAATTTGTGATAGATTTCATGTTTAGAAACATCAAAAAGGAGACGTTAAATATGGTGCAGATCTCAGAACAAATATTTAAAATTGGCATCATCCCCGTCATCGCCATTGACGACGCGGAGAAGGCCGTGCCCCTGGCCAAGGCTCTGGTAAAGGGCGGCCTGCCTGCCGCCGAGGTCACCTTCCGCACCGCCGCCGCGGAGGAAGCCATCCGCCGCATCGTTGCCGAAGTGCCCGACATGCTGGTGGGCGCCGGCACCGTGCTCACCAAGGAGCAGGCCGACCGTGCCATTGCCGCCGGCTCCCAGTTTATCGTCAGCCCCGGCTTCAACCCTGAGATCACCCGCTACGTTCTGGACAAGGGCGTGGCCATGATGCCCGGCACCGCCACTCCCGGCGAGATGGAGCAGGCCATGAGCATGGGTCTGGACGTGGTAAAATTCTTTCCCGCCGAGCAGAATGGCGGCGTGGCCAAGCTGAAGGCTCTGGCCGGCCCCTATACCAACCTGCGCTGGATGCCCACCGGCGGCGTGAACACCAAGAACCTGATGGACTACCTGGGCTTTGACCGCATTCTTGCCTGCGGCGGCACCTGGATGGTAAAGAAGGATCTCATCGAGGGCGAGCAGTGGGACGAGATCACCCGCATCTGCAAGGAGGCCGTCAAGACCATGCTGGGCTTCTCCCTAGCCCACGTGGGCATCAACTGCGCCGACGAGGCTCAGGCCGAGCAGACCGCCAAGACTCTGTGTGCCCTGTTTGACCTGGAGTACAAGCCCGGTAACTCCTCCATCTTTGCCGGCTCCGCCGTGGAGTGCAACAAGGCTCCCGGCCGCGGCGCCAACGGCCACATTGCCATCGGCACCAACAACGTGGACCGTGCCGTCTACCACCTGGGTCTGCGGGGCGTGACCTTCGATGAGTCCAGCCGCAAGACCGATGCCAAGGGCAACACCAAGGCCATCTACCTCAAGGATGAGCTGGCCGGCTTTGCCGTCCATCTGGTGAAGAAATAATCGGGCAAAACCATTCTATTTGAGTTTGTGATAAGGAGTAGAGCACAATGAAAGTTGTTACCTTCGGCGAGCTGATGATCCGGCTCCAGCCCTATAACTACGAGCGTTTTGTCCAGGCTGATCACCTGGAGTTCACCTTCGGCGGCGGCGAGGCCAATGTGGCTGTTTCCCTGGCCAACTACGGCCTGGATGCCGCCTATGTCACCAAGCTGCCCGCCCACGCCATCGGCCAGGCTGCCGTCAACTCTCTGCGCCGCTACGGCGTGGACACCTCCATGATCGTCCGGGGCGGCGACCGTGTGGGCATTTACTTCAACGAGAAGGGCGCCTCCCAGCGTGGCAGCGTGTGCATCTACGACCGCGCCCACTCCGCCATCCAGGAGTCCCAGCCCAGCGACTTTGACTGGGACAAGATCTTCGAGGGCGTGGACTGGTTCCACTTCACCGGCATCACCCCCGCTCTGGGCCCCAACCTGGTGGAGACCTGCAAGCAGGCCTGTAAGGCTGCCAAGGCCCACGGCGTGAAGATCTCCTGCGACCTCAACTACCGCGGCAAGCTGTGGACCCGTCAGCAGGCCCGGGAGGCCATGACCGAGCTGTGCCAGTACGTGGACGTGTGCATCTCCAACGAGGAGGACGCCAAGGACGTGTTTGGCATCGAGGCCGAGTCCACCGACATCTACGCCGGTGAGATCAACCACGAGGGCTATAAGTCTGTGGCCAAGCAGCTGGCCGACAAGTTCGGCTTTGAAAAGGTGGCCATCACCCTGCGTGAGTCCCACTCCGCTTCCGACAACGGCTGGAGCGCCATGCTGTACGATGTGGCCTCCGACGAGTACTGCTTCTCCAAGAAGTATGAGCTGCGTATCATCGACCGCGTGGGCGGCGGCGACAGCTTCGGCGGCGGCCTCATTTACGCGCTTCTCAATGGCAAGTCCACCCAGGAGGCCGTGGAGTTTGCCGTGGCCGCTTCCGCGCTGAAGCACACCATCGAGGGCGACTACAACATGGTCACCGTCTCCGAGGTGGAGAAGCTGGCCGGCGGCGACGGTTCCGGCCGTATCCAACGCTGAGTTGATTTTGGAATTTCTCCTTCATTCTTATAAGGTTGTATGGATCTTTTTCACTAAAAACTACAAACTACGCATTATGAAAGAATACGGCGAATGAACTCCAATACCAAGTAATATTGCCTAGGCTCCTGCAGGTAGGTTATAGGTGGCTTCAGAGTAAAGCAGTGTCGAGGAAAAGCCTGAACTATAAAAATGCTGAGAAATTGTATGGGTATCATGTAGAACTGCCAGCATTGAAGAAACTCGTGACGGAACATACCCGAATGATCTGTATCAAAGTCTGCAATACCTCATGGGACACGCTGATGCTTATACCACGCTTAATACATACACCCATTCCAGTTATGTAGCCGCCGAAAAAGCACACGCTAAGATTGCCGCAAGTCGTTGAAATGAAAGAATTCTTCACCATTTTGGCTGACACCAAAACTGACACCATTTGCACGAAAAGTTATAAAGATTTATGTAGATTAACAAGTTTGCTCTAAAAAGCGAGAAGAAAAATAACACTCAAAAAGTTCGAAAAATCAATATTTTAAAGAGAAAACTGCACATTTTAAGGCGATTTTATATATGATAAAGATTCTGTTTGTATGTCACGGCAATATTTGCAGAAGTCCAATGGCTCGCTTTATCATGGAAGATTTGGTGAAGAAAGCGGGATTGGAGGAGCGAATCAAGGTAGACTCTGCCGCCACCAGCACAGAGGAGATCGGAAACCCAGTTTATCCTCCGGCACGGCGAAAGCTGGCCGAGTATGGGATCGGATGCCAAGGGCATGCGGCCAAGCAGATGAAAAAGGCCGACTATTCTGACTATGATCTGCTGATTGGTATGGATCAGGCCAATCTGCGCAATATGACCCGAATCTGTGGGGGGGACCCGGAGGGAAAGATCCATCTGCTGATGGATTATACGGATCGTCCCGGCCAGGTGGCCGACCCTTGGTACACCGGAGATTTTGAGACTACGTACCAGGATGTGCTGGAGGGGTGTCAGGGCTTGCTGGAGGAATTAAAAAAAGGACGTTAAAAAACAGAGGACCGACCCTATGGGGTCGGTCCTCTGTTTTAAGAATCAAGAATCCAGCTGCTGAGTCAAAAAGTCCCGTACCTCCAGCAAACTGGCGCAGCGGCGAAAGAGCAGTGCATCCAGTTCCGGAGTAGGGGGGATCATATCAGGAACCATAATAACCTTCATTCCCGCCTGAGAGGCAGAGAGAATCCCGTTGCGGGAGTCCTCCACAGCAATTGTCTGGGCGGGATCCGTGCCCAGTGCCCGGCAGGCCAGCTGGTAGATCTCCGGGTCGGGCTTGCTGTGGACCACCTGATCGCCGGTAATGATGGCGAAGAAGTAGGAACCGAGGCCGGTTAGCTCCATGCGGCGCAAAGTACGTTCCCGGCCGGTGGAGGTGGCCAAAGCGATGGGGATATTCCGGGCCTTCAGAAAGTCCAAAATTTCCCGTACTCCTGGCTTCATGGGAACGCCTTCCCGCTCCATTCTGGCCTGAGAATAGGCAGAGCAGGTCTTCATAAACTCCTCTTTTGGGAACTCTGGGCCAAAGAGGTCCAGCATTTTCTGATGAATATCCGTGCGGTTTTGTCCCACAAATTCCAGATAATACTCGCCGATCTGGGGCCAGCCAAGTTCCTTTCCTACGGCCAACCAGGTCTGGTTGGTCAGTCGTTCCGTATCAAAGAGAACGCCGTCCACGTCGAAGACAACGCCCTGGAGAGCAAGCTGACTCATACCTTACCGATGTCCTTGCGCATGTGCATATCCTGGAAGGAGATGGGGGCACAGGCGGCATAGGCGTTGGAGATGGCCTCGTCCAGGTCAGCGCCCAGGGCAGTCACACCCAGCACACGGCCGCCAGCGGTGACGATGGTGCCGTCCTCCTGACGCTTGGTGCCGGCGTGGAACACGGTGGCGGACTTACCCGCCTCCTCCAGACCGGAGATGGGGTAGCCGCTCTGGTACTTCACCGGGTAGCCGCCGGAAGCCAGCACGATGCAGCAGGCAGCGCCGTCCTTCCACTTGACCTCTACCTGGTCCAGGGTACCGTTCACGCAGGCCTCAAAGATGTCCATGAGGTCGCTGTCCAGCATGGACAGCAGGGGCTGGGTCTCAGGGTCGCCGAAGCGGGCGTTGTACTCTACCACCTTGGGACCGTCCTTGGTGAGCATCAGGCCGAAGTAGATGACGCCCTTGAAGGGACGGCCTTCCGCCTTCAGAGCGGCCACGGTGGGCAGGAAGATATTCTCCATGCACTCCTTGGCAATCTCGGCGGTGTACTTGGGGGAGGGGCAGAAGGCGCCCATGCCGCCAGTGTTGGGGCCAAGGTTGCCGTCATAGGCGCGCTTGTGGTCCTGGGAGGACAGCATGGGGACCAGGTGCTCGCCGTCGCAGAAGGCCAGCACGGTGACCTCGGGGCCAACCATGCACTCCTCAATGACCACGGTGGAGCCGCTCTGGCCAAACTTGTGGTCTTCCATCATCTCCCGGACAGCGGTTTTGGCCTCGTCCACAGTGGAGGCCACGACCACGCCCTTGCCCAGAGCCAGGCCGTCGGCCTTGACTACAATGGGGGCGCCCTGCTCGTCGATGTAGGCCAGAGCCTTGTCCATCTCAGTGAAGGTCTCATACTTGGCGGTGGGGATGTGGTACTTCTTCATCAGCTCTTTGGAGAACGCCTTGCTGGCCTCAATAATGGCAGCGTTGGCACGAGGGCCGAAGGCGGGAATGCCGGCGGCCTCCAGGGCGTCCACCATACCAAGAGCCAGAGGATCATCGGGAGCCACCATGACAAAGTCCATGGCATTTTCCTTGGCCCAGGATACCATGGCGTCTACATCGGTGGCTTTGATGGGAACACAGGTGGCTACCTGGGCGATGCCGCCGTTTCCGGGGGCGCAGTAGAGCTCGGTTACCTTGGGGCTCTGAGCCAGTTTCCAGCAGATGGCGTGCTCACGGCCGCCGCCGCCGACTACCAATACTTTCATATCAAACACCTCATTTAGTAAGAGAAAAGGCCTAAAATTGTCGCCAATTCCCCTCGGAGAGCGGAGAGGGGCACGCGGGGGGAACTGGTTCCCGCCCGCGAGGGCCGGAGCGCGTCAGCGCATCTGCATGTTCCGCAGAACATGCCCGGCCCTTGAGGGGGGTATCCAACTTGGTTTCCTTGGGAACCAAGTTCGTATCTAGGGGGGACAACGTCCCCCCTAGAGGTATTTTTAATGATGGAACAGCCGGATGCCGGTAAAGGCCATCACCATGCCGTACTTGTCGGCGGTGTCGATGACCTGCTGGTCACGGATGGAGCCGCCGGGCTGGGCAATGTACTGCACGCCGGACTTGCGGGCGCGCTCCACGTTGTCGCCGAAGGGGAAGAAGGCGTCAGAGCCCACGGTCACACCGGACATCTGGGCAATCCAGGCCTGCTTCTCCTCGTCGGTGAGCACCTCAGGCTTCACCTTGAAGGTGTTCTGCCACACGCCGTCGGCGAGGATGTCGTCGTGCTCATCAGAGATGTAGATGTCAATAGCGTTATCCCGGTCGGGACGGCGGATGTTGTCCACAAACTGCAGGCCAAGGACCTTGGGATGCTGGCGCAGCCACCAGATGTCGGCCTTGTTGCCGGCCAGACGGGTGCAGTGGATGCGGCTCTGCTGGCCGGCGCCCACGCCGATGGTCATGCCGTTTTTCACGTAGCACACGGAGTTGGACTGGGTGTACTTCAGGGTGATGAGAGAGAGGAGCATATCGTGCTTGGCCTGCTGGGGCAGGTCCTTGTTGGCGGTGACGATATTCTGGAGCATCTCCTCGTTGATGTCCAGATCGTTGTAGCCCTGCTCAAAGGTGATGCCGAAGATGTTGCGGCGCTCCACAGGAGCGGGAGTGTAGTTGGGATCGATCTCCACCACGTTGTAGCCGCCCTTGCGCTTGGTCTTCAGGATCTCCAGAGCCTCCTCGGTGTAGCCGGGGGCGATGATGCCGTCGGATACCTCGGCGGCCAGGAAGCGGGCGGTATCGGCATCGCACACGTCGCTGAGAGCGGCCCAGTCACCAAAGGAGCACAGGCGGTCGGCACCCCGGGCGCGGATGTAGGCGCAGGCGACGGGGGAGAGCTCTCCCTCGGGGGCAAAGTAGATGTGACGCTCCACATCGGTGAGGGGCAGACCCAGGGCGGCACCGGCGGGGGAGACGTGCTTGAAGGAGGCGGCGGCGGGCAGGCCGGTGGCCTTCTTCAGGGCCTTGACCAGCTGCCAGGAGTTGAGGGCGT
Source organism: Flintibacter porci (assembly GCF_041925195.1). NCBI lineage: Bacteria > Bacillati > Bacillota > Clostridia > Eubacteriales > Flintibacter > Flintibacter porci. Next base: position 18,552 of record NZ_JBHEVB010000020.1, read on the forward strand.
CCATGAAGTTGATGTAGCCGGGCTTGCCGTTGAGCACCTTCAGAGGCAGTTCGCCCTCCTCCATGAAGATGCGGGCGGGCTTCTGGTTGGGGTTACAGCCGTATTTCAGTTCCAGTTCGGTCATCGTATTTCATCCTTTCTGATCGGAATCTTGGGGATTGAGGGGTTCATAGTGGAAGGCTCCGTCCTCGCCCCGGGCAAAGGCACTGCCGTAGGGGGCGCTGAGCAGGGGGATCAGGTCGGGGTCGTAATTGCAGAGGGTATTGAGGGAGTAGACTCCGATGTGGGAGGGGTCGCTGAGGTACTCTTCGCTCTCCACAGCGGCAAAGAAGCGCCAGCCGCTGTCCTGGCCCTCCCGTTCCGGCTTTTCCCGGTAGCAGTAGCCTACCGGTTTGCCGGAGACAGTGATCTCGTCGGTAGCCAGACAGGCGGCGGGGCCGTCCCAATCCTTCAGGAGAGGCCGCATTTCCGGCTCGGAAAGTTTATAGCTCTTTCCCGCAGGACGGGGCCACATACGGCCGCACCAGGCTTGCTTGCTGCCCAGCAGGTCCCGCACCAGGCGCAGGTTCAGATCCCGGTAGGAGACGGCGTCCTGCTCGCCTCCAATGCGGAAAGCCCAGTAGGCGGCGCCGCATACCAGGTCCACAGCGTACTCATCCCAGCTGTGGAAGGCGGCGGCCTGCTCTACCCAGTACTGGGACAGCTCCTGATACTCCTCCATGGTGATGAGCTCGCAGGCGCAGGCGGAACGGAGATAGCCCAGGGTCTCGCTGATGTCCCAGGCCAGAAAGCCACGGCGGCCCACAATGGGCTGGAACTGACGGGCAAAGTCGGACAGGCGCTGGAAGCCGGACACAGCTTGGGGAGTCAGTTCATCCAGGGAGAAATTGGGGCGGTCCTCCCAGAAGGATTCAAAGTCCAGATACTCCCGGTGGATGTGCACCGTGTTCTGGCAGAAAGCGATCAGGCTGTCCTTGTCGGTAATGCCGAACACCTCAGACAGATGGGTGCGGGCGGCCTGCTGATCTTCCTTGCTCAGGCAGAAGGGGATGGAGGTGAAGTACTCCTCTCCGGCGTCCTCCATGGTGGCCAGGCCCGGCGTTTTCCGCAGGGCGGGTACCCCGGCCAGCAGCAGGGGAAAGGCCTTGGAGGAGCAGAGCACCGGGGGCTGGAAGGCAGCGGCGGCTCGGGCACGCTGAAATTCCAAAATGGGGTCGGTCAAGGGCATGGGGGCCTCCTTCTTACTGGTGCTTGTTGATGATCACAGTGTCCGCCTGGCCGGAGGAGAGGTCGATGTAGCTGACATACAGGGAGACCTTGTTGTCCTCGTTCAGGTTCTCCCAAACCTCCTTGGCCAGGGTCTGGGCGTCGGGGGCGGAGATGGCTACCCGGCGGGGCTCGCCCTCAAAGGAGGGCAGGGGGTCCAGGTTCTCCTGGTAGGTGTGGATGAAGCGGCCTTCGCCGGACAGGGGGGCGTCGTACTCGTAGAAGTAGCGGTGGTTGCAGCTGGGGTCGCCGTCGGCGCTCTTCAGGATGGACAGGCAGAAGGCGCCGTCCTTCTCCACCACGCCGGAGATGCGGGGGGTGTAGTTGGGGCCGTCGGGCTCGTAGCAGCGGGTGCGGAGGGCCTCGATGTAGCTCTTGCCCTCCAGCAGGCCGTCCCGGATGGTGTCGGTCTGGTCACCATTGGTGACCACCAGGGTATCGCCCACCTTGCGCACGGGGTGGTAGATGATGAGAGAGGGGTCCACCATCTTGCTCTCGTCAAAGGCCCGGGTGCGGATGCCGTCCTCGGTGGCCTCAAAAATGCGGTTGCGGCTGTTCTCGCTGCGGCCCATGATGAAGTAGACCACCACGGCCTTGGCGCCGTCAGCGGACTTGCCCAGCATGATACCGCGGCCGGGGTAGGGGTGGCTGCGCAGCAGGTCGTTAAAATTCAGAAGTTCCATAACGTAAGCTCCTTTTCACAAAATAAGCAAATGGGCGCACCACGTTTGTGCAAACGGGTGCGCCCAGACGGTCGGCTCTCAGAGGCGGCACTCCCCGTGGTCACTCCACTTCCGTCAGTCATGCCGCTTGATTACATTGTAAAGGGGCGGGCGCACCGAAAAGGGGGATCAGTCCAGAATCCGGACAGTCCGGCCCTCTACCTTCAGCCGTCCCTGACAGAACAGAGACACGGCCTGGGGAAGCAGCTTCCACTCGCAGTTCTCCATGATCCGCCGCTGCAGCACCTCGGGGGTGTCGTCGGGCAGTACCTCCACCGCCTTTTGGGAGACGATGGGGCCTCCGTCGCACTCCTCAGAGACAAAATGCACGGTCGCACCCGACAGCTTGACCCCGTACTCCAGAGCCTTCTCGTGGACATGGAGTCCATAGCAGCCGGGACCGGCAAAGGAGGGGATCAGGGCGGGGTGGACATTCAAAATGGCATTGGGGAAAGCCTGTACCATCTCGCTGGTGAGGATGACCATAAAGCCAGCCAGCACCACCAGGTCGATGTGCAGCGCCTGGAGCTGTTCCACCAGAGCCACCGTCATGGCCTGGCTGGAGGGGTAGGACTTCCGGGCCACCACATAGGTGGGGATGCCCGCCTTCTTGGCACGCTCCAGGGCGTAGGCGTCGGGGTTAGAGGCGATGACAGCGGCAATCTCGCCGTTCACGATCTCACCCCGGGCCTGGGCGTCGATCAGAGCCTGAAGGTTGGTGCCGCCGCCGGAGACCAGCACGGCAATGCGCTTTGCCATGGGCGCACCTCCTCAGACCAGTTCCACCCCAGCCTCGCCGGAGACCACCTGGCCGATCTGGTAGGCCTGCTCGCCGGCGGCCTTCAGGATCTCCAGGGCCTGGGCGGCCTGCTGGGCGGGAAGGGCCAGGATCATGCCGATGCCCATGTTGAAGGTGTTGTACATATCCCGCTCGGGGATGCCGCCCTTCTTCTCGATGAGGTCGAAAATGGGCAGGCGGGGGAAAGAGTCCAGCTTGATCTGGGCGGTGAGGCCCTCGGTCATCATGCGGGGCACGTTCTCATAGAAGCCGCCGCCGGTGATGTGGCTGATGGCGTGGATGTCCACACCGGCCTTCAGCAGGGCCTTAATGGCCTTGACATAGATGCGGGTGGGGGTGAGCAGGGTCTCGCCCAGGCTCTTGCCGCCCAGCTCCTCCATGGGGGAGGTGAGATCAGCGTGCTCCACGTCAAAGACCTTGCGCACCAGGGAGAAGCCGTTGGAGTGGACACCGGTGGAAGCCAGGCCGATGAGCACATCGCCCTGGGCCAGGTGCTTGCCGTCGATGATCTTCTCCTCGTCTACGATACCCACGGAGAAGCCGGCCACATCGTAGTCCTCATCGGGCATGAGGCCGGGGTGCTCGGCGGTCTCGCCGCCTACCAGGGCGCACTCAGACTGGCGGCAGCCCTCGGTGATGCCGGTGACGATCTCAGCGATGCGCACGGGGTCGTTCTTGCCGCAGGCGATGTAGTCCAGGAAGAACAGGGGGGCGGCGCCGCCGCAGATGATATCGTTGACGCACATGGCCACGCAGTCGATGCCGATGGTGTCGTGCTTGTTCATCAGCTGGGCCAGGCGCAGCTTGGTGCCCACGCCGTCGGTGCCGGAGACCAGCACAGGCTTTTTCATCCCGGCCATATCGGGGGCAAACATGCCGCCGAAGCCGCCCAGAGTGCCCAGCACGCCGGGAATGTAGGTGGATTCCACCATGGGCTTGATGCGCTCGACCGACTCGTAGCCGGCGGTAACATCCACGCCGGCAGCGGCGTAGGACTCAGAATGAGAATTTTTCATACGAGAAAACCTCCGTTAACCTTTTCCGTTCCAGCAATAGGTGCATACCTTATCCCGGTCGAGGCCGATGGCCTCCAGCAGGCCCTCCAGGGACTGGTAGCCCAGGGAGGTGAAGCCGAACTTTTCGCAGATGGTCTTCAGCATGCACTGACCGCGCTGGGTGGTGCCGTCAGCGTACTCCTCCAGGTGCTGCTGTCCCTCGTCGCCCTCCAACTCCTGGATGGTGCGGCGGGCCAGCAGGTCCATGTCAGAATTGCCGCGGGAGAAGTTGAGGTATTTGCAGCTGTACATGATGGGGGGGCAGGCGGAACGCATGTGGACCTCTTCCGCGCCGGACTCATAGAGGAATTCCACCGTCTCCCGCAGCTGGGTGCCCCGGACAATGGAGTCGTCCACGAACAGCAGTTTCTTGCCCTCGATGAGCTCGGGCACGGGGATCTGCTTCATCTTAGCCACCTGGTTGCGCACCTCCTGATTGGCAGGCATAAAGGAGCGGGGCCAGGTGGGAGTGTATTTTACGAAGGGGCGGGCAAAGGGCTTGCCGCTGCGGTTGGCAAAGCCGATGGCGTGGGGCAGACCGGAGTCGGGCACGCCGGCCACATAGTCTACCTTGGGCAAAGCGCCACGAGACACCTCGTCCCGGGCCATGATCTCACCGTTGCGGTAGCGCATGACCTCCACGTTGATGCCCTGGTAATTGGAGTTGGGGTAGCCGTAGTAAGTCCACAGGAAGGCGCAGATCTTCATCTCCTCGCCGGCGGGGGAGAGGGTCTCACACTCGTCGGCGGTGATACGCACGATCTCACGGGGACCCAGCTCGTAGGCGTCCTGGTAGCCCAGCTTGTGGTAAGCGAAGGACTCAAAGGAGACGCAGTGTGCTCCCTCCTTCTTGCCCACCAGCACGGGCAGACGGCCCACCCGGTCACGGGCGGCGATGATCTCGCCCTTCTCCGTCAGAATGAGCAGGGTGAGAGAGCCCTGGATCTCCTCCTGAGCGTGGAGAATACCGCTGACCAGATCATCCTTCTGGTTGATAAGGGCGGCGGCCAGCTCGGTGGCGTTGACCTTGCCCGAACTCATGGCCATGAACTGGTGGCCGTGGTCGGAGAAATAGCGCTGGATGAGCTCCTCCGAGTTGTTGATGATACCCACCGTAGTGATGGCGTACAGCCCCAGGTGAGACCGCACCAGCAGGGGCTGGGGGTCCGTGTCACTGATACAGCCGATGCCGCAGTTGCCGTGGAACTCGCTCAGGTCCTTCTCGAACTTGGTGCGGAAAGGGGTATTTTCAATGGAGTGGATCTGGCGTTGAAATCCGTCCTGCTCGTCGTAGATCAGCATACCGCCCCGGCGGGTGCCCAGGTGAGAGTGGTAGTCCACTCCGAAGAAGATATCCAGGGTCACGTCCTGGTGCGCCACCGCGCCAAAAAAGCCTCCCATGTTAGTGCCTCCCTAAGTTAGTCTTGATCAATCTTACTTACCCAGCAGACGGCGGGCCATCTCCTGATAGGCACCCTCCACGTTGCCCAGATCCCGGCGGAAGCGGTCCTTATCCAGCTTCTCTCCGGTCTTGGAGTCCCAGAAACGGCAGGTGTCGGGGCTGATCTCGTCGGCCAGGACGATGGTGCCGTCGGCGGTCTTGCCGAACTCCAGCTTGAAGTCAACCAGGGTGACGCCGCACTCGGCCAGGGTCTTCTTCAGGAAGTCATTGACCTGGAAGGCATACTTCTTGATGAGGTCGATCTCGTCCCAGGTGGCCAGCTTCAGAGCGACCGCGTGGTAATCGTTGATGAGGGGATCGTGAAGATCATCGTTCTTATAGGAGAACTCGATGGTGGGCTCGTCAAACACGATGCCCTCCTTCACGCCGTAGTTGCTGGCAAAGTGGCCGGCAGAGATATTGCGGACGATGACCTCCAGGGGGACAATGGAGACCTTCTTCACCGCGGTCTCACGCTCGCTGAGCTCCTCCACAAAGTGGGTGGGCACGCCGGCCTTCTCCAGCTGCTGCATGAGGTAGTTGGTCATCTGGTTGTTGATGGCGCCCTTGCCGGTGATGGTGCCCTTCTTGGCGCCGTCAAAGGCGGTGGCGTCGTCCTTGTAGGAGACGATAACAACATTGGGGTCCTCGGTGGAATAGACCTTCTTGGCCTTGCCCTCGTACAGCTGCTCCAGTTTGTTCATAATGAAATCCTTCCTTCCTGATGTTGTTTCAAACGATATGTTGAAAAGTGGATCTTGCAAATGGGCGGGAACGCGGGGGTCAGGCCAGCTCGGCCTGAAGCTTCTGCTCCTTCTGAGCGATCTGATCGGCCATCTTCTCCCGGGCGGCGTCCAGCTTGGCGGCCAGCTCGTCATCCGAGACAGCCAGAATCTGGGCGGCCAGCACGGCAGCATTTTTTGCGCCGTTGATAGCCACGGTGGCCACAGGGATACCGCTGGGCATCTGGACGGTAGCCAGCAGGGCGTCCAGTCCGTCCATGGCGCCGCCCTTCATGGGGATGCCGATGACGGGGAGGGTGGAGTTGCCCGCGAAGGCGCCGGCCAGGTGGGCGGCCATGCCCGCGGCACAGATCAGCACGCCAAAGCCATTGGCCCGGGCGGACCGGGCAAATTCCGCGGCGGCGGCAGGGGTGCGGTGGGCGCTGAGAATGTGGGCCTCAAAGGGAATGCCGAACTCCTCCAACTGGGTACAGGCACCCTTTACTACCGGCCAGTCGCTATCCGAGCCCATGATCACAGCCACTTTTTTGCTCATAGATGCTCTCTCCTTTCAGATGGTCCGATCCAATCGCCATAAGGTTTCTTGTTTTTGGAAAAGAAAAAAGTCAGGCCATCTGCGCGCACAGACAGCCTGATCATCTCTTATGCTTTTGGATATTTGGACAGATTGGGACCGTGGAAAATACAATCCAGGTGAAAAACGGAATGGAAAAATCCGCAAACCATGGAAGAACCTCCTTGTCCCATCAATCAGAGTTCCATTTTATCGAATCCTTGGAGAATTTGCAAGAGGCCCTGGGAAATTCGTAGGCTTGTACAAGGAAGACGGGGAAAAGTCAGGGGGGAGTTGTACAGGGGTGGAGAGCGGACAGGGGTTACAGCAGTCCGGACACGCTTAAAATATGGGAGACTTCACCGGCGCGTACAGACCAGGCGCCTGCGGCGCCGTGGGAACGGCGGCGGGGAGCGGTCCAGGATGGGATCTCCTCCAGAGCGTGCTGGCAGACGGTAAGAAACTCCTGGGGGGAGTGAGCGGCGTAGATCACGTCAGGATAGGGCTCCACCTGATCGGGCCAGACCATGGTGACAATGGGCAGTCCGGTAGACAGATACTCATAAATTCGAGTGGGGATCACGTCGCAGTCGGGCTGATCGTCCCGGAGGAAATTGAGCAGTACCTGACACTGTGCCAGATGTTCCGGTACCTCCATCAGGGGACAGGAGGGGCGCAGTACCACGTTGGGCAGAAGGGAAAGCCGGCGCAGAAAGGGGTTGTGCTCTCGCCGGCCCAAGAGCAGAAACGTCCAGTCGGGCCGAGCCTGGGCGGCGTAGAGCAGGGGGGACAGGTCCAAATCGTAGTGGATGGTGCCTGCATAGCCCAGTACAGGGCCCTGGAAGGGGGAGCTGGGACGTACCCGGTCGGGTGCGGTGGCCTTGGCAAAGAGCGGGTAGGTCCCGCCGTTGGGAAGCAGAGCGATGTTGCTGCTGCAGGGGGACAGGCGGTCCATCAGATCGGAAGAGGCGGCAAACACCACGTCGGCCGCGCCGGCCAGCGCGCCCTCCCAGGCCAGAGGCAGATCGTCCCACTCCCGGTCGCAGTCGTAAACCAGTCCGTCGTAGTCCAGCCGGTCCAGTAGGTGGACGTGCTCCGGGCAGGTGGTCCACAAGAGAGGGGCGGAGAACCGGGCGCGGGCGGCTTTGGCGGCAATGAATCGGCTGAGCTTCTGCTGCCCCAGACGGAAGAAGTGGCCAAAGCGCTCGTCCATGGGGAGCAGAAGGGGAGGGAGGGTATAGACGGTGATATTCTGTTTGACCTGCCGGCCTTTGGCGTGGAAGCTGGGGTCATTCCAGCGGGCGGCAGGGGAAAAATATAGGATCTGGGTGTCCTTGAGCCGGGAGAGCAGCTGTTGAGTCCGGCCGGGGGAGGCACTCCAGGGTTCATTGGAGAGGCAGATGATTTGCTTCAACGGGACAGACCTCCTGTAAACAGGGCTCCACCGCCCTTGCGCAGCGGAGAAAAAGCGGGTATAATACCATAACTGCCTGCCGGTTCCGCACAAGGGGAACGGGCAGGGACAAGACCATTATATCGGGCCTGAGAGGGCCGGTCAAGGACGGATAGGAGGAAAAAATATGCCGCTGGCGATACAGGGAATAGACGAGGCGGTGCTGCTGTGGATCCAGGAGGCGGTGCGGCAGGCGTGGCTGGACCCGGTGGTCAAGGCCTTTACCACGCTGGGCAACGCGGGGATATTGTGGATCGTGCTTTCTGTGGCCATGCTGTTCTGGCGTCCCACCCGAAAGGCGGGACTGCTGGCAGGCTGTGCGCTCATCTTCAGTCTGCTGTTTACCAACCTGGGGCTGAAGCTGATCTTTACCCGGCCAAGACCCTATACGGTGGTGGAGGGTCTGATCCCGCTGCTTACCTCCGGCGACCCTAACTCCTTCCCCTCCGGGCATACCTGCGCCGCCTTTTCCGCGGGGCTGGTGTGGGCCAGGACCCTTCCCAAACCCTGGATGCGCCGCACGGCGGTGATCCAGGCGGTGCTGATGGGGCTCTCCCGGCTGTATGTGGGGGTGCACTACCCCAGCGATGTGCTGGGCGGCGCTCTGGTGGGTACCGTGTGCGCTATGCTGGCCCTGTATATCGGCCGGCTTTGGCAGAGACGACAGGAGCATAACTTTCAATAATATAAAATGGACCCGCTGCATGCTGCAGCGGGTCCATTTTTATGCGTTCAGTCAGGTCACAGTAAGATAGTCAGCGGAGACATAGCCGGTGACTGCCTGGCCGGAGCCGTTGGAGAAGAGAACCTGATACCAGCCGTCCGTGCTGTCGTCCAGAATGACCACTCTGCGTCCATAGGTGAGGCTGGAGATGATGGAGTAAGTGGTGCCGGGACCGGAGCGCATATTCAGGCTGGGTTCGGCGGTCACTTGACCCACCTGCTCCGCGCTTTCACAGGTGAACACAGCGCTGGCGGAGAGGGAGCCCAGTGTGGCGGTGATGGTGACCTGGGCGGTGCCGCTGCCGGTGTACACATTGGTCACGGTGCCATCGGAAGAGACGGCGGCGATGGTAGGATCACTGGAGCGCCAGGAGACCGTTCCCTGAGCTCCGGTGAGCACGGCCTGGATCTGGAGAGATTGGGCCGAGGCCAGCTGGGACTGGGTGGGATCCAGGGTGAGGGTGGCGTCCGGGTCCACAGTGGGCTGCTCGGGCTGCTCCGTCTCATCGTAGGTGAGCAGGCGGTACAGCAGAGCGGCCATTTCCGCACGGGTCAGATTGCCCCGGGGATTGATGGTATCGCCAGCGCCGCTGGCCACACCCTGAGAGACCAAGGCGGCCATGTGGGGCTTAGCGTAGTCAGCAATCAGATCCTTGTCGGAGAACTGATCCAGTACGCTCAGGTCAGGGGTGGGGGAGGTGATGCCCAGAAGAGGCATGGCCTGGTGCAGAATGGTGAAGGCCTGCTCCCGGGTGACCAAGGTCTTGGGACCAAACTCCGTGGCGGAGATGCCGGAGACCAGACCGTTGGCGCTGGCCCAGGCAATGGCGGTGGCATAGTAATCTGTGGAGGCTACATCCGTGAAATTGGTGGGCTGTCCGGTTACGGCGGGACGGCCTAGGGCGCTGTAAAGCATCAGGACAAAGTCGCCCCGGGAGATGGAGTAATCCCGGCCAAACTCAGTGGGGGAAATGCCGCTGACGATGCCGTGCTCATAGCAGTACTCCACCGCGGTGTAGGACCAGTGGTCAGGGGTAACATCGGTGTGGACATTGCTCAGAGAGACCGAGATGTTCTTGGTGACGCCGCCCGCTTTGACGGTGATAGTGCCGCTGTTGCTGGTGCCGTTGGCGGTAAACAGGCCGTCCTTGGTGATGGTGCCCACGCCGCCGCTTACCGACCAGGTCACGCTGGCGGCAGAGCCGCTGCGCAGGGCGTTACGGGACCAGTAGGTTCCGGTGGCGGAGAGCTGTACCGAGTCGCCGGCCTTCATGGACAGGGAGGTCAGGGAGCTGGAACTGCCCGCCTTGGTGACGTTGAGCTGGGACAGGGCGGTGACCACGTGGATCTGGGCGGTGCCGTAGAGGCCCAGAGAGGGGGAGTAGATCTCAATGGTGTCGGTGCCGCCCTTGGCGCCGACGGTATAGACCGAGCCGTTAAAGGAGCCCAGACCGTTCTTCGAGGTGAATTGTGCGTCGGAGACCCGGGAATTGACGGTTTTGACTCCGTCATTGATGGAGACCACGTCGCCCAAGGTGACACTGGAGCCCGCCAGTACCACCAGGCCGTCTTCCTTCAAAGCCAGCCGGGTGGCAGGTCCGGTTCCGGGGTCGTCGGTGACCAGAAGAATAAAGGTGGCGCAGCTGCGGGGGTATCCGCCGGAGGGGGAGTTTTGAACGTCCACGCTGTCCGAGCCGGGCAGACGGGCGCTGAGGATGGAGGAGCCGCCGCCGTCCAGGTTGACCGCCCACTGGCAGCCCTGCTGAAGCAGCTCGTCGGCCAGATCCTTTTCACTCAGACCGCCGGAGTAGCCGGATTGACGGCCGTCTACCTCATACAGCACCAGAGTGCTGTCTGCCTTGACGCCCAGGGCGGTGCGGGGGTTGCGGCCATCCTTGCCGTAGACCCACTGGGAGCTGTCGGTAATGGCGCCGTTGCGTACGATGATGTCGCCCGCGCCGCTGGCCCACTGGGCATTGGAGAGGACCGAGTCGGAGCAGGAGGTGGTCAGGGTGACCCGGTCGCCCACATGGTAGCTGGCAAAGACCTCATAAAAGCCCGACTCATAGGCCGCGGTAAGAATGTAGTTGTCTTCTCCGATGGGGACGGCGTCGGAGGTCTCAAAGACGTCGACCACTTCCAGGGTCAGGGTGCTGTTGACGGTAAGGTCGGTGCTTTTGCCGTTGTCAACTACTTCAAAGCGGGCCATACGGCCGCCGGCCGCATTGGTCTGGGTGGAGATGGTGGAAAAATCTTCATTATAAAGGTAAAGGCCGCCGGAGGAGTTACGCCACTTATTAAAATGGGTCAGCTCCACAGTGCTGCTGTCCCGCTGGTTGGTGAGAGTGATGTATACCTGGGGAGAGACAGACAGGGAGACCTGTCCGTTGACGGTGGCCACGGCGTTGTTGCCCTCGGGGCTGGATTTGTAGATGCCGTCCTCAATGGAGATGCCAAGGGGAACGCCGCCGTTTCCGAAAAAGTCACTGTTGATGCCGCCGATGACGTTATAGCCCATACTTTCCGCGTAGCTGATGGCCTTGTTGATGGTGGCCGCGCCGTAGGCTGTGCCCGAGGACTGGACCATGATGGGGTAGACATCGCTGTCGGGGCTGAGCTGGAAGGAGTAACTCTCCACCCGCCCGGCGGAGGAATGCTGGGTTATGGTGTTGACATAAGTCAGACCATCGGTGAGGGTCTGAGAGGAGGTCAGCCAACGGGTCCCAGCCGAGGCATAGGCGGTTGGAAGAGCGAGCGCTGCGGCCAGAAGCACTGCCGCAGCTCGTTTTGACAGAGATTGGACTGCGTGTTTCATGGGAACTCCTTTGCTGTAATAATAATGTGGATAGGGCCGAAAGGCGCCTGTGAAAAGGCGAACATAATACATTATAGCAGGAAAGCTTCTGGGATTCAATGGGAGAAACCAGGCAAAAAAACCGGGGAATGGGAGAAACAACCAAGAGGAAGTTATGAACAAGCCGTGAATCCGGCGCAAGAACAGTTGAAAAAGAAAAAACCTTGGTGTAGAATAAAGCGATTATTTCCATGGTACGGACTGCGGTCCGGGAAAGGAGAGGAAAGCTTGGCAAAAAACAACGAAAATGCTACAAAAACCATCAGTATGGTTATGGCGATCACCTTGCTGGGCAAGGTGCTGGGATTATACCGGGATCATCTGATGGCGGTGCACTACGGAACCACCGGGATGGAGGCCAAAGCGTTTTATATCGCCAGCCGTATTCCCCGGGTCTTTTTTGACGTGGTGTTTGCCTCCGCGATTGCGGCCTGCTTTATTCCCGTGTTCAGTGAGTACCTGACCAAGAAAGGGAAGAAAGAGGCCTTTCGTTTTGGCGGGAACTTCCTGTCGGTGATGGCGCTGCTCACCGCTGTGCTCACGGTGCTGGGTATGGTATTTGCCCAGCCGCTGGTCACGCTGTTTGCCGACGGGTACGATGCCGAGACTTCGGCCCTGGCCGCATCCCTCACCCGGGCCATGTTCCCCACGGTGCTGTTTACCGGAGTGGCCTTCTCCTTTGTGGGTATTTTGCAGTCCATGGACCGCTTCAATATCCCGGCTCTCATCAGTACCGTGTCCAATTTGGTCATCATTGGCTACTTCTTTTTCCTGGATGACCGGTTCGGCGTATACGGACTGGCGGCGGCCTATCTGGTGGGCTGGCTTCTCCAGGCTCTCATCCAGGTGCCCACGCTGCGGCGGCTGGACTTTCATTACCACCCGGACTTCTCGTTCCGTTCGGAGGGGATGCGAAAAGCCTTCTCTCTGATGGGACCGGTGATGATCTCCACCTGGGTGCAGCCCATTAACCTGACCATCAACACCAAGTTCGGCTCCCACCTCTACGATGGAGCGGGCGTGTCGGCCATGGAATACTCCACCAACCTGTATCTGGTGGTGGCGGGCGTGTTTATCCTCTCCATCACCAACGTGATCTTCCCCAAGCTCTCCCGGCTGACGGCGGAGCACCAGGAGGATGCGTTCCGGGATACCATCCGTCAGACGGTGCACAGCAGTCTGTTTTTCGTCATGCCCATGGCGGCGGGAATGATGACTCTGGCCCGGCCCATGGTCTCCTTCCTCTACGGAGGCGGAGCCTTTGACGAATTCTCGGTGAATATCACCTCCCAGGCTCTGGTGTGGGTGTCCCTGGGCATGGTGGGCTACGGCCTGCAGAATATTCTCAGCCGAGCCTATTTTGCCCAGCAGAACGGACGCACCCCCCTGATTGCCGGCGGGATCTCCATTCTGGCCAATGTTGTGGGCTGTATGCTGCTCACCGAGCCTTTGGGCGTGGCCGGTCTGGCCATCTCCTCCTCGATCTCGTCCACTCTGTACGCTCTGCTGCTGCTGATCCCCCTGCAAAAACAGGGCGGCGGCGTGTTCAATGCCGGCTTTGGCAAGGACGCAGGCAAGATGCTGGTGTCCACAGTGGGCATGGCTGCGGTGGTGCTGGCGGTGCGGTACGGCCTGGAGAACCTGCTGCCCCAGGGAAAGGTAGGGGAGCTGGTGCTGCTGGGAATCTGCGCCCTGGTCGGCGTGGCGGTATATTTCCTGTTGGCTACCCTGACCGGACTGGATGAAGCGAATATGGTCCGGGATATGGTGAAACGAGTGCGGAAACGAGGTTAAAGAACATATGGAACAAATGCGAACCATAATACAAGCCAGCGTGCTTTATCGTGTGCTGGCGGCGATTTGCCTGTGGTTCAGCGGTCAGTGGCAGCGAAGCGGCGTGATCCAGTGGTTCATCCACCCGCCCCTGGCCCTGGAACAGGCGGAGTCAAAAAGCAGTGTCTTTTACCGTCTGTGGGATAAGATCCACCAGTTTTTGAACTGGCTTTGGCGGATGCTGTGCCTGGAGAAGCTGTTTGCAGGAAGTATTTTTCTGAAAAGCTGGCTGTGGTGCGGCGCGGCAGTGGTTTTGGCCCCCATTTTGCCTACCATGGCGGTGTTGGGGCTGGCGATGGTGGGCAGCTTCTCCGTGCTGCTCAACCTGATGCGGGACCGGCAGCGGGACCTGTTCTATGTCCCCATGAACCGCTATATCTGGCTGTATGCCGGCATCTATCTGGTAGGAACCTTCTTCTCGGTGAATCTGAAAGGAAGCCTGCTGGGCGGCATGCTCACCGTGGCCTTTGTGCTGTTTACCATTATGCTGGAAAACGCTGTCACCACCCGGCGGCAGCTGGATGTGCTCATCGCCATGATGGTGCTGGCCGGAACGGTGGTAGCCCTGTACGGTATCCTCCAATATCTCTTCGGCTGGGGTTATCAGTCCACGGCCTGGGTGGACACCGACATGTTTGGCGACAGCTTCCGGGTGCCCTCCACCCTGGAGAACCCCAACATGCTGGGCCAGTACCTGATCCTGGCCATCCCACTGGGCGGTGCGGGCCTGCTGTCTGCCAAGGACTGGGCACAGCGGGTGTGGTACTTCATCTGCTGCGGCATCATGTGCGTGTGTATGCTGCTTACCCTGTCCCGGGGCGCCTGGCTGGGCCTGCTGTTTGCCGGCTTCCTCTTTGTCCTGTTTTTGCAGCCCCGGCTGCTGCTGCTGGCCCCCATTGCTCTGGTGGCCCTGTACTTTGTACTGCCGGATACCATTATCAACCGTTTCTCCAGCATCGGTGATTTGGGAGACAGTTCCACCTCGTACCGCGTGTACATTTGGATCGGCACCCTGGCCATGCTGAAGGACTACTGGCTGTGCGGCATCGGCCCAGGGGATGCGGCCTTCAATCTGGTCTATCCGAAATACAGTTACAGCGGGATTGTGGCTCCCCACGCCCACAACCTGTATCTGCAGATCGTGTGTGACGCGGGTATTGTTGCACTGGTGATTTTTGCGCTGCTGCTCTACCGCTTTTTCCGGGATATGTGCGCCTCGTTCTGCCGGGAGAAAGACTGGTTTACCCGTCTGCACATCGTAGCAGTGGGGGCCGGCATCGCCGGCTTCCTGGTCCAGGCCATGACCGATTACTCCTTCTATAATTACCGGGTCATGTTCCTGTTCTGGGCCTATCTTGGGGTGGGAGCGCTGATTTCCCGGCGCATGTCCCTGCCGGAAGGAGGAAAAACAGCATGATTCGCGTGTTGAACATCATCAGTGATACCAACATCGGCGGAGCGGGACGGGTGATTCTCAACTATCTGCGCTTTGCAGACAAGAGCAAGTTTGAGACCTTGGCGGCCATCCCCCGGGGAAGCCTGCTGAAGGAGCCCTTGGAGCAGGCGGGCGCCAAGGTGGTGGAAGTGGACGGCATGGCCGACCGCTCCTACCATAAGGACGACGTGAAAGTGCTCCAGAAGGTGATCCGGTCGGTGAAGCCCGACCTGGTCCACACCCACGGCGCCCTGTCCGGACGGATTGCGGCCAAGCGCTGCCATGTGCCCGTCATTTACAGCCGCCACTCTGCCTTCCCGGTACCGGCCAAGCTGCGCCGTCCCCCGGGCCGCTGGGTGAACAAGCTGGTCAACGAGCACTACGCTGACCGCATCATTGCCGTCAGCCCTGCCACAGCGGAGAACCTCACTGACGGAGGTATCTCCAAGAAAAAGATCACCCTGGTCATGAACGGAGTGGCCGCGGTGGAGGAGACCTCTCCGGCCCAGCGTGCCGCCCTGCGGGAAGAGCTGAACATCCCGGAGGGGACCGTAGTCTTTGGTATCCTGGCACGGATCGAGGACTACAAAGGGCATCTGTATCTGGTCTATGCTGCCAAGCAGCTCAAGGACCGGGGATATCAGAACTTCCGTGTCCTGGTGGCCGGTACCGGCGCCTTTGAGGAAGAGGTGCGCCGGGCGGTAGTGGAGATGGGCGTGGACGACGTGGTGCAGATGCTGGGCTTCCGCTCCGATGTAAAGGAGCTGCTCAACATTCTGGATGTACAGCTCAACGCCTCCTATGGTACCGAGGCTACCTCCATGGCCCTGCTGGAGGGAATGAGCCTGGGACTGCCCTCCATTGCCAGCGACTACGGCGGCAACCCCTGGGTTATCCAGGACGGGGAGAACGGCCTGCTCTTCCCCACCAAGGACAGCCAGGCTCTGGCCGATGCCATGGCCCGGATGATCGACCAGCCCCAGCTGCGGGAGAAGCTGAGCAGGGGTGCAAAAAAGGTCTATCAGTCTCAGTTTACCGGCGAGATCTTTGCCAAAAAAGTGGAACAGGTCTATTTGGAGACCTTGAAAGGAGTATCCCATGGAACAAAACGCGCATAAGTTTCGCATTCGGCTGAACTTGTTTGACGCCATTGTGCTTATTGTTGTGCTGCTGGCCGGCGCTGCCTTTGCCTGGCTGAGCCTGCGCAGCGGTGACAGCAGCGGCACCGCCGCTACCTCCCAGACGGTCCGCTATACCGTGGTTTTCCAGAAGATGGCCAAGGGTGACAGCCAACTCATCCAGGCTGGGGACAAGCTGGAGGATGCCGTGAAGAATTACAGCATCGGCACCGTGGTGTCGGTGGAGACCAAGCCTGCTGTGACTCAGATCCTCGATCAGGAGGAGCGCTGCTATGTGGATGCGGAGCTGGCGGGCTATGAAGATGTATACGTGACGGTGGAGAGCGCCTGCACCGACAACGGAGAGACGCTGCTGCTGGGCGGCGGCTATGATTTCCGGGTGGGCCAGACTGCCTATGTCCGGGGACCGGGCTACATGGGCAGCGGACCTGTGACTGCCATTGAGAGGGGGAATGAGGGATGAAGATCATTGACCGGAACGGACGCCTGTTTGGCAAAATCAGTGTGATCGACGTGATCGTCATCCTGGCGGTCATTGTTATGGCCGCAGCCATCTATGTTAAGACCCACAAGCCTCAGACCGGCAGCAATGTGGCGACCACCACCATTGTGTATCAGATGTCGGTGGAAAACCAGCCGGAGTACATGCTGGACGCCATCCAGGTGGGCGATCAGATCTATGATAAAGAGCGCAGCACCGGCGGCTCTCTGGGTACCATCACCGATATTCAGGTCAGCGACGGCACCTATGAGGCCAAGCTGGACGACGGCACCTATGAGATCGTGCCCGCTCAGGGACGCTACAACCTGCTGCTCACCATTGAGGGCCAGGGCCTGATCGACGAGAACGGGAACTACCTGCTCAACCGGGTGTATAACCTGGGAGTCAATTCCAGCCGGGAGTTCAACAACAAATACGGCCTCTTCCTGGGCCGCATTGTCAGCATTGAAGCGGCCCAGCCGGAGGGCTGAGGCCGGGAAGGAGTAACTGCCCATGAAGATTTTCATGGCGACCATGGGGCTGGATATCGGCGGAGCCGAGACCCATATCGTGGAGCTGTCCAAGGAACTGAAGGCCAGAGGACATGAGGTGGTGATCGCCTCCAACGGGGGAGTGTATGTCCCGGAGGTGACTGCCGCGGGGATCCGGCACTACAATGTGCCCATGAACCGGCGCAGTGTGAAGAACATGATGCGCTCCCGCGCTCTGCTTAAGGACATCCTGCGCAAGGAGAGGCCGGATATCGTCCATGCTCATGCCCGTATCCCCGCCTTTTTGTGCGGTACCCTGCAGGGCAGTTTGAAGTTTCCCTTTGTCACATCCTGCCACGGCGTCTTTGAGGTCAGCGGCGTGCTCAAGCTGCTGTCCAACTGGGGCGAACGTACCCTGGCAGTGAGTGAAGATATCCGGGACTATCTGGTGCGGGAGTATGGTGTGCCGGCTGAGCACATTACCCTCACCATCAACGGGATCGATACCAATAAATTCTCTCCGGACGTATCCGGGGAAGCGGTGCGGAAGGAGTTTGACCTGGGGGACGGCGTGGTGATCGGCCACGTCAGCCGACTGGATCAGGCGGCCTGCCACACGGCCCGACAGCTGATTGAGTTAGCTCCCCGGCTGGATGGAGCCTACCCCGGTATCCACATCCTGATTACCGGCGGCGGCGACAGCTTTGAGCAGCTCAAGGAGCGCGCGGAGCAAGTGAACCGGGACCTGGGCCGTACCTGTGTGGTGCTCACCGGTCCCCGTACCGACGTCAACGCCATTGCCGCCGCCTGCCAGGTGTTTGTGGGTGTGTCCCGCTCGGCTCTGGAGGCTATGGCGGAGGAAAAGCCGGTGGTCCTGTCCGGTGCCCAGGGGCATACCGGACTCTTCTGTCCGGAGCTGCTGCAGAAGGCCATTGATACCAACTTCTGCTGCCGCACAGACCCGGTGGCCGACGAGGAGACGCTGTACCGGGCTGTGACCCAGGCGCTGGACCTCCCGGAGGAGGAGAAGCAGCGTCTGGGGGCCTATGGCCGCCAGACGGTGCAGACCTACTATTCGGTACAGCGTATGGCCCAGGATTGCCTGGACGTGTACGAGCAGGTGCGGCGGCGCAAGTACCGGGTGGTCATGAGCGGATACTACGGCTTTTCCAATGCCGGTGACGATGCCATCCTTCAGTCCATCCACGAGGGAATCCTGGCGGCCAGCAAGGATATTTCCGTGACGGTACTCTCCAACGATCCCCAACTCACCTGGAACCTGTGCGGCCTGGAGGCCGTGCCCCGGTTCCGCTTTTGGAAAGTGCTGGGTGCGCTGCGCAGCTGCGACGCCCTGCTCTCCGGCGGTGGAAGCCTGCTGCAGGACCGCACCTCCACTCGATCTCTGATGTACTACCTGTCCATCATCCGGGGGGCGGAGCTCTTTGGCAAGCCGGTGATGCTCTACGCCAACGGCATCGGTCCCGTGCGTAAGCCGGAAAACCGCCGCCGGGTAAAGCGGGCGGTGGAGCGGGCGGCTCTGGTCACCCTGCGGGACCGCAGCTCTGCCAACGAGCTGCGGGAGATGGGGGTAAAGCGCCCCGACCTCTACGTCACCGCCGACCCGGTATTTAACCTTCCTCCTGCCCCTCGGGAGAGGGGAGAGGAGCTGCTGCGCTCTGCACAGCTGCCCGAGAATACTCCCTTTGCTGCCATCTCGGTGCGCAACTGGCCTGGAACCGGGGATTTCCCCAAACAGCTGGCCGGTCTGTGCGACCATCTGCGGCGGACCTATGGGATGGAGATTTTGTTCCTGCTGATGCAGCCCGGCCACGACCGGGCCACTACCAATCAGGTGCGGGAGCTGATGGAGGAGCCCTCCTATCTGCTGGATACCGCCTGTACGCCCCGGGAACTGATGGCGGTGCTGGGGCGGGCCAAGCTGTGTGTTGCCATGCGGCTGCACACCCTGATCTTCGCCGCCCGTATGGCGGTGCCCTGCATTGGACTGGTCTATGACCCCAAGGTGGAGAGCTATCTTCAGGAGCTGGACATGCCCTCGGCGGGCCATGTGGAGCACTTTGATCTTCAGCAGGCGGTGGCCTGCGCCGATGAGATGATGGCCCACTACCAGGAAAATCTGGACCGGCTTCAGGAGAAGTCTCAGGCTCTGGCCAAGGCGGCGCTTCATAATGAGGAGCTGCTGCTGGAGCTGCTGGAGAAGAAAACAAAGAAGTAAATTAAACGTTCAACAGGCCGGTCCCGGAATGGGACCGGCCTGTTTGCTGTGGGGAAATTTTATTTACAAATTTCCAAGAAGAAGCTATACTATGCACGTTGGGAAAGAAGCAGACCATAGAAAGGAATGCAATATATGAAGAAACGAGCCATTTTGGCCCTTGGTTTAGCCACCGCCCTTCTGCTGACCGCCTGCGGCAGCAGCAAAGAGGGCCACCACCTATCCGGTCTATCTGCTGGCCAGCGCCGTGGCGGAGAATGTAGATGGCGTTGTGGTGGAGCGGCTGAACACCGGCGAGGTGAGCTGTCTGCACGACTACACGCTGACGGTGAGCGACATGAAGCTCATTGAAAGTGCCGATGTCATCGCCATGAACGGAGCGGGGCTGGAGGACTTTATGGATGACGCCCTCAGCCAGGCTCAGGGAGCCGTGATCAACTGCTCCCAGGGAATTCAGATGCTGGAGATGGTGGGCCATGACCACCACGACGGGGACGAGGAAGATGGGGAGCACTATGACCCCCATATCTGGATGGACCCGGAAAATGCCATGATTATGGCGGAAAACATCCAGAAAGGCCTGTCCCAGGCAGACCCGGACCATGCGCAGACCTACTCTGATAATCTAACAGAGGCTCTGGCGCTGCTGAACAGTTGGGACAGCAACCTCCAGGAGATGATCCAGGAGGCGGAGCAGGAGGGCGGCGTCACGATTTCTGGCCTCATTACATTCCACGACGGCTTCCAGTATTTTGCCAAGGCCCTTGACCTGCCTCTTCTGGCCGCCATTGAAGAGGAGGAAGGCAGCGAGGCCAGCGCTCAGGTCATCAATGAGACGGTCTCTCTGGTGAAAGGAAATAATATTCCTATCATCTTTACCGAAATCAATGGCTCTGACGCCACTGCCCAGGCCATTGCCCGGGAGACGGGGTGTCAGGTGGGCCAGCTCACTATGCTGATGGATGGCCCCAACGATGGGAAGCTGAGCAACTATCTGGACGGACTGTCCTCAAATGTAAAGACGATCGTCAACGGCTTTGCCGGGGAAGAGGTCATTGGATGAGAAAGATCAAGCATGGAAAAATGGCGGGTGGCTGCTCTGACGCCTGCTGTTTGAAGCTGGAGGGGCTCAACGTCCGTCTGGAGGGAGAGGAGATCCTGGAGGATGTATCCTTCCACCTCCACTGCGGCGAGATTGCAGCTCTGATCGGCCCCAACGGTGCGGGCAAGTCTACTCTGTTCCGCAGTATCCTGGGACAATTGCCTTACGGGGGGAATATTACCTTCTCCCCGGCGGGTGGGCCTGCCATTCGCTTGGCAGACGGTACCGTGACTGGGGGAAGCCGGCCTTTGATCGGCTATGTGCCTCAGTCCCCCAGCTTTGACCGGGGTGACCCGGTAAGTGTACTGGACTTTTTCACCGCCGCCACGGCACGCTGGCCGGTTTGGCTGCCTATCCCGGAAAAATACCGGGAGCGGTGCCGCAGCAGTTTGGCGCGGGTTCACGGGGAAGATCTGCTGGACCGGGCCATGGGGGCCCTGTCGGGCGGACAGCTTCAGCGTGTGCTGTTGGCTCTGGCTCTGGAACCGGTGCCCCATATTCTTATTCTGGATGAGCCCCTGTCCGGTGTGGACATTGAAGGGGAGCACCAGCTGCTGGAGATGCTGGATGAGCTGCGCACCAAATACGACCTGTCCATCCTTTTGTCCACCCATGACTTTGCCACCCTGGGGCAGTTTGCCGATAAGGTGATCCTGCTCAATAAAAAGGTGCTCAAATCTGGGCCTCCGGAGGAAATCCTTTCCTCGCCGGAGTTTTATGAGACGTTCCACCTGCGGGTGGGGAAGGGAGGGGAGAACTGATGGAGCTTTGGTATTCCCTCGTAGAGCTGCTGCCCTTTGACTGGGCCCAAAGCGGCGGGATGTACTTTATGAAAAACGCCCTGCTGGCGGTGCTGGTCATTTCTCCGCTCTTCGGTATCCTCTCCACTATGGTGGTACACAGCCGCATGTCCTTCTTTTCTGATGCCCTGGGCCACTCTGCCTTCACCGGAATGGCGATCGGCGCCATCTGCGGCTTTAACGAGCCTACCTGGGCGGCTGTGGCCTTTGCGGTGGTGTTTGCCCTGCTCTTTAACTGGGTGCGCCGCCGTTCTGCCTTGGCCAGTGATACCGTGATCGGAGTATTCTCCTCTACCGCTGTCGCTCTGGGTATCTTTATCTCTACTCTGGGCGGGCGCTCCTTTACCAAATTCAACGCCCTGCTCATCGGTGATATTCTCTCGGTAGAGCCGGCCAAGATCGGTCTGCTGGCCGTCATCCTGGTGCTGATCATTGTCCTCTGGGCGGTATCCTTTAACCAGCTGATGCTCTCAGCGGTCCATCCTGCCCTGGCAGACAGCCGGGGAGTGAAGGTGTTCTGGCAGGAGACGATCTTCTCGGCAGCTATTGCAGTAGTGGTGACTGTCTCTATGACTTGGGTAGGCCTTATGGTCATTAACGCCCTGATTGTCCTGCCGGCCGCAGCGGCCCGGAACATCGCCAAGAATATGACCCAATATCACCTCTTCTCCTTGCTGGGAGCGGTGGTTGCCGGAATCGCGGGACTGATGACATCTTATTACATCGATACCTCCGCCGGTGCAGCCATCACTCTCTATTTGGCGGTATGGTTTATGATCACCTTCCTGTTTCGCAAGAAGACATAAAAAAGCCTGTGCGCTTAATCGCGCACAGGCTTTTTGCTGCCTGGATTTAAGGAATATCAATATCCACTAAGATGTTATCTGTGCCATGTTCTTCAAATTCGCTGATATAGGCGTCAATGCGGCTGGCAAGCTCATCGTAGTTGCTCTCATCAATGGGAGCATCATCCATATCCCGACGGGCCAGATCCTCCGCTAAAATATCAAAGAAGACATTGTTCTCATATTCCATAATGGCTTCATGGATTCCGCCCTCCACAAAGGCCTGAGAAGGAACGATCTCACCGTGGTAGATCTCAGCTAGAGCGGGCATACCTTCCATCAGAGCTTTTCCAAATACCAGGCTCTCCACTTCGTCGTAGTCAGCGAAACGCTGTTCACCCCGAGTGGAGTTCAATATCCAGTTCCCGATATACACCAGGTCCAGCAGCCTGCGAAACTGCTTGTTGTTCAATTCCAGGTTCATTGCGCGGCCTCCTTTCCCAGAACCGAAGCAAGTAGGATACCTATATTATAGTCTATGGCGACAGCTTGTCAAATGGAGAACGCAAAATAGGGGTTCTATAACGGTGGAAAATTTTTTTGAAAAAAGTCGAAGAAAGGGTTGACAAATGGAGGGAGCAGTGGTATTCTATCAAAGCTGTCCGCGAGACAGCAGTTTCCAAGTCAAAAGCGAGCTTGAATGAGAGAACAAAAACCACCTGACGGTGCGAAAAAAGTTCTTGACAAGCGAACTGAGATACGGTAAACTAATCAAGTCGCCTGCGAGGGCGGCCAATAAGGGAGAAGCCCGCCGGGCTGACCTTAAGAGCTGAAAAAAGTTTGAAAAAACTTTAAAAAAGCTCTTGACAAGGTCAAAACGGTGTGGTAAAATGAACTCCCGCCGCTGCTAAGCGGTGTGTACCTTGTAAATTAAACAACGTGACAAACACGAAGCACCAAATTGGATTTGGTTGTTCAAACAAGCTTAGCTTGAAGGACAATCGTTAAATTTCTTTGAA
>NZ_JBHEVB010000021.1:0-39461 GCF_041925195.1 Flintibacter porci
GTCGTGATCGACTGCCCCCATTACCTGTCCAAACGAGCCAAGCGAAAGGAGAAAACCGACTAAATGGAATTTGAATTTATGACCGCAGACACCGTTCTGCCGCCCTGTATGCCACTTCCCGCCGCCATGCTGTGGCTGCCAATCAGCAGCACCGCAAAGGTCATGTATGCCCGCCTGCTGGACGCCACCCTTGCGGGAGGTGCGGAGGATACCAACGGGATATTGTTTGTCCGCTTCCCCATTGTGGAGCTGGCGGCGGCCTTGTCACGAAGCTCCGTGACCGTCAAGCGTTCCCTGAAAGAATTGGAGGACGCCGGACTGATCCTGCGGGTGCGCCGTGGTGTGGGAGAGCCGAACCGCATTTACACGCTGCTCCCCAAAAAGGAGGGCTGCCGTGATGAATGAAAAGCTGGAAAAACTCAACCGGCAGCTTGCCCAAGGCGAAGCCAGACTGCGGCGGGCGCAGCACGAAGAAAAGATACTGGAACACCAGATGAAGCAGCTTGCCCGGAAGGAACGGACGCACCGGCTCTGTACCAGAGGGGCTATGCTGGAAAGTTTCCTGATAAGGCCGGAAGTGCTGACGGACGATGATGTGATGGACATTCTGAAACAGGCATTTTCCCAAACTGGCATGAAGGAAGTTGTTGCGGAAAGCGTGAAATGTCGGGTAACCGAGGAACCCCTTACGGAGTAAGGGCGCAATTATACACCACCCAGAGGTTGGTGCATTGCGTTCTCCGAAGGCTCCTTGCCGGAGGGCTGTGATTTTTCGCAGTCATGGTCTACTCCAAATCATACAGGGGACGCTACGCTTCCCCTGCGCTGGCTGCCGCCAGCTACCCTTTTGTGGACTTGCCATCTGGGGACACCTTGCGTTGCAAGCTGTTCCCAGCCGACAAGTTTCATAAAATATGCTATCTTTTCGATAGGCAATAAAGTATAATAAAGTCAGCAATAAATCATAATTTATCAGAAAATGAGGAATAGTTGAAATGGAGGCGCTATAATAACATGAAGATTGAAGGGAACCAGAAAGAACTGGATGCAATGGTAGAATTTCATAAGGGAAACCGTGTTGAGGGGCTGAGACTGCAAGAAGAATTTGCAGCGGAATTTCGTAAGGAGTATAAAGACAAAGATCACTGTCCTTGCCTGAAAGCCTGTCGTTATCACGGAAACTGTAAGGAATGTGTAGCAATCCACAGAGCGCATCAGGAACATGTTCCTAATTGTATGCGACCATTGATTAATAAAAAATTGAAATTGATGTCAGAATTAACAGAGCATACCTTGGCAAATGAAATAGAAGCTCCACATGAGATTTTAAGAAAATAGGCAAGTCAAATTTCAGTTTGTTAGCTTTACATCGGGTCAACTTGTCCCGAACTTTTACAACTAAATACCCGCCGCTCACACAGCGGCACACCGAGCAGGAAATCTGAAAAAGGTATCCTGCTTTTTTTCTGCCCAAAATGAGGTGGTAAAACGCTACCCCATCCACCAATTAGCGAAAGGAGGGACACGAAATGCCCTGTCCACACAACGAAATCACGATTGTTCAGCGCAGCCAGCGACAGTCTGCGGTTGCCGCCGCTACTTACCAGAGCGGCGAAAAGCTGTTCTGTGAATACGACCAGCAAGTAAAGCACTACCCGGAAAAGCGTGGTATCGTCCACAATGAAATCCTGCTCCCGGCAAATGCCCCACAGGAATATGCAGACCGCAATACTTTATGGAACGCCGCCGAAGCGATGGAAAAGCAATGGAACTCCCAGCTTGCAAGGCGGTGGGTGCTTACCATTCCCAGAGAGATACCGCCCGACCAGTACGCTGTCCTTGTCCGGGAGTTTTGCCAGCAGCAGTTTGTTTCAAAAGGCATGATTGCTGACTTTGCCATCCATGACCCCCATCCGCCGGGACACAATCCCCACGCCCATGTCCTGTTGACTATGAGAGCAATGGACGAACATGGGAAATGGCTTCCCAAGAGCCGCAAGGTTTATGACCTTGACGAAAACGGGGAACGGATAAAACTTCCGTCCGGCAGATGGAAAAACCACAAGGAGGATACGGTTGACTGGAACGACCAGAAGTATTGCGAAATCTGGCGGCATGAATGGGAAGTCATCCAGAACCGCTATCTGGAAGCCAATGACCGCCCGGAGCGTGTGGACTTGCGTTCCTATGCCAGACAGGGGCTTGATAAAATCCCCACTATCCACATGGGGCCAGCGGTCAGCCAGATGGAGAAACGAGGGATACAGACCAACATCGGCAACCTAAACAGGGACATTACCGCCGCCAACCGGCTCATGCAGTCGATCCGTCAGATAGTGCGCCACCTGAAAGGCTGGATCGCAGACCTGAAGGAGAAAAAAGCCGTCCTGCTGGAAGCCTTGCAGGAAGCGAAGGAACCCACCCTGCCGGAGCTGCTGGGCAAATATCTGGATTTGCGCCGGGAGGAGCGCACCGGCTGGACGAGCAAAGGCCAGCTCAAAGGCACTGTGAACGACTTCAACAAGGTTATGGACGCTATCCGCTATCTGCGGGAAAAGGAGCTGTCCACCGTGGAGAGTTTGGACGCCTAAGGAACCGCGCCTGCGCTTTACAGACGAGGAACGGGCTGACCCGGCGCTGGAGAAGCCCATTCGCAAGGCGGACAAGGCCGCCGCCAAAGCGGATAAGGCGCAGGCTAAAATTCCCAAAAAGCAGGTCCGGCAAAAGACGGTGGACCCGGAGACCGGTAAAGTGACCACCAAACTGGTGCTGGAGGACAAGAAGAAGCCGCCCTCCAAGCTGTCCCATGCGGTGCGGGATACCCCCGCCAATGCCGCCCTGGGGAAAGTTCACAAGGAAATCCGGGAGACCGAACAGGACAATGTGGGCGTGGAGAGCGCCCACAAGTCCGAGGAGGCTGCCGAGACCGGCGTTAGGCTTGCACGGGAAGGCTACCGCAGCCACAAGTTGAAGCCCTACCGCAAGGCGGCCCAGGCCGAGCAGAAACTGGAAAAGGCCAATGTGAACGCCCTGTATCAGAAGTCCCTGCGGGAAAATCCCCAGTTTGCCAGCAACCCCATTTCCCGCCGGCAGCAGAAACAGGCCATCAAAAAGGAATACGCTGCCGCCAAGCGCGCCGGTCAAGCTGCCGGGAATACCGCAAGTGCGGCCCAAAAGACCGGCAAGGCCGCCAAGACGGTCAAGGAAAAGGCACAGGAGGCCGGGGCATTCGTCATGCGCCACAAAAAGGGCTTTCTGATTGCGGGCGCGATCTTCCTGCTGGTCTGTATGCTGCTCAACACCATGTCCTCCTGCTCCATGATGGCGCAGAGCATCGGTTCTGTGGTGTCCGGCACCACCTATCCGTCGGATGACCCGGAGCTGGTGGCGGTGGAGGCGGACTACGCTGCCAAGGAAGCGGCGCTGCAAGCCGAGATCGACAACATCGAAAGCAGCCATCCGGGGTATGACGAGTACCGCTACGACCTGGATATGATCGGGCATGACCCCCATGAGCTGGCGGCCTACCTGTCCGCCGTGCTGCAAGGCTATACCCGGCAGAGCGCCCAGGCCGAGCTGGAGCGTGTATTCGACGCACAGTATGAACTGACGCTCACCGAGGAAGTGGAGATACGATACCGCACCGAAACTTCCACGGACCCCGTGACCGGCGAGACGACCACCGAGGAAGTCCCGTATGAGTATTACATTCTGAATGTGAAGCTCACCAGCAAGCCCATATCTTCCGTGGCTTCGGAGCTGCTGACCCCGGAACAGCTGGAAATGTACCAGGTGTACCGGCAGACGCTGGGCAACAAGCCGCTGATCTTCGGCGGCGGCTCCCTGGATACGAGTAACTCCGAGGACCTGACCGGCGTGGTATTCGTCAACGGCACCCGCCCCGGCAATCAGGCCGTGGTGGACATAGCCAAAAGTCAGGTGGGCAATGTGGGTGGTCAGCCCTACTGGAGCTGGTACGGCTTCAATTCCCGTGTGGAATGGTGCGCCTGCTTCGTGTCCTGGTGCTACGGCCAGATGGGGCTGTCCGAGCCGCGCTTTGCCTCCTGCCAGTCCCAGGGTATTCCGTGGTTCCAGTCTCACGGACAATGGGGCGGGCGTGATTACGCCAATATCGCCCCCGGCGACGCCATCTTCTTTGACTGGGACCTGGATGGC
Organism: Flintibacter porci; assembly: GCF_041925195.1. Lineage (NCBI taxonomy): Bacteria > Bacillati > Bacillota > Clostridia > Eubacteriales > Flintibacter > Flintibacter porci. The sequence continues at coordinate 4,177 of NZ_JBHEVB010000021.1, forward strand.
AGCGCCGACCATGTGGGCCTTGTGGTCGGCACGGACGGCAGCCGGGTCTACACCGTGGAGGGCAATTCCGGCGACGCCTGCAAGATCAAGAGTTATTCCCTGACCTACGAGTGCATCAAGGGCTACGGTCTGATGAACTGGTAAGGCCGATTTATGAGAAAAGGAGTGATTAAAATGGCTAAGAACAAAATCCAGCGCATTGACCAGGAGATTGCCAAGGTCCGTGAGAAGATTGCGGAGTATCAGGACAAGCTGAAAACCCTGGAGGCGCAGAAAACCGAGGCGGAGAACCTGGAAATCGTCCAGATGGTGCGCGCCCTGCGGCTGACCCCGGAGCAACTGAACGCCATGCTCTCCGGTGGTACGGTCCCTGGCATGGCCGCTGCCTCCGCCAACTACAACGAGCAGGAGGACACCGACCATGAAGAATAAGAGAATTTTCAAGACCTTTTCGGCCCTCTGCGCCGCCTTGGTGCTGATGATGGGCCTTTCCGTGACCGCCTTTGCCCAGGGGACGGACCAGCCCCCGGCGGAGGACACCACAAACGACGCCAATGTGGTGGTGGAGGAAACCGAGGACAGTCCGGCCCTGACCCCGGATGGCAACGCCGCCCTGGTGGATGATTTCGGCGGCAACAAGCAGCTCATCACCGTCACCACCAAGGCGGGCAACTATTTCTACATCCTCATTGACCGGGCCAACGAGGACAAGGAAACCGCTGTCCACTTCTTAAACCAGGTGGACGAGGCGGACCTGATGGCGCTGATGGAGGACGGTCAGACCACCCAGGAGCAGCCCGCCACCTGTACCTGTACGGAGAAATGTGTGGCCGGCGCGGTGAATACGGCCTGCCCGGTGTGTGCCACCAATATGAGCGCCTGCACGGGTAAGGAGCCGGAACCGGAGACCCCGGAAGAAACCCCGGAACCGGAAGAACCGGCGCAGAAACCCGCAGGACTGAATCCGGCCATTCTTTTGGCGGTGCTGGCTCTGATGGGTGGCGGCGGCGCTTTTGCCTACTTTAAGCTGGTAAAAAGCAAACCCAAGACCAAGGGCAACGACAATTTGGACGATTATGACTACGGCGAGGATGATACCGACCAGGAGGACGAGGACTCCTGGGAGACCGAGGAATCTGACGAGCTGGACGCTGACGGGGGCAGCGACGAGGAAAGCGAGGACAAGACGGTTTGACCCGCTTCACCGACAGCCCCTATGAACGCATGATGACACGCAGGCCGGAGGGCGGGAAGGAAACTTCCCGTCCTCCTTCTTTATCTCCCGGCCACCCCTGTTATGGCTGCGGAAATTACCGTGACGGTCAGCCCTGCGTGGGATTCTGCCACCGGCAGCTGACCGCATGGCTGCGGGAAAGGAGGATGAAAAACCATGAAGCTGGTGATCGCTGAGAAACCGTCCGTTGCTCAAAGTCTGGCCGCCGTGATCGGGGCCACCACCCGCAAGGACGGCTATCTGGAGGGCGACGGCTGGCGAGTGAGCTGGTGTGTGGGCCATCTGGCTGGTCTGGCCGACGCCGACGCTTATAACCCGGAGTACGCCAAGTGGCGCTATGACGATCTGCCCATTCTGCCGGAACCCTGGCAGATGGTGGTGAGCAAGGACAAGGAGAAACAGTTTGATGTGCTGAAACAGCTGATGAACGCCCCGGATGTGACCGAAGTGGTAAACGCCTGCGACGCCGGACGCGAGGGGGAGCTGATCTTCCGCGCCGTCTACGAGCTGGCAGGCTGTCAGAAGCCCATGAAGCGGCTCTGGATTTCCTCGATGGAGGATTCCGCCATTCGGGAGGGCTTTGCAAACCTGCGCCCTGGTGCGGACTATGACGGCCTGCGGGATGCGGCCCTCTGCCGCGCCAAAGCGGACTGGCTGGTGGGTATCAATGCCACCCGGCTGTTTTCGGTGCTGTACCACCGGACCCTCAACATCGGGCGCGTCATGTCCCCGACGCTGGCCCTTATCGTCCAGCGAGAAGCCGAGATCGACACCTTCAAGCCGGTGCCGTTCTACACGGTCACGCTGGAATTGCCCGGATTCACCGTTTCCGGGGAGCGCATGGCAGACAAGGCCGCCGCCCAACAGCTGAAAACGGCCTGCCAAGGTGCGGCTGCCACAGTGAAAAAAGTGGAGCGCAAGGACAAATCCGAGAAGCCGCCCGCCCTCTATGACCTGACCACCCTCCAGCGGGATGCCAACCGGCTGCTGGGGTTCACCGCCCAGCAAACCCTGGACTACCTGCAAAATTTGTATGAAAAGAAGCTCTGTACCTACCCTCGGACGGACAGCCGCTATCTGACTTCGGACATGGCGGCGAGTCTGCCGGAGCTGGTCCAGCTCACTGCCGGGGCGATGCCCTTTTCCAATGGTATGGAGATTGCCTGCAATGCCGCCCAGATTGTCAACGACAAGAAAGTGACCGACCATCATGCAGTGATCCCTACCCGCAACCTCCAGGGCGCGGACCTGTCCGGCCTGCCGGTGGGCGAAAAAGCGGTGCTGGAGCTGGTGGCTCTGCGGCTGCTGTGCGCCGTGGCCCAGCCCTATACCTTTGCGGAAACCGCCGTTGTTGTCGAGTGCGCCGGAGCGGAGTTTACTGCCAAGGGCCGCACAGTGAAAAATTACGGCTGGCGGGCGCTGGACGCTGCCTATCGCGCAGGGCTGAAGAATGTGGAGCAGGACAAAGAAACCGAGGACAAGGCTCTGCCTGAGCTGTCCGAAGGTCAGACGCTGCCCCTTTCTGGTGCTGCCGTCAAGGAGGGCAAGACCACCCCGCCCAAGCACTTCACCGAAGCTATATGCTGTGAAAGGGGGATAAGAAATCGCCCATAGAAAGGAGAGTTTTTCAATGAAAGCAAAGAAAACGGACAACGGCAAGATAACCGCACTATACGAGCGTCTTTCCCGCGACGACGACCTCACAGGCGACAGTAACAGTATAATCAATCAAAAGAAGCTGCTTGAAGATTATGCAAAGGATCATGGATTTACGAATTGGGTCCACTTTACTGATGACGGCTGGTCTGGCGCAAACTTTGACCGCCCTAATTGGAAACGCATGATTGCAGCCATAGAAGCCGGAGAGGTTTCCCATGTGCTGGTAAAGGATTTGAGCCGCGTCGGTAGAGATTATCTGCAAGTGGGTTTTTATACCGAAGTTATGTTTAGAGAGCATGGCGTTCGCTTCGTTGCCATTGCAAACGGCGTTGACAGCGACAAGCGCGAAAGCAGCGAGTTTGCACCCTTTTTGAACATTATGAATGAGTGGTATGTTCGGGACTCAAGCCGCAAAATCAAAAGCGTTCTCCGGGCAAAGGGAATGTCTGGCATACACACTAATTCCATTGGTATTTATGGGTACAAGAAAGACCCTAACGACAAAAACCATTGGATTGTTGATGATGAAGCCGCCGAGGTTGTTCGCCGGATTTACCGCATGGCGATAGAGGGAAAAGGCCCGTATGAAATCGCTCGTATTCTTGCTTCGGAAAAAGTTGAAAGACCGTCCTACTACCTTGCACAGCGCGGTTTAGGCAAACATAAAACCAGTTACAACCCCGACGAGCCATACACATGGCGCGGCGGCACAGTTGCAGATATTCTATCCAAGCCGGAATATATCGGGCATACGGTAAACTTTCGGACTTATAAGGAGAGCTACAAGGACAAACACTCCAAAATGACACCAAAAGAGGATTTAGTCATTTTTGAGAATACGCAGGAAGCAATTATTGACAAGGAAACATGGGAGCGCGTTCAGACCTTGCGAAAGACAATCCGTAGGACAGATACCATAGGCACAGCAAATCCCTTAACAGGCTTGATGTTCTGTGCTGATTGCGGGGCGAAGATGTATAACCACAGGGGCAAGGCTGGCAATGCGCGGGATTGGGCAGGGCGACCAACTGGAAAGAAACGTCCAGACCGCGACGAATACAACTGTTCCCGTTATGATTTAGGCAATCAACACTTTGATGATTATTGCACCACACACCTTATCCGTACTGCCGTTGTTAATGAATTACTGCTTGAAGCGATAAAGGAAGTTTGCGACTATGCACAGAACAACGAAGCCGAGTTTATGGCGCAAGTCTGTTCCGCTTCCGAGGACAGACAGGCAAAAGCGGCTAAAGCTATCCGACAGAGGAAACAGCGCAGCGAAAAGCGCACCGACGAATTGAGCCGCTTAATTCGCAAGCTCTATGAGGACAATGTAAATGGGCGGCTTTCAGACAAGCTCTTTGAACAAATGTTGCATGATTTTGAAGCCGAGTTAGAGGGCTTGACCGATAGTATCACACAAGACCAGCAGGAGCTTGACCGCATAAGCATGGAAACCGTCAATGCCGAGAAGTTTCTTGCCCTTGTCAAAAAATATACGGATTTTTCCGAACTCACCCCCGCAATGATAAATGAGTTTGTTGAAAAAATCCTTGTTCATCAAGCCGAGGGCAAAGGCGCAAGCCGTACACAGGAAGTCGAGATTTTCTTTAACTTTATCGGCAAGGTAGAAATCCCGCGCAAAGAAATTGAACTAACAGAGGAAGAAAAGGCAGCATTAGCGGAACAGGAACGACGCAGGGCGAAGAAAGCCGAGTATAACCGCCGCTATATGGAGAAGAAGCGCAGACAATGGAAAGAGCAACAGGAACGGGAGAAAGAACAGCAGGAAGCTCTTGAATTACCCGCTGCTTCCACCGAGAAAGGAGAACGCATAGCATGAGAATACTCATTGACAATGGCAACACCCCCGCCGCCCCGCGCCCGTATATCGGGCATTACGGGCGGTTGCGGAAAGCCTACCTTGAACAGTACCGCCCCGACCTCTACACCGCCCTTGTCGCAAAAGAGAAGCTGCATGAGCATTGCGCCGAGATTGACGAAGCCGCCCGGAGCCGGATTGACCTTATCATGCCGCAGCTTGCAAGGAGCGCGGGAGCTACCGAAGCACTCAAAGCTACCGACCCCATGAAATGGGTGGGACTGATGAACGCTTGCAGGGCGCAAGCGGAGGAAATCGCCAAGTTTGAGCTAATCTATGTTTGACGGTCAAGAACCGGAAAAAACAGAAATCTTGCGATAACAGCCGCCCCAACGAACCATTCCCTGTCTGAGCGGTTTCTATTTGAAAATCCTCATTTTCCCCAAGTCAAGAGCCGGGAAAAACACCCGAAAAATGCCCCTATCATCGGACATTCGCAGTTTGAAAAAATCCCCATCAGCCGGGAGCGCCAGGAACGGCTCCTCTACGAGCAGATCGACGAGATCACCGAGGGTATTGCCGAGGTACAGGCCAGCGGCGGTGAGCGTTTCACGGTCAAACAGCTGGAACGGACCCGCAAATCCCTGGAGGCCAGACTGGAAAAGCTCCAGGCCGAGAGCCGCAAGGACGATGTGGTGACTTTTGAGCAGCTTGGCGTGGACAGGTTATTTGTCGATGAAGCTCATAACTACAAAAATTTGTTCCTTTACACAAAAATGAGGAATGTGGCGGGCCTCTCCACCAGCGATGCCCAAAAGTCCAGCGATATGTTCGCGAAGTGCCGCTATATGGACGAGATCACCGGCAGCCGAGGGGTTATCTTTGCCACCGGCACCCCGGTCAGCAACTCCATGACTGAACTTTACACCATGCAAAGATACCTCCAATATGACCGCTTGCAGGAACTGAGTATGACCCACTTTGACTGCTGGGCGTCGCGCTTTGGTGAAACGACGACGGCGCTGGAGCTGGCACCGGAAGGCACCGGCTACCGGGCGCGCACCCGCTTCTCCAAGTTTTTCAATCTCCCGGAGCTGATGAACCTGTTCAAAGAGGTGGCGGACATTAAAACCGCCGATCAGCTTCATCTGCCCACCCCGGAGGTAGAATACCACAACATCGTGGCCCAGCCCACCGAGCAGCAGCAGGAAATGGTGAAGGCGCTATCCGAGCGTGCTTCCCTGGTACACAGCGGCACGGTGGACCCCTCCCAGGACAATATGCTCAAGATCACCAGCGATGGCCGCAAGCTGGGCTTGGATCAGCGCATTATCAATCAGGCACTGCCGGACGAACCCAGCACCAAGGTCAACCAATGTGTCGCAAACATCATGCAGATCTGGCGAGACGGCGAGGCTGACAAGCTGACCCAGCTGGTGTTCTGCGATATTTCCACTCCCCAGGCGGCCCCTTCCAAAAAGGCAGCCAAGGCGCTGGACAACCCCATGCTCCATGCGCTGGAACAGGCTGTGCCGCTGGAAGAGCCAGAGCCGGTCTTTACCATCTACGAGGACATCCGGCAAAAGCTCATCGCCCAGGGGATGCCCGCCGATCAGATCGCCTTTATCCATGAGGCCAACACCGAAGTGAGGAAAAAGGAGCTGTTCGCCAAGGTCCGCACCGGCCAGGTGCGCGTCTTGCTGGGCAGCACCGCCAAGATGGGCGCTGGCACCAATGTGCAGGACCGGCTTGTGGCGCTCCATGACCTGGACTGCCCGTGGCGGCCGGGAGACCTTGCACAGCGCAAGGGCCGTATCGAGCGCCAGGGCAACCAAAATCCCCTGGTCCATGTGTACCGCTATGTGACTGAGGGAACCTTTGACGCCTATTTGTGGCAGACTGTGGAGAACAAACAGAAATTCATCAGCCAGATTATGACTTCCAAATCGCCGGTGAGAAGCTGCGACGATGTGGACGAAACGGCATTGTCCTTTGCCGAGATCAAGGCCCTGTGCGCCGGAGACCCCCGTATCAAGGAGCGCATGGACCTGGATGTGGAGGTCTCCAAGCTGAAGCTGATGAAAGCCGACCACCAGAGCAAGCAGTATCTTCTGGAGGACCAGCTGCTGAAATACTTCCCGGAGGAAATCGAAAAGCACAAGGGCTTTATCCAGGGGTTTGAGGCAGACCTGGAGACCCTGGCCGCCCATCCTCACCCGGAGGATGGCTTTGCCGGGATGGAGATCCGGGGCGATGTGCTGACCGACAAAGAAAACGCCGGTGCAGCCCTGCTGGACGCCTGTAAGGAGGTCAAAGGCTCCGAGCCTGTGCAGATCGGCAGCTACCGGGGTTTCACTATGTCCGTGGAGTTTTCGGCCTGGAAACAGGAATATACGCTCCTGCTGAAAGGCCAGATGACCCACCGGGCAAGCCTCGGCACAGACCCACGCGGCAACCTGACCCGCATTGACAATGCGCTCTCTCAAATGTCCCAGCGCCTGGAGGCGACCAAGGCCCAGCTGGACAATCTGTACCAGCAGCAGGCCGCCGCCAAGGAGGAAGTGGGCAAGCCTTTCTCTTATGAGGATGATCTGCGGGTAAAGTCCGCCCGTCTGGTGGAGCTGGACACGCTTCTGAATCTGGACGGCAAGGGCCGCTCTCAGCCGGAGTCCGTGATCGCCAAGAGCGCACGGCCCTCGGTGCTGGACAGCTTGAAGCGTCCGGTGCCGCCCCGCAGCCCCGAAAAGAAACCGAAACAGCATGAGGAGGTGCGATAACATGAACACCAACGATCTGAATACGGCCCTCTATGAGAAAATGGCCGCTGAACAGGACAAATACCGGGACTGGCTGAAAAGCCAGCCCCCGGCAGAGGTCCTGAACCACGCCTACGAATACACCGTCCGGGAGGACATCGTGATGGCGATGGAGGAACTGGAGCTGACCGACACCCAGGCCCAGGCGCTGCTGGATTCGCCCACGCCGCTGGCCGATGTGTACCGTTACTTTGAGAAACTGGAGACCGGCTACATGGATGTGATCCGGGACAGCATTGAGAACCGGGCCGATGATGCTTGCAAGGCCCAGGCGGAGCTGCGGAAAGCCGCCATTTACCCTCACTCCGCTGCCTATGCGAAAGAGCATGGGGAGCTGGAGCAGTACCGGGCTTCCAACAACGCCAATCTCCAATGCAAGGAGGCCATTGAAGCTGTGGTGCGGGAACACTTCGACGGGATGTATCTCAGTCACGATGCCGCCAAGGGCGTGATTGAGACCTACGGCATGGACCGGGTCATGCTGGTCCTTGCCAACACCGTCCAGCTCCAGGACTGGGATGGGCGCTACTCGCCCCGCAACAAGGAATGGGCAAAGACCATCCCCAACTACAACTCCGATACTGTCCGGTGTGGGTATGCCCTGAACAGCCACCCCGCTGTTTTGAACGGGTTTATTGATCTGGTACGCGAGGAACATCTGCGCCGCCAGCCCTTGACGGCAGAGGACATCCAGGCAGAGGCAGAACGGATTTTGCGGGAGCTGCGCGCACCGGATATGCCGAACAGCCTCCACGGGACCCATTACATGGCCCGCATTTCCCCAGAGTTTCTGAATCGTGCCGGGAGCAAAGACCATGATCGGCTGATGAATCTCCTGCCGTTTCGCAGTCTGTCGTTTACCGGTATGAAGGGACTTCCTGGAACCTATGCCACCATCCTGGCCAGCGAGGACCGCTCCAAGGAGCTGCGCCAGCCTCGGCCTTCTGTCCGGGAGCATTTGAAGCAGGAACCGAAACAGGCAGCCCCCAAAGCTCCGGGCCATAAGAAACGGGAGCCGGAACGGTGAGCGCCTCGAAGCGCAAACGGGAGGTCCAGGTGAATTTCCGGGTCTCCCCGGAGGAGCTGGCACTGATCGAGCAGAAAATGTCCCAACTTGGGACGAAGAACCGAGAAGCCTATCTGCGGAAGATGGCCCTGGACGGTTATGTGGTGCAGCTGGACCTGCCGGAGCTGAAGGAGCTGGTGTCCTTGCTGCGCCGGAGCAGCAACAACTTAAATCAGCTCACCCGTCGGGTGCATGAGACCGGGCGTGTCTACGACACTGACCTGGAGGATATAGCCCAGCGGCAGGAACAGTTATGGGAGGGTGTGAAGGAAATCCTGACCCAGCTCTCCAATCTTTTGTGACAGGGGCATATATCCCATCTGCGGAGGGAGGAACAGCGTTCTTTTCGCCGCGCCTCCCTCCGCTTTTTCTTTTTGCCCGCATCCTTGCGAAGATAAGAAGAATGTGGGTACAATAATATCAGAAACGAACCTGTCAAGGAGCTGACAAATCATGATGACAGACAGAATTGTGTTCAAAATCTTTGAAGATTATTTGAATGCGGATACAGCTTTAGAAGTCGTGAAAACCAAGCATGGTTATGCAGTCATGTTGTGGGATGCTGCCGCACAGGACTGGTCGGATGTTGTATGCTGCCCAACACCAGAATCGCTGTTTGCTAAGTTGGTTGAATCGGCCACCGCATACGACGAGTATCTCATCTTGCGAAAGAGACATTTGGAAGTTCTGGATGCAGAGGGAGAAAAAGAGGTTGAGCGCATCCGGCAACATTACTTGAAATTGAAGGAGGTGATGGTATGAAGGTACTGCTGAAAATTTTGGTTGCGCCGCTGGTAGTATTGCTCACCTTGGCTATCTGGATTTGTGTTGGTCTGGTTTATGTGTCTGGTTTGGTGCTGGGGCTGGTCAGTATGGTGATTGCTTTTCTGGGGGTTGCGGTACTTGTTACATACTCACCGCAAAATGGCTTTATCCTGCTGGTGATCGCATTTCTCATCAGCCCCTTTGGACTGCCGAAACTGGCCTTTTGGCTGTTGGGCAAGGTGCAGGATTTGAAGTTTGCAGTTCAAAATGTGATATACAGATAAAACTATCCGGAAATCCCTCTAGCAGCACGATAAGGTTGCTTGCTAGAGGGATTTTTACCTTGGGCGGCATTTTCAAAACAGCAACTCAAAATAGGAAAACAACGCGCAAAAAATTTGAAGGATAATGAGACATGAGTTATACTATATATTACTGGAAATACGGACCAATAAATAGGATTGATGCCGCCTAAATAATAAGGCGTGTTTTATTATATGGAACGAGTTACAAACAAGGGGGATATTATGTATCTAAAATATATTCAGATTGTTAATTTCAAAAATCTCAAAACAGCACGTTTTGAATTTGCTAAAGGAGCCAATACCATAATTGGAGAAAATGATTCGGGTAAATCAAATGCGTTGACGGCTATTCGAATTCTTCTTGATGACAATTACTACTACAATACGAAACGCCTCAAAGAAACCGACTTTTCATACGCTCTTGGTGATTGGAGAGGCCATTGGATTATAATATCTGCTTTTTTTGATGAAATTTCAAGTGAAGACAAAAGCAATGAATTCTGTGCAGAATTAACTCCAGAACAGGAAAATATTGATTTCTTAAAATCATATATTCGTTGCGCAGATAAAGAGTTTGGAACGGTTTCCCTTTTTATTCGTCCTTGTAGGGCTAAGAGAGCAGAATTGGCCGAAGCTGCTCAAAATGGTACATTTGAGGCAGTTCGTTCTCAAATAAAATTAAGTGACTACGAATTTTATTATACATCACGTTCACAAGCAGATTTTACAGACGAAAATGTATATAAATCTATAGTTGGAGATATTTGCGCTGGCCAGTATGTAAACCCTGAGGATGACGATCAATCTGTTCTTGGTAGTAAAATCGATATCATGAACGTATGGCAGCATATATCAACAGTATTTATCGATGCTCTTCGCGATGTTGAGTCAGAACTTAGAAAACCGAAAAACCCCATCCGCCAAATTATTGACACTATTGAAGGAAATATTGAAGAAACTGATATCGATGATATAAAGAGAAAAATTTCCGAACTAAACCAAAAAATATCTCATATTCCTCAGGTTTCTGATATTGGGAGTCAGGTAAACCAAAAATTACTTGAAATGATTGGCGCAATTTATTCGCCAGAAATCAAGTTAGAGTCACGGCTAAAAGAAGATTTTGCTACACTTGCTAGGTATTTGACGATTTCTCCTTCCAATCAGAAGGATATAGACTTGTTGGGATTAGGGCATCTTAATATTTTGTATATTGCTATGAAGCTGGTTGAATTCGAGGTTAATCGTAATCGCGAACTTCTCAATATTATGATTATTGAAGAACCAGAAGCTCATATTCACACACATATTCAGAAAACCTTATTCAATAATCTCCAAGTTACACATACATATACCCAAGTTGTGATGTCCACACATTCAACTCATCTTTCTGAAGTATCAGATATTGAAAAGGTCAATGTCATGAAAAAAGTTGATGAACAGACATCGCTTGTAATGAAACCTACCAATGGATTGGATCAGTTTGGAGCAGATATTTTAGAATATAAAGGGATATCTTTTTCGAAAATACTATCGAGATATTTAGATGCAAAGCGGAGTGTTTTATTGTTTTCTAAAGGGGTTATTTTGGTTGAAGGGGACGGTGAAGAGATACTGATCCCAGCGTTGGTCAAAAAAGTCCTTGGAGTGTCTCTTGATGAGATGGGAATTGGTCTGATTAACATTGGAAGTGTTGGATTTGAAAATGTTGCATGCATTTTTGACGAATCACGATTACAGCGAAAGTGCTCCATCGTGACAGATTTGGATGTAGTAGTTGATGGAGCAAAAAAGTCAAGCCAGGTTGCAATGGATAGAGGTGCCTCACGAAGAAAAAAGTTGTCCCAGCTCTTTGATGCAAATCCTTATGTTAGTGCATTCTATGCCCCGCATACCCTTGAAGTCGATTTCGCAAGCGAAGATAATAACAAACGTTTTGTTTGTGCGATCATAAAGCGTGCATATAAAGATGCTGCTACAAAAGAGAAACATGTTTTAGCTGTTAAATCAGGGACAGAAGCAGAAAGATATGACTCGGTAATGACTGTGGCAAAGAATATCAAAAAGGGCTGGTACGCAACATTGCTCGCTGAGAAGATCGATGCTGGTGCCACGATTCCAATGTATATTCTCGATGCAATTGCATTTGCTGCAAAAGACATTTTGTCCGAGAAATTATTATGGAAAATGACAAGCTACTCTTTTAATGCGTACGATTTGGAAGAAGACTATGACGATTTGAAAACTGCATTTAAAGAAGCAAGAAGCTCAAAAGAAATTAGAGAAACAATAGAAATGTTCTGCGATGAGTTCCCGAATGATATGATCTCCTTATTTATAGCTAAGGCAGGTGGTCTGAGTGTTTGAAGGTGTAGATGAAATACTTAAGGAACTTTCCCCTGAACAGCAGGCTGCATGTACAGCTCCAAATAATGTTTTGTTGACCGCTTGCCCAGGCAGTGGTAAAACTCGTACACTCACACACCGATTGGCATACCAGGTACTCCAAAAATCAGATTCAAGAAAGATAAAAATAGCAATTACATATACTAATCGTGCCGCTGAAGAAATTATCAACCGTTTAGAAGACATGAATATTGACCTATCAAGCATTTGGGCAGGTACAATTCATCAGTTTTGTATGCGTTATATCATTCGTCCTTATGCCATGTATTCAAAAAGGCTTTGTAAGGGCTATCAAATCATTGACGATTATTGTAAGAAAAAGTATGGACATGAGATAGCGGAGCGCCTTGGCATACGCCTTAGAAATTTTGATGATCCTTTTCAATACGAAAACATTAGGACTGAATACGAACGCTTATTAGAGGAAAAGAAGGAAATCGATTTTGATACAATTCTGCTTCTTTCAGAGGAATTGCTGTCGTCTTACCCATTTATTAGTTCAAATATAGGATCAGTCATAAGTAGTATTTTGGTGGATGAATTTCAAGATACCAATGAACTTCAATACTTGATATTGTCAAAAATTTATAAAGCAAATAAGTCAATAACTTTGATGTTTGTGGGTGATGCTAATCAAGCTATTTATGACTCTTTAGGTGGAGTGGCAAAAACCAAACAAGAGCTAGAAACACTTTATGAAACAGATTTTGATTCTATGTCACTAAGAGGCTGTTATCGTTCTACTCAGAGATTGGTGGATTTATATAGCAGATTCGAAGTTTCTAGAACTGAGGCTCACTCAGTTGCAAAGCATAAGGATGAACTTGGTGAAATACATTTTTTTGATTCCGTTTATTACACAGATCTGGCATCTGAAATTGCAGCCTTAATAAAGGAAGAACTTGAAAATGGAACAAAGGCTGAGGAAATTTGTGTTATTGCTCCTCAATGGGGTATGTTGTTCGATCTATCTAGAAAACTACGTATAATACTTCCGGACATTCCATTTGATGCACCAGATATTTCTCCAATAAAGTATGATCCCATGAATCCTTTGTTTCTGATAGCGAAATTGCTATTTCTTCCATCCGGAAAAAATGTGACGTTAAGAAAGCGAATTGCAACTGAATTTATTTCAATCGTTAGAAATGACTTCAGAATCATGGTGCCTGATAATATACAAAACTATGATGTCCTTTCCGCTGTTAATTGTTGTCGCGGCACAGATGCAGATGGCATAACCTGTTTAGGCTCCGCAATTGAAAAGGTTTTTGCAATTCTACATGTTAGAATAAGCAAAGAAGCAGCTTTGTCAGCATTAACAAATTCTTTTTTTGATGAAATTCGCTCAAGAGTAGATAGGTATGCGCTTTCCACAGATTTTAATTCAATCAGTAAGTATTTTGGAGAAAAAAATGGTGTGGTAATTTCTACCCTTCACGGCGTTAAAGGCGAAGAATATACTTCAGTTATAGCAGCTGGTCTGTTGAACGGATACCTACCGCATTGGGACTATATTCGGGATCCCATAAAAAAATTGTGTAGAAAAAATGAAACCTATAAGCTTCTTTATGTTCTTTGCTCTAGAGCTAAAAAGAATTTGTACTTATTTAGTGAAAGTGGGCGAACCACAAGAAACGGTTTCCAATATACTTCAACCGATGAACTCTCCTTAATTGCTGATATGCTCTAAAATTGAGACTAAATGATAAAAAATATACCTACGGCGGTCTGCTTCGGCAGGCCGCTATTCTTTTTCAGAGGAGGTTTGATAGCAATGGCGACCACGCGTATCATGCCGCTGCATATTGGCAAGGGCCGGACCGAGAGCCGTGCCATCAGCGCGATTATTGACTATGTGGCCAACCCGCAAAAGACCGACCACGGTAGACTCATCACTGGTTATGAGTGCGACAGCCGTGTGGCCGATGCCGAGTTCATGCTGGCTAAGCGTCAGTATATTGTCACCACCGGACGGGTCCGTGGAGCCGACGATGTGATCGCCTACCATATCCGCCAGTCCTTCTGCCCTGGGGAAATCACCCCGGAGGAAGCCAACCGGCTGGGCGTGGAATTTGCCAAACGGTTTACGAAGAAAAAACACGCCTTCATCGTCTGTACCCACATTGACAAGGCTCATGTCCATAATCATATCATTTGGAGTTCAGTCAACCTGGACTGTGGCAGGAAGTTTCGTAACTTTTGGGGCAGCACGAAAGCTGTCCGTCGATTGAGCGACACCATCTGCATTGAGAACGGGCTGTCCATTGTCGAGAACCCAAAGCCACACGGGAAAAGCTACGATCAGTGGCTGGGGGACAAGGCGAAACCGTCCCATCGGGAATTGCTCCGTGCTGCCATTGACAACGCCCTGGCACAAAAACCTGCTGACCTGGATGAGCTGATGAAGCTGCTCCGGGAATCCGGCTGTGAAGTATCCAAGCGTGGGAAATCCTACCGTTTGAAGTTCCCCGGCTGGGGTAAAGTGTCCCGCTTGGACAGCCTGGGCGATGGCTACACCCTGGAGGACCTGCTGGCTGTCCTCGCTGGTCAAAAGGAGCATACACCCCGTCGGAAGCCGGTCAAGCAAGCAGATCCGCCGAAGGTCAATCTGCTGGTTGACATCCAGGCAAAGCTCCAGGCCGGAAAAGGTGCCGGGTATGCGCGGTGGGCCAAGGTTTTTAATCTGAAACAGATGGCGCAGACCGTGAACTATCTCACCGAGCATAACCTGCTGGAGTATGCGGTGCTGGAGGAAAAGGCTACGGCGGCCACGGCCCACCACAATGAGCTATCTGCAAAAATCAAGGCGGCGGAGAAACGCATGGCGGAGATCGCCATTCTGCGGACCCATATCGTCAACTATGCCAAGACTCGCGACACCTATGTCGCTTACAGACACGCCGGTTACTCCAAGAAATTCCGAGAGGAACATGAGGAAGAAATCCTGCTCCATCAAGCGGCCAAAAATGCCTTTGACGATATGGGTGTCAAGAAGTTGCCCAAGGTCAAGGAGCTGCAAGCCGAGTATGCCAAGCTCCTGGAGGAAAAGAAAAAGACCTATGCCGAGTACCGGCGCTCCCGTGAGGAAATGCGGGAGTTGCTGGCGGCAAAGGCCAATGTGGATCGGCTCTTAAACATGGAGGCGGAACATGATACGGGAAGAGAAAAAGACCACGAGCAGCGGTGAGCTGATCGTGGTCCAAAGCGTTCTCAGAACGCGCAGCCGCAGAATGAAATTCTGCGTTCATGGGGGCTTGGGGGATACCCTCAACAAGCAGCGCCGGATGCGGAATGGCTATCCAGGGGCATTGCTTGCTACAATGAGTTTTACCCCAAAAGGATACAAAGAAAACGCGGGGTGAAAAGGTTCACCTCGCGTTTCCATTAATATTTAGGCTTGTCCTGTTACATAGAACGTCTGCGTCCTAGTATCCCGTCCTGCACTGTTTTCCGCAAAGATAGTGACCTCAATTTTATAACGTGTACCTGCTGTGCAATCTGCCGTAATCATATTGGTATATCTAACTGTATTGCTCCTACTCATGCCAGAATCGTATTCGTCAAAACTCTCCACTAAACGCCCGTTGCTGCTCTCATAGATGTAAATACTTTCACATCCGATTCGCTCCATACCGCCCGTTCCAGTAACGGAAAAATCAATATAAATTTTCCCATTATTCGATTTGACATCTACTAAATAATCTCTAATCTGATCGCTGGCTCTCATACTTGCAAAAGAGGGGAGTGCCATTGCAAGCATACAGATAAATGTGAAAAAAATAACAATTAGTTTTTTACGTTTCATCCTTTGTCACTCCTGATACATAGAATCCAAAATGGTTTTTAGTTCAAGAACCGAAATTGTTGTTGACAATGAATACTCCAGACCATTAGTACACCACGCGGCTACATTTTCTCCATTATTGGAAAAAATATAATAATCGATCTCTCCGGATTCATACAATTCCAAATCCTCTCTGTCTTTCTCATAGACTCGACGTGCTCCTTCATCATATAGAATACTAAATATGATGTCCTCATTTCCGTTTGAATACCATACACAAAAGTCAAGCCTATTAAACTCCGGTTGGAAGTACAAATCGTTTTCCTCAACTTGAAATCCTTTTGGAATGTATGTAGGGAACACCAAGCTATCTATGCCTTGCCCCTTCAACTCAGTCCAAAGTTCCTGATACTCAGGTGGAAGTTCTAGTGGATTACTAGAGTCAATCATTTTCTGGTTTGTAGCCGATGATTCCCCAGCTATCTGCCCGGATTGAATCGGCCCAAAACTGAATGCGCTTTCTGTCCAACGGGCCAAAGTACCAAATACATCAACCCCGAATGCTTGAACGCCAACTAAAATTGTAAAGAGGAGGGCGATTGTGGCAGCTACCGTAATACAAGCCCGAAACACACGACGCCGGCGATAATGCTGAGATGCCGGAACGGAATGATCTGCACTAGCCTGACTGTACATTGTATTTTTTTCAGAATGCTCTGGATAGAGGGAGCAACCTTCTCCTTCTGGAGTATTGTAGAAGGCTTGAAATTCTTCCAAAGCATGATCGACATCCACAAGCCGACCGGTAGGATTCTCTTTCTCTCTTTGCTCCATCACCTCCAGGATGTGAAAAATTACCTCACTGTGGTCTTCTGTTGAATTCGACTCCAAATCGGCGCGCAAAAGCTCCTGCAAGCGTTCTGTGCTTAACTGGTCCAGATAGGCATATTTTTCACGTTTCTCCGGTTCCGCCATGTCCTGAACCTCCCTTACGTATAGAATATGACAGTAACATTTAAAAACTGACATTTCAGTTTAAATTTCATTTTTCTGACCCCAAAACTCTTTGTAGCTTCTTCTTGATTCGCTCAAATCGCTTCTGACTTGTCCACACTGTGATGCCCAGTTCTTTAGAAACCTCTAAATGGCTGGCTTTGTCAAATACAAGCCGTTCAAACAAGAACAGTTCTTCCGGAGTGAGCGCCTGTCGAATCCGAACAAGCATCGGCGTTCCTTCGGAATTTTCAATGGCTTTCATTTCAGAATCTTCCTGGCCAAGGGCAGATGATGGCTCAGAATCCAAAGAAAGACACCGTTTTATGTAAGCAGATTGAGTTCGGTTATATTCTTTAATCTTGTTCTTGGTGGTTTGCATCAACCAGCCGTGTGGGTTTGGATGCACCATAAGAGAATCAATTTTTAAAATGGCCTCATGGAAACTATCTTGTACAACATCCATCGCTTTTGATTTGTCTGATAATCCGGCTTGGGCATACAGTAATAATTTGTTAAACATACTCTTGTAAAGAGCATTAAAAAACGAGTCCTGTTCTGGGAGCACCCTGATTTCCCCCCTTTGCTCTTTTTCATTGAGTATATCACACAATCATAATTTTAGAAATATTTGTCCTGTCCCCCTAATCTTTAGTCAAGAGCGCATCGCAGCTTATTGGAAGTGTCTTGGATGTAGCCTATAAATAGGCCTCCAATTTGATAAGATTATATTAACCAAATAGAAATTAGCAAAGTACAAATAGTTTTAATTTATATAAACAAATTTTCAAAAATTTTAGTGTCAGTTTTGAATGTAACTTGTCATATATAAATATAAAGCGAATCTCACGATCAATGCTTAAAGAAGGTGAGTCCAATGCAGAGTTAGATATGTTCAGAATTTATGAATATATACTATATCTATTCGGGGCAATCATAAAAGAAACATATCATTGCAATCCAACAATTTCGACAAACAGTTCAAATGAACAGATATAGGAAAGGATATCTACTATGAAAAGAAAAATTTTATCTATGATCCTTACTTCTGCGATGGTGCTTTCTTTGTGCATTCCAGTAAATGCAGCTCCTGTTACCACTGACACTGACGTTGTGCTCGATACTATTGAGGTAGGCAACTATAAAATTGAAATTCTTCCTGGTAGTCCTTCTGAGTTTATGACCCGCGATAAGGTTTTATATAGAGCCGACTGGTACGAGGGGCAAGATGAGTTTGAATTTCCCATGGACTGTGTTCTTGGGGAAGGAAACGCTGTAAATGTTTGGATTGATAATACTCAGGGAAGAGGTGATTTGACTCCTATTTTTTACCTTGATGGAGCAGAAATCGCTGATTCTAGGCTTAGACTCCCACAGGGCCAGCAGCAGACTTATCGTATTCAGAATAGCGATAAGAGTCAGATGGACAGTCACATTGAAGTTCACATTAGTTCCTACAACTACCATATGATGTATTTCCAGTTTGCGGCACGTCAGTTTGATTATGTAGGGTAAGATCACACTGTATTGCCCGGCAATATTGATGGGCAATACAATAAAAGGAGGAGAACCATGAGTAAACGACATGTCATACCGTTTTTAAGCGGCATTTTATGCTGTTCTTTAGTGTTTGGATTGGCAACAGCCGCATTAGCAGCATCTGGAACCGTATCGTTCAATACGGTAAACCTGACATTAAACCGCAAAGAGGCTTTTTCTAAAGGAGAGGAACTAACAAATGATGCTGGGCGGGCCATTCCGTCCAGTATTACCTATACAGATGAAGCAGGGGGCGGTACTACATATCTCCCACTTGCCTATGTCTCTCGCTTGCTTGATACTCAAATTTCTTGGGATCAAACTACTCAGACCGTTAAACTGGGCTATGGGGCTGTAGGTGAAGGAAGCAGTAGTGCTGGCAGCGGCGGATCTCTCACCGAAGGTATGTCTGGTGGATTAACTGAGCTACCTCTCTATGCAGCAGGCAGTACCGCTACTCCTTTTAATGAGGTCACTCCCATTCAGCCACCAACTGAAGGAAGACGTTCTTATGCTATTGCTCCAACAGAGTACACCTCCCAGGAGGGGTATCAGAATTCGGTCCCACTTAGTATAGGTAATGGGGAGTACTGTAGCATTACGGTTACGAACCACAATGACTATCCTTTGCTGTTTACTTTGGGCCGCCAGTACAATCAGAGTGCAGAGAAAATCTATACACACATTCCAGCAGGTGAAACAGTAACAAGAACGATCCACATTGATAAGCAGGCTGGAGCAATCACCAGTCCCCAATTGTTGGTCGCAGTTGGATATTATGACGCTGTGAAGGATATGCATATTACCATTCAAGGAGTTCAGTTTAATATTTGATACGAAGGTCCTCCTTAGGGAGGACCTTCCCATTAAAAATATAGAATGTGGGGATATAATTGAAGAAAGCTTTGCTTGTAGTGTATTTACTAATGCTGTTTGGCTGTCTTAGTGCCTGTACAGGTTCCGTAGATGGCGACTCCTTACTCCAAGAAAATGATGATAGAAACATAGATGAGTCAGAAATTAGCACGGAATTTTCCGCTTTGCCTACTCCGACTCCAGATCAATTTGGGCTAACTGGGGAATATGCAGAATTATTTAAAGCTGTGACGGAGCAAGAAAATAGTAGTTGGTCGCTATCTATTCCTCAAATAGTGATACGCGGAACAAAAATACTATCAGATTACCAGACTATATATTATTGTTCCGTTATATTAACTATGTACGATGTTAAAGGGAACGAAATTGTAGATACGGGCGATCGAACATATGATGTTCTCGTTACCTTATCGACGGATGACCAAAAAAATTATTCTTGGATTGCTTTTGCAGAAGTTATACCTCAGAATCAACTTTCGATTTTAGAAGAATTTGAAATGGATGATTTAGCTGACCAATTAAAGGAAGGAAAATCTTTGCCAATTGTGTGGGAAATGCCAGAGAAAAACGAATTACTGTCAACATATTGTAATTTTAACGGACTAACTTTAACTCAATCTTAGGATAGCTTGTTTGCTTTCTATCCAAATATGGAGGAGATTTTTGATGAAGATAAAAAAATTTGTAGCACTAATGCTTGCTACCATTATGACTTCAACTTTAGTACTCCCATCGTACTCAGCTGCTTCAGATGAAACAACTGTAAAGCAAATTGTGGAAGATTATCTGGAGAATCTTTCTCAGAATATGTATCTATACGAGGAAAATGATACAGTATCTCTGACGGTTGTATCATTGTTGGAACATAACACAAGATCGAAAACGGCAGATAACCTTGAAACTGCCCTCTTTCAGTTTAGCGATAATGTTTCATTAGATATGAATGAAATTGAAGATAATCTCTCATATATTCACGATTTCTCAGAATATACTAAATTTGTTCGTCAAGTTCAGGGTATTACTCGGAAAAATCTGACACTTGATTATTATTTTCAGAACACAGAAATTTCAGGTAATACAGCTATTGTTGAAGTCAAGGAGCGCGCTTCTTTTATATACACAGATGATCCATACAATGAAGATCCTACAACAATTATAACTCCGTATACAGTTCGCTTGATCAATGTAGACGGAGATTGGAAAATTGCCGATATCTCTTCTCTCTACACATTTACATAAGCAGACAAAGAACAAGGAATTAACCTAGCGACCGAAAAAGCGACATTTAATGTGGTGTATAATGCGACAAATTCTACTTTTAATCTGAGCAAAGCTGAAATTGAACAGTTAAAAAAAGATGTCTATAACTTAGTAGATGAAGCTACAATTCAGGAAAGCCCTGGTATATATGAAATAAGCGAAAAGGAAGGGGATACATTCTTAAATTTTGATACAACTGAAGAAACAACTGCGCCGCTTCGTGCTGGGACACAAGAGTCATATTTAAGTTACGATCTACAAGCAGCAATTCAGTATGCTGAGACATATTGGGATGATAATGAGACTCACCCAAGCAGTATTCATACTTGGAGAAATGAGGATGTTTTTTATGACTATGGCGCCAATAACGGTGGCGGTGATTGTCAAAATTTTGCTTCTCAGCTAGTTTACACAGCGTTGGGTGGGACAAATGATAAAGCTGTTGTGAATACACATAGCCAAATCCCTTCCGATAGTACTGGAAACTATACTTGGTATGGTGATCCCGACTATACTGGAAATACACCTGGATTCCGGAGTTGTAGTAATTTTCGCACTTATGAACAGAATGTTAGAAATCACTCAAATGAAACTGGGCTAGTTACCTCTCGTATTGATATCGATACTACAAAGGCTCCAAGTCAAGTTTACAATTATTTATATACTCTTCCTGGATGTGTCTTGCATGTTGAAGGTACTTCAGGTGACTATGGACATGCAATTTTTTGTACTAAGGTTACAGGAGATAGTTGGAAGAATGTATATTATTATGCACATAGCTCTTCTGCCAGAAATGCAAAAGTGGGGGACGTAGCTAAGTGGATCGGTGCAACGCATCCTATGATTGCAATTAAGCCATGGGTATATCGAGATATTACCAATTGTTCTGGACATGTATATAGCAATTCCTCTGATGCTTCATGTAATAACTGTGGCTATAATCGCTTAAGGATTCGTCCTTATGCACCACAAAATTACTATAACATTTCGTATGGCCAAACGGTAACTATCGGAGGAAAAGCACTCAGTGTTTCTCCAAATTCTGTTGATCAAATGACCAACTTCAGTTGCTATCGTATGGCTATGAATGTTATATCTCCTAGTGGAAAGAGTACTTGGTACCAGGTTGACAACACAAATTCCATTAATAAATCTTACACTTTTAATGAGGAAGGGGTGTATACAATTTTAGTGGCCGGTCGAGATACCAACCCGGAGACCAATACGGATAGTACAGGCCATAATATAACCTTTACTATCCGTATTGTTCGATAGACAATGATAGTAATAGTAATTAAGTCAATGATAAGTGGCCTAACGGCTGGGTAAGTCTTTAAATATTTCTAAATGGCGTAGTAAAGGTGTCCAAAGAGATTTAGGGACAATTTGGATAAGGAAAACACTGGGTAGATAGTAATGATATAAGACCGATAATAATAAGTCTTCGCCAGTTTTTGCAATTAAATTTTGCTAGTGTGCATCTTCAAATCCATGAGGGATAAAGAAATTATTCTTTAATATCTTTACACTGTTTGGCCCCGCACCGTTTAAATGCTTGGTGCGGGGCTATTATCTGCCCTCAGCTGAAAATATTCACGAGAAAAGAAAAAACTATTACCCTGGCTGTCGCGCCCCGCCTCCGATTCTATTCATTTTCAACCACGGATCAATAGAAACGGAGGTAATCAATGAGTTTTTACTACGGGCGCGAAAAACGCATATTTGATAAAAAATGGGCACGTTTAGAAGAAGAATATGCCGCCGCTGGAATGGACTCTGCTGCCATTCTAGAGATAAAAGTATATGACTGGAAATGGTTTTGCAGTCAGCGGGTATACCACAACCACGTACAAAAACTACCCTCGGAATATCTAGTGAATGGGGATGAGCAATCTGTTCTTTTCCGCAAATTTGACACTTTGTCCTCGCAACTGTCAGAAGTGAACGATACACATAATCGATATGACTGGATTGCACACATGGAGGACCCAGAGCTGTCCCGTCGCCTGCAAACCCTCTCACCTGAGGAACTAGAGCTATTGACGTTGTTAGTAATGGACGGCTACCGACAGGCCGATATTGCTCGCATAAAGGGTTGCTCAAGAAATGTTATCTATAAGAAATTAAAGAAAATCAAAAAAATTCTGAAAAAAGGGTGACAAATGGTCTTCCCCAACGCCTACACAGTGAAGGATGATTTTTGTCCTTGGGTACCTTGAAAACAGAATACACGGCATAATAGGTACATAACCTGCGTGTGAGCGAGTGTGAAGCGCCGCGAAGATGAAGCAGTCAGGGAGGTGATAAACAAATTGCTTCGGAGCGATATTTGACTTCACACACCGGATGGTGGCACATCTGGCGCGATGACTGCGCGGGGGCTTAAAGATACTTCCTCACGGCCCGCCAAAGACTTGGGGGGAACCCTGCGGCGTACGTTACGGGCGGCGCTGTGGAGTTATGACAGCCGCGCCAGCGGCGGCCTGTTATGTCCCCTGCGTCAGGGATGCGTGGCAAATATGGCGAATAGAAATCAAATTACAATACAGCAGCCGTATCGATTTATAAGTTGGCATATACCTTCACCTTTATCGGTACGGCTGCTTTTCTATTTTGACATTCTCCGCGCTGAGGAGGTGTTGATTATGAGTATGTCAATATCTCAAAAAGACGCTTATGGCATGGTTTTTTCAAACTACCCTGATATTGTCAGCGTCGCACAAATGAGCAAAATGTTGGGGATCAGTGAAAAGTCCGCCTACCGATTGTTACAAGAAAACAGCATCGAACATTTTCGAGTAGGCCGAACCTACAAGATCCCCAAACTTCACATATTGAACTACTTGCACATCATCAGACGAAGCTAATTCATATCCTTGCTGCATTTATAGGGTGATGGTACGATGATACTGTCAACAGCGGGTGAATAAAGCTGCTGCAAAAAGGAGGAATGATGATGGTAGCAGGTCACCTGAGAGAACAAAATGGATATTTTCAGATGATATTAAGCTGGAAAGGTGCTGACGGTAAGCGAAAAAGCAAATCTATCAGCACAGGACTTACTGTAAAGGGTAATAAGAAGCGGGCGGAAGCCATGCTGCTCAAAACCCGAAAAGAATTTAATCCCGAAAATCTGCTGGAAAACGCAGATATGCCGTTTCATGTTTTTTTGAATAAGTGGCTGAAAGAAAACGCTTTTTCCTTTAACCCAAGTACATACGCGGAATATGCCTACGATGTTAGAAGTCAGATTGAGCCATTCTTTGAGAAACATCCTATTGGTTTGCTCAAAATGTCTGGACGCGATCTGGAGGCATTTTATCGCTATGAAAGACAGGAACACGAGGCTTCTTCGCAGGAATTGCTGCAATACCACGAGATAATCGAGGCAGCATTTCAATACGCCGTTGAGTTGACATGGCTGAAGGAAAACCCTGTGGCTCATATCAACCCGTGTGCAGATGAAGCTCCTATACTCTTTACCGATTTTATTCTGGAATGGCTGGAAATGATGAAAAGCAGCGTCGAGCTGACCACATATTCATCCTACGCCAATTCCATCAAGGGAAGCATTGTCCCGTACTTCAAAGACAAAATGCTCACCTTGCAGGACCTGGAGAAGCACCCCAAGCATATCCAGGACTACTATCAATTTGAGCTTGGTAAAGGGCTTACGGCTAATACCGTAATCCATCGCCACGCCAACATCCGTAAATGCTTGCAGTATGCGTTCCAGATCGGACTAATTAAGTCGAACCCCGCTGACCGTGTAGAGCGGCCCCGGAAAGACAAATATCTTGCGACGATTTACAACCAGCAAGAGCTGGAAATCCTTTTCAAGACTGTAAAGGGAGACCCCATTGAGCTGGGTGTTATTCTTGCCGCATTTTACGGACTGCGGCGAAGCGAGGTAGTCGGACTGAAATGGGATGCGATTGACTTTGAAAAAAAGACAATCGGCATAAAGCACACCGTTACGCAAGTCAATGTGGATGGCAAGAACATCACCGTACAGAAGGACCGAACGAAAACGAAGTCCAGTTACCGGACATTGCCTTTGGTCCCGCCATTTGAAGAACTGCTGCGGCGCTTGAAACAAGAGCAGCTTGTCAATCAAAAGGTATGCGGTGCAGCCTACTGCAAAAAATATCTGGATTATATCTATGTAAATGCAATGGGCGAACTTGTCAAACCAAACTTCATCACACAGCATTTCGAGATTGTATTGAAAAACCACGGATTGAAAAAAATCCGTTTCCACGATCTCCGCCACCCGTATGTCAAGCACACGACAAAAAAATATAATTCTGAAAAGCAGAAAACCCAAGCTACCAAGATGAATTTGATAGCCTGGGTTTTCCGTTTTTGTACCTTCAATTATTCAAAGAGGTCATGGACTTTGTAGATAATCTCAATGCGGTTGTCGGGGAATACATACACCTTTTCAATCAGCAGATCGGTCAGCTCAGAGGTCAGCACATCCGCTTCTGCAATCGAGTGAACGATTTCTTGTCGGCTGCTTTGGCGGGCCTGTTCTTCTCGCTTCAGCTTTGCCTGGGCGGTGACAGCAGCATAGGCATTTTTGACTTTCAGTATTTCTGCGTCATAAACTGCTTTCTCCGATTTATATGTGTCCAGCTCGATCTGCCCCAAGAGATACCGTTCAAAGAGAGCTTGCTTCTGGTCCTTCAGAGCTTCCAGTTGCTTCTCATACTCAGAGCATTTGGCAGCGGTAGCCTCCAGGTGAATGGTGCCGTCTTTATGTACGGGCAGCAGGATTTCCAGCTGCTTTTTCAAAGTGAGGAGGACGGCTTCTTCCAGCCCAGCAACATCTGCCCGGACATCGCGGCAGCGGCTGTTCACATCAGCGGTAGAATGGCGGCACATATAAAACGGTCTCTTTTGGGCGATGCGGGAAAGTGCATGATCGCAGCAGCCACAATAGACCTTGCCTTTTAGTGGGTACTCCCTGGTTTTCTTGGTCGGCAAGGAGAATCGGCGCTGCACAGCCTGCACCTTTTCAAATAGTTCTTTGTCAACGATTGCCGGATGATGGTCGGGAATAATGAACCATTTGTCCCGGTCCTTCTTGCGGCTCCGTGTGCTGCCCACTTCAATGACTGCACGACGCCCGATGACATAGGAGCCGATATAGCGTTCGTCCTCCAGGATACGGAGAACCGTAGAACTGCTCCAGCGTCCGCGGGAGCGGGAGACATCGTGGTACTGCTGCCCATGCGCTGCTTTGTATTCTCCGGGGGTCGGTATGCCTCGCTTAAAGAGTTCCCTGGTAACGGCTGCCGCTCCAATTCCGGTTGCGGCAAGTTGGAAAATGAGCTGTACCACAGCAGCGGTTTCCGGGTTCGGTTCCATTCTGCCATTGGCGCTTTTGCGATACCCGTAAGGGCAAACTTTGCTCTGGTATTCGCCGCGCTGCATTTTGGCGTACTTGGCGCTTTTGGTCTTGATGGACATATCCCGGCTGTAATACTCGCTGATCAGATACTTGAAAGCCACATCCATACCGCCGGTATCGCCCTTGTGCTGATCGCTGTCAAAATCATCGTTGATAGAAATGAACCGAGTGTGAAACAGAGGGAACACACGCTCAATGAAATAGCCAGTCTCAATGCTGTTTCGTCCAAACCGGGAAAAGTCTTTTACGATGATGCAGTCGATCTTATTGGCCCGCACCATCTCAATCAGCTCCTGGACTTTGGGGCGTTCGAAGTTTGTCCCGCTATACCCGTTGTCGATAAACTCAAGGACTTCTGCATGAGTGGACTCCGGCATGGAAGAAACAAATTCGTTCAGCGCAAGGTGCTGGTTTTCAATGCTCATACTGTCGTATTTATAATCCTCCAGGGAAAGGCGGATATAAAGGGCAATCACATATTTCTGCACTGGCTCAGCACCTCCTCACAATGCTCAAATTCGCTCTGGAAGCGGAAACGAACCGTAATCCGCTTTTCTTTTGAGACCTCTACACGGTCAATCAGGCGGTCAATCAGAGCTGCCGTCAGCTGGCGATCTTCCTTGATATGCTGTGCATCCTGGGACAGCATTTTATACTGTTCCAGCTGCTTGGCGAGAATCGCAAGCCCTGCTTTCAGCTGCTCGATTTCTTTGCTGATGGCCTCGATTTTGGCTTCGTATTTTTCTTTGAAGGTAAAATACTCGTCTTTTGACAGATGGTTCTGGATCAGGCCCTCATACAATCCGCGCTGATAGGTTCGCAGCTGCTGGATTTCCTGTTTCCGGCTGGCGATTTTAGCCTGTATGTTTTTCTGTTCCTCGGCTTCTTTGGAGAGGTTTTCCAGACCAAGAGAGTATTGCCCCAGCGTGGTATCAAGCTGTTCCTGTATCATATCGGCCAAGGTATCCAGCAGCTCTTTTTCAAAGATAAATGCACCAGGACAAACGCCCTTTTTGATACGGTTGTTGCTGATACAGTGGTAGACATATACCTCCTGTGACTTTCTGCGGACGCATTTCTGTCGGTGAAGGCTGCGTCCGCAGTGGGCGCAGAAGATTTTGCCTTTCAAAAGATTAGGGGACCAGGAATGGATCTCCCTGTCTTTTGCCTGCTGTGCAGCCTGGTCCAACGCTTTCTGAACAGCGGCAAACAGCTCCCGGCTGATGATGGCTTCATGGGTGCCGCGTACCGTTGTCCATTCATCGGCGCTGGCTCTGACCTGCTTGTGGTCAATGATTTTAGATACCCCTTGCACCAGATCTCCGGTATAAACCTCTGCGCGAAGAATTTTGGCTACGGTGCGGGTTTGCCAATGCCCATTGCCTACCAGATTTTCATGGGTGATCTCTCCCAAAGTCCTCTTGTAGTGGCTGGGAGAGAGATACCCGGCCTCGTTCAATCGTACCGCTATGGTGTTTAATCCTGCGCCCTCGGCGGCCCATTGGAACATGGTTTTGACTACCTCGGCAGCCACAGGATCAACAATCAGCTGGTGGCAATCATCTGGAGCTTTCAAATATCCATAGGGTGTGCGCCCACCAACATACTTGCCGTCTTTCATAGCCTGTCGCTGCTGGGCTTTGATTTTCCTGGCAATATCCATCGCATAGGCTTCGTTAATCATGTTCCGCAGCGGGATGATGATACCATCGTGGGCATTATCCGGGGAAGAAGAATCGTAGCGGTCATTTACGGCAATAAAGCGGACTTTCTGCATGGGAAAGTAACGCTCGATATAGTAGCCTGTGTCTATGACATTTCGCCCCAGGCGGGAGAGGTCCTTTACAATGACGCAGTTGATAAGACCCGCTTCAATATCGGAGAGCATCTGCTGGAAGCCGGGGCGGTGGAAGTTCGTACCCGTTGCGCCATTGTCAATGTAGGTCTGTACCACAATAATCTCCGGGTTCTGCTCCAGATACCGGGCGATAATCAGCTGCTGGGTTTCGATAGAAACGGTGTGGGTATGCTTATCCTCAACGGAAAGCCGCACATAAACTCCAGCGCGGCAAGAGGGATCTATCTCCGGTGCAGGGAGCACCACAGTTTCCTTTCTGCTTTTTCTTGCCACAAATCATCCCACCTTTCTTTGGCTTGTTTGCTCTGCCAGCTGGATCAGCTGGATCGCTTTCTGGTATTCGTCCTGGTATGTAAAGGTGATCTCCAATTCCTTTTTTCCAATCACCTTGATACTCTGTATCATGTGAACCACAGCTTTGCGGTCCAGGGTCTCCATCGTAGAAAACTGTGTGAAGTGGGAAATCCAGCGGTTCCGTTCACTCCGGTTCTCCAGAACATCAGCCAGCTTTTCCTTTAAGACCCGAATACTCTCTTTCGCGTTTTCCACAATCCTCGTGTATCTGGCCTTATAGTCGGTATATTCCTCTTTGCTGATGGTGCCGGTAATCAGGCTTTCATACAGTCGGGCCTTAAATTCAAGCGCCTGTTCCACCTGCTGCTCATTGGCGGCGATGTGGGAGGCGTATTCATTGGCAAGTGCTTGGTTGATGCTGCTCTGGTCGATGCCGTCCAGGATGGCTTGCAGGCAGCTTACATTGTCGATGTAGCCTTTCAGACTGTCCTTGACGCACTCTACAAGATCGCTTTCCTTGAGCATTACCGGGTTGGTGCAGCCATGCTTTTTCCCGGTGGGGCAATAATAATAGTGATATTCCTTGCCCTTGACCCGGTTTGTTTTTCGCGTCATGCGGCTCCCACAGCACCCGCAGATCAAGACGCCGGAAAACAGATACACTGTATCCTGCTTGGGAGAAGTCCGGGTATCCAGTCTGCGGATACGCTGGACCAGTTCAAAATCCTGCTTGGCAATCAGCGGCTCATGGGCATCAGGAACGCGAATCCATTCAGAGGATGGCCGCTGCTCCATCTGCTTGATTTTATAGTGCGGGGTGCCTTGCTTCCCCTGTACTAATGTGCCAATGTAGGTTTCATCCTGCAAAATACGAATAATCGTTGTAGCAGACCACTTGCAATCCTCTTTGTCGGCATAGCCGTGTTTGGCATAGGGAAAACCATTGTTTTTCTTATAGGCCAGTGGGGAGAGGACGCCCATTTCGTTCAGCACGGTAGCGATCCGCAGGGCGCTTGTCCCATCCAGACGCATACGGAAGATGTCGCGGACAACGCGGGAAGCATACGGGTCAGGTACAAGCAGATTTTTGTTTTCCTCGGATTTCATATAGCCGTAAACGGGAAAGGCTCCAACAAAATCTCCGTTGCGCCGCTTTATATCCAAAGAGGTACGGGTCTTGATGGAAATGTCCCGGCAGTAGGCTTCGTTCATAATGTTCTTGACGGATACGGTCAGATCGTCACCGCTGCCTTCATGGGCGGTATCGATGTTATCCGTGATGGCAATAAAACGAACCCCATAAGTGGGGAACACCCGGCGCAGATAGCGTCCGGTTTCGATGTACTCCCGTCCCAGACGGGAGAGGTCCTTTACAATGACGCAGTTGATATTGCCATCGGTGATGTCCTGCATCATTTCCTTAAACGCCGGACGGTCAAAAATGATACCGCTGTAACCATCGTCGATTTTTTCGGATACGATTTGAATGTCCGGGTTTCGTTCAATGAAGTTCTCAATCAGCTTCCGCTGGTTGGTAACG
Source organism: Flintibacter porci (assembly GCF_041925195.1). Lineage (NCBI taxonomy): Bacteria > Bacillati > Bacillota > Clostridia > Eubacteriales > Flintibacter > Flintibacter porci. Next base: position 33,816 of record NZ_JBHEVB010000021.1, read on the forward strand.
CTGTCGCTCTCGCTGGAGCGATCATCGGTGTAAGACAGACGAATGTAAGCTGTTGCCTGATATTTTGGCATGAAAAAGCACTCCTTTCCTCCTGGAAGCTCCCGCAAGAAAAGAGTGGATTTCGAGGTTTTCAGTTTTCATCCTTTTCCATACACATCGTAGCACGCTTTTGGAAAAAGAGCGAGGATGTCGATCACCTTAAAATCCCTTGCAGGCATTCCTCCAATGTGACCCCGTTGCTGGCAAATGCGGCGTTTACCACAAAATCACCGCAGCGAAAGCGATAGGGATTTTTGATCTGGTGAAGAAAGGCCGCGATTCGTTCCTCTTTGGGGAGGTCTTTGTCTACCGTGACTTCACGGATGTCAACCAATTCATCGGTTGATGTTTGTGTTAGCTGGCTCATAAGGGTTCTCCTTTCTTTGAAGTCGGTTTCAAAATCACATGAATGAGCTGGCAACCAGAGCTGCCAGCTCATGGTATCTGACTTTGAAAAGAAAGGACTGCACCCAAATGATGCCTTGTTGTTGCTAACAGCAAATGGACGCAGCCTTTCAGATAATATCCGTTACTTTCGTCACATTTGCCACGCGCCCCTGACGATAGGGACATTCCTGGTCTCCGCTGGCGCGGCTGTCATAACTCCGCAGCGTCGTTTTGCTCGTGCGCCGCAGGGTTCCCCCCAAGTCTTTAGGAGGCCGTGAGGAAGTATCTTTAAGCCCCCATGCAGTCACCGCGACCCGAAGTGCCACCTCCGGGTTTCAGGCTTGCGTTGATCGCTCAGGACAGCCGGTTCATCACCTCCTTGGCTTGTCCTTCTTGGCGGCGCGCCTGATTCGCTCGTACATGGGCTATGTACCAGAAATGCCGTCTATTCGGTTGTCAATGTACCAATGAAGGTGAAAAGTTGTCCTTCTAATGGTAGTGAAGAAAACGGCGATATTTTGGCCATGTTAATTAAAGTTTTTGAAATTTTTTCCCAGGCGCTTCAAACCGCGCTTGATGCTCTTATACACCCAGCTGAGATCAGCACCTTCCGCCTGGGCAATCTCCTTGACGGTCATTCCCAGGTAGAACCGAGCAAAAATCCACTTGGCCTGTTTGTCCGGCAACTTCATCACCGCAGCATAGAGCTGATCGCGGAGCTGCTGGTCCTCCAGGATTTCTTCCGGGGTCGGCGGGTGCTGCACAATAGCCTTTTCAATTCCGTTGTCGCAGTCCAGGGAGTAGTGAGCTTTGTAGTTATACATCTGCCGCAGGTAGCGTGCTTCTGCTCGTCTGTCAGCCAGGAACACAGCTTGCACTTCGTCGGTTACTTCCAGATAGGTGTCCGTTTTATAAATATCGGGATATAACTCCCGAAGATTGATCTTTTGCATTATGTACCTCCATTTCGGTTCACAGGTTCAGTTGACGGGTGAGCCGAAATGGGGCGGAGAACGGCACCGGAATAATTCGGGGCCATTCCACAAAAAACGACAAACAAAAACGCCAGTCTCCCGAAGTGGGAAATTGGCGTCAAGTTCATTTCTTTTGTGACTACCGATTAACCGGCAGGATAATGCCGGTAGAGGAGCGGAAAGAGCCGAGGCACAAGCAAGGCTTTTTTTGATGAACTACATATTGCTGCTCTCACGGCGGCTCCCTCCCTGGGCCGCCGGTCCTGGTATCACTCTCCTTCAGGCATGAAGAAAGCGGCGGCCTTGATCGTTCAAAGCCGCCGCTGGTCGTATGGGCGTGTCAAAGAGCTGCTGCGCGACGGCTTTTTTTCTTTTGCCGTCGCCCGGCAGATTGATGAAATATTATTTTGAGATGAATCTATATTGAGCCATTACAGTTCGTTAATGGTTTCGGTGATTGCCATGCTCTGCATACGTTTGGCAGGACCATGGACTGCAATGATACATGAAAACATAACCAGCAAGATTATAATTCCAATAGTGCTAAACGGGATGTTCCAGCCACCTCCAAAATGAGTGATGATGATTTTGACATAAATCAAATAGTGGAATAACAGACCAAATGCAATTCCAGTAACTGTTCCACAAGCAGCGTATGTGGTCGCTTCCGCTGTTATCATCTTTGTAACCTGTTGATTACCCATTCCAACAGCACGCATTACCCCGTATTGCTTGATTCTTGCAGATACGCTCATAGAAATGCTGTTCATAATATTCAACACGGTTATTAAGGAAATAATAGCCAGAAAACCGTATGCGGCAATTCGGAATACCCAGTAAGAGCCGCTGGTTTCGCTGTTTGATTCCCGATTATCTGATACAAGATTTCCCTCTGACAGATCATAGATTTCCCTTACGGCTGCTTCGGGCGCATCTTTTTGCAATACCACCCCTAATGTGACAAATCCGTTGTCTCCTGTCAGGCGGGCAAATGTTTCTTCAGAACATACCACGGTTGGCGCATCGCTGACACTTCCGATCCCTTCAGATGTGACGCAAGCGATCTCAACCTCTTGATCTCCGATTTTGATTTTATCTCCCACACTCAGGCGATTGCTTTGATTATATACCGCCATCGCATAGTTTTCGTCTCCATACACCTTCTCTATATCGCCACTTACTACCGAGTTTTTGAACTTATCGAGCAGCTGCTCGTCATGGGAGAACAAATCAATGGTAGTATCGTTGCCGTTTACTTCCACGGGATATGCTGCATATAAACCAAAGCCAAAAGCCCAGTCCACACCTTCCACCTGTTCAATGGCATTCAAAAGGTCCCTGTCTATGGAATTTGTGTCATTCTCACTTGCAATCGTAATATCTGGTGTAAATTCGCTCACTGCCGATGGAAGCAGCTTATTTACCACATCAAGGCAGGCGGAAAATGTCAAGAACAATATGATTGTAAGGGCAAAGGAGCCTGTCATCAGGAATAGGTTTTTCTTCCTTCTTGTTGCATGGTTGATTCCAAGAGAGGTTTCCACCTTGAAAAGTTTTGTGTTGGCTGCATGGACAATCTTTTTGGCTTCATCCGTATTTCCGGTTACTGCCGCTGCCGGAGAAACCTTTGCCGCCTGTTTTGCAGGGGAATGAGCAGCGATCAAAACGGTAATTATACCAACCACTGCTCCGCAGAGGATACCCGCTGGACTAACTGCAAAGAGCGGCATATCCGCCCATTCTCCTTTTACAAAGAACCGTAGAATCGCGCAACATATCCAACAAATCGCAGTACCGAGCGCACACCCAATCGGGATTGCTGACTTACACCAGTTTAACGCCTCAAGCCTAACATAATTTACAATCTGCTGTTTGCTTGCGCCTATACAACGCAGCATACCAAAAAAACTTGTCCGCTGAGCCACATTGCTGTTCATGCAGCCTGAGATCATTAACACTCCTGCCGCCAGTATGATGACCATACAAGCTGCCTTGAGTGGGCAAAAAAGATGTCGCACCCCACTGGTATCCCCTTGGCGGAAGCCCATATTTCTGAAACAGTCGCCTGGATAGGCTATTTTTCATTGATTTGGTGCCTGCTTTTGCGTTACAATCCAAGTAATTGTAAGCAATAAAGCCTTCAAAAGCATGTTGTCCTCTTGAAGGCTTTATTCGGTACAACTTTAAAATTGGTTTACTTATCTTTATCTTCCTCTCTAAGATACTTAACTAGCCCCGGATAATTGCTTATCCTTACAGTTCGGATCAATTAGAATTAGCCGAAAACGGCGGCGAAGAAACGAACCACCGAGAAGCACCGCCGCATTGCCGAGCTTGATACCCTCATTGAACGACTGTATGCGGACCGGAAAAGGCGCGGTTGACCGCCTTGCCCTCAAAGGCTTAGGGGCATATCAACTATATATTGGGGCCGAGTGCCGTTACTTTAACACCGCCGCTAGCCATGAGCTTATGCTTCCTTTAGGACACTGTCCCAACAGACACTTTTTAAAGTATGCTGCACTAATCCTTATTTTTCACAGCATAGCGCAATGACAGACAGCCATGTTCTGCATTCTCTGTTCCCTGCAATTCCAAATTAACTTTTTCAGATAACAGAAGGTTATCAAATAGTTGTTTTTCTTTATTACCTACAAAACATGGTGATATCACAAGACTGATTTCATCAATAAGTCCGTTTTCTAATAATTTGTTGGTTAATCCACCGCCACTGTCTGTCCGCATGTATTTACACCCATATTGCTCATGCAGGATCTGAAAGGCTTTTTCATAGTCCACATGATCATTTCCTGACACAATATATGGGTAATGCCTTTCCTCCAAATAATTCAAATATTCCTTCGGAGTGGCAGTTGATACCAGAATGACAATTTCCTTCAGATATCCAAGATTTCTTAAGCAATGAAGACTTCTCAAGATACCTCTGCTGTCAGGTATGACTCCTATTGGTCTGGGGTCCTCCGGGCTTGTTATGATTTTCTCAAAATCAGCCTCTGTTTCAGCAGGATATTTTTCAAATGCAGTAAAAACAGTATTGGACCCAAACAGCACCGCATCCGAATGAATTCCCCCGGCAACCTGGTAGTAAACTTCCGGATTATCAAAGCCTTTAATGCGGCCATCAAGGCTAATTTGTGTGTGCATAATTATCTTTGGTTTCATATTTTTCAATCCTCCTTTTTGATAGTAGAATATCATAATACACTGACAGCTGTATGTCAGCAGGGGATATGAAACCTTACAAAAAATACATAACAGACCAATCGCTTTCTCTAAATCAAGTTTAGGCAGTGATTCGTAATTTGTGCCAGGTGTTTACGGGTTATGCATTTTAATTCATCAGGTTGGACTATTTCAATGCCTGATCCATATTCAATCAGCTGCTTGCTCAATATCTCAAAGGAATCTGTCTGGAATTCGATTTCCATTTTACTTCCCAAATCGGTTTCTTCAAGGAAGCCGAGAGAATACCTGTTCTTGATAGAATTGTATGTCTCCCCTTTTTCAGCTCTAAGAATTACATTATATAGTTTTTTATATGAAAGCATTTGTTTTAATATTTGTTCCAAAGAGCCATCATGGCTTTGACAGAGCTCTTCTTCTATGCAAATGCTTTTAATCCGATCCACACGAAAATTCCTATATTCATTTCTTAGCCTGCAAAACCGATTAAGTACCAGTTCTGTTCATAAAACCCCAGTGATATAGGCTCTATCATTCTGCTTTCCGGTTCTTGCCCTCCTGATGCAGGATATTGAATTGATATTACCCTTTTATTGCAGATTGCAGTCTGAATTGCTGCAATAACGTTATCCGCCAATGTATTTTTCTGTCCAGATGTGCTGTACACGTTAATACTGTTCTCCAACTCCTGTGCATAGTTTTTTTCACCATGCTTCAAAATAGATTTGATTTTATACATAGCTGAATCAAAATCCTTTATAAATGATTCATCTCCATGGCAATTTAAAAATTTCCCTGCTGTAATCAATGCACCCACTTCCGCCGCTGTAAACATTACCGGCGGAAGTAGGAAGCCCTCTACAAGAAAATATCCTTTTCCGGCCTCAGATCCAATTGGTATTCCGGCTTCTTCAAGTGTCCGGATGCATACGGCGGTGGCCAGCGGCCACGGTTGCGGAGCTCAGCGGCCGCTGTGCGGCCTAACGGCCACCCCAATATAGACAGCTAATTGAAGTAGTTCGGAAATTCTCCATAATGATGG
>NZ_JBHEVB010000022.1:0-35636 GCF_041925195.1 Flintibacter porci
CGGAGAGTCGCTACCAGATATGACAAATTGGATGTCTCTTTTCTGGCCTTCGTCTACCTTGCTGCTATTGCTATCTTGTTGCTTTAGAACAAGACTACACATTTTTCAAACAAGGCCTAGTATTTTATCTACCATGAACAAGGATGTTCCCTGGGAGAAGTGTCCCCTTTTTCCCCCGGAACGTCCCTTTTTTATTTCATCCCGGGAGTTGATTCCCGCCCACAAGGGAGGCATACACGCCATGAAATATTCACCGGAAGAAGTCATCCAGTTTGTCCAGGAGGAGGATGTGAAGTTCATCCGTCTGGCCTTCTGCGACGTATACGGCAAGCAGAAAAACATTACCATCATGCCCAGCCAGCTTCAGCGGGCATTCACTTACGGCGTGGCCTTTGACGCCTCGGCCATTGCCGGCTTTGGCGGAGAGGTCCGCTCTGATCTTTTTCTCCACCCCGATCCTGCCACCCTCATCTCCCTGCCCTGGCGGCCGGAGAACGGCCGGGTGGTGCGCATGTTCTGTGACGTCACCCACCCGGACGGCACTCCCCTGGATTCCGACACCCGTGGGCTGCTGAAAAAGGCTGTGGCCCAGGCCGCTCAGGAGGGATACGCCTTTGCCTTCGGCTCGGAGATGGAATTTTATCTCTTTCAAACCGACGAGGCGGGCAATCCCACCACCCAGCCCTATGATCAGGCGGGCTATATGGACGTGGCTCCCGAGGACAAGGGAGAGAACATCCGCCGGGAGATTTGCATGATCCTGGAGCAGATGGGCATCCAGCCCGAGGGCTCTCACCACGAAGAGGGACCGGGACAAAACGAGATCGATTTCCGCTACTCCGATCCCCTCACCGCCGCAGACAATGCGGTCACCTTCTGCTCCATTGTCAAGACGGTGGCCGCCCGCAACGGCCTGTGGGCCGACTTCTCCCCCAAGCCTTTGAGCAACCGGGCAGGCAGCGGCCTGCACATCAATTTCTCCGTTAAGGGGCCGGAGGGCAGCGATCCCCTGCCCCATGTTATCGCCGGACTGTTGGATCAGGCCTATCCCCTTACCGCATTTTTAAACCCCACCGCCAACTCCTATCTGCGTCTGGGCAGCAGCAAGGCCCCGGGCTACATCACCTGGTCCTCGGAGAACCGCTCCCAGCTGATTCGCATTCCGGCTGCCGTCGGCGAGTTCCGGCGTGCGGAGCTGCGCTCCGCCGACCCTTCGGCCAATCCCTACCTGGCCTTTGCCATGCTCATCTATGCGGGACTCTACGGCATCAAGCAGGGACTCACCCTCCCTGCTCCCGCCGACTTTAACCTCTACACCGCGCCCGCCGGTGTTCTCTCCCGCTACCGTCGGCTGCCCACCTGCCTGGAAGAGGCCATGAGCGCCGCCTGGGAGAGCAAATTTGTCACCCAGCACCTGCCCCCCTCGGTAGTCGCCGCCTACTGCCGCCGGAGAGGCTGATATCATTTGGAGAAGGAGGAGATGTTATGGTATTCCAGGAACGCACGTACAGCGTACTGGTGGTTTCGGCCTCGGCCGCCTTTGACCGCACCGTCTCCGACCTGCTCCCCCGCAATGATTTCTTCCCAGTAAACATGGTAAAGAGCTGTGGAGAGGCCCGCCGGGCGCTGCTGGACAAGGAGTACGATATCGTCCTCATCAATGCCCCTCTCCAGGACGACTTTGGTATGCGTCTTGCTATTGACGTGTGCAGCACCAGCCACGCTGGAGTTCTATTGTGTGTGAAGAGCGCGCTTTATAACGACGTCTACTCCAAAGTGACCCCTCACGGGGTGCTCACCTTGTCCAAGCCCACCTCTCTGCCTATGATCACCCACTCTCTGCGGGTACTTTGTGCCCTGCGGGAGCGGCTGCGCAAGCTGGAGGCCAAACAGCAGTCGGTGGAAGAACGCATGGAGGAGATCCGTCTCGTGAACCGGGCCAAGTGGCTGCTCATCCAGTGTCTCAACATGACGGAAGCCCAGGCCCACCGCTACATCGAAAAGCAGTCTATGGACACCCGTGTCTCCAAACGGGAGGTGGCCCAGGACATCATCAAGACCTACGCCGGGCAGCCCCCTTTGAGTGATAACCCATTCTCCTCTCTGCCATAAAAAACCGCGCTGAGTTCCAGATCTCTGTCTGGCGCTCAGCGCGGTTTGTTTATAAGGTTCCTCCCGCCAAAAAGTCACGCAGCCGTTCTTCCACATCGCCGCAGCGCAGAGAAAACTGCTTACCCAGCTCCGGGTCAGCCTGCTCCATCAGGTAGCCCCGGCCAGCCCGGTGAAGCATGGCAGCGTCGTTCCAGTTATCCCCAAAGGCAACGGTCTCCTCCGGCGAGACTCCCAGCGCCCGGCACAGCTGCTCCAGGCCGGTTCCCTTGTCTGCCAGAGTAAAGTCCAGCCAGTCGGGACCTGCCGCCGCCATATGCAGCGCCTCCCCCCACTGGGGTCCCAGAACCTGGGCAGGCTCTTTGGTCCCTGCGGGGCAGTAGGCCGACACCTTCAAAATGTCCTCCTCAATTTGCCGGGGATGCTCCAAAATCTGGACCCGGTTGCCCTTCTCATCTTTCAGCATGGACACATAGTCGCTCGTGCACCGGCACACATAGCTTACGTTAGCGCCGGACACTAGCAGCTGGCAGCCCGGCAGGGCCAGGATGTCCTCTGCCAGAGCAAGAGACGCCTCCCGGGGCATAGAGGTCTTGCCCAGTACCGGGGCGTCCTCCTCCCGGCCCGCCCCATAGAGAATGGCCCCGTTTTCACACAGATAGGCCAGCTCATCCTGCACCGGGGTGAACAGCCCGCGCAGGGAGTGGTACTGCCGCCCAGAGGCGGGACAGAAGATCACTCCCCGCTCCCGCAGCTGCTCAATCACCTGGAACAGGCTGGGCCGCAGGTTGATCTGCCCATAGGGCAGCAGAGTTCCATCAATATCACTGACGATCAATTTCACCATAGTCATGTTTCTCCTTGAAAGATCCGCTTTTCCAGCTCCGGGGGCAGGGTCTGGAAGGTTTCCACCCAGTAGCGGCACAGCTCTTGAAGCTCCGCTTCCCGACCTTCAAACAGGGCGTCCTTTACCCTCGCCACCGACCAGCCCGCCTGGCGGGCGGCAGCACAGTAGTCCGGAGCGTCCTCGAAGAGCAAGCAGTCTCCACAGGCCACTCCCATCTCCTCCGCTGCCCGGCGGTAGAGGTTAGAGTCGCGCTTTTCCAGGCCCAGTTCCTTGGTAGTAATGACCCGCTCCAGAAGCGGCAGCAGACCGTGGCGTTCCAGCGCCGCCCGACACAGAGGCGGCATGCAGGAGGTGAGCACCGCCATCCGCTCCCCCGCCTGGTGGCAGCGCAGTAAAAACTCTTTTGCTCCCGGCTTCAGGGGCAGAGTGTGGGCGTAGGCCTCCCGGGCCAGTTCCATCCAGGCGTCTAAAATCTCCTGCGGACTATGGGGCAGCCCAAAGCGCTCTTTCGTGTAGCGGGCGGCGTCCGGTGCACTGTGGTGGGCCACATAGTCGGTATAGTCGGCCGGTACCGGGGAGATCCCCTGCCGCCCTAAAAATTCCACATCGATGTCCAGCCACACCCCGTTGGAGTCCAGCAGGGTGCCGTCCAGATCAAAAAACAGCATATCCATCCTCCTCCGCCCAGAACCGCCAGGGAAAGTCCACCGCTTCCTCCGCATAGTCGATCCCCACCCGGGGGCCCACATGGATCTTAGCCGGGTCGGGGGCTGGTCCGTCGCACACGTAGAGGGGTGGAACGGTCAGGTCCAGACCGTTTTCCTCCCGGGTGAGAGCCAGTCCCTTACACAACTTTCCAGGGCCGTCCAAAAAATGGCGGGTTTGATACCTGGTAAGCTCATTTTCCTTGCGGCCAAAGCGATTGTCTGCTATAATATCCCTGTTTTGGACGGGAATCGCCCCTCGCAGCAATACTGCGCAGGGTTCCCCCTCCGGTTCGGTCACCAAATTGAGGCAGTGATACATTCCATAGATGAGATAGATGTAGGCGGTGCCCGGCGGCGCAAACAGGGTCTGGGTGCGGGGCGTACGCTTATACCCGTAGGCGTGGCAGGCCTTGTCCATCCGCCCCACATAGGCTTCTGTCTCCATGATGCGGCATATCAGCGTTTTGTCCTCATACTCCCGCACCAGATATTTGCCCAAAAGGTCCCGGGCCACCTCCACGGTATCCCGGTCATAAAAGGACTTTGGCAGGATCTCCACCTATCTCACCTCCAAGAGAGAAATACGTTCAAAGCAACGGTATCCTACCATGTTTCCCGTAAAAATGCAACTTCGTACAGGAGTGAAATGCAATGAAATCCAACCTCTCCCGCAAGCTGGCCAAACCCATGCTGTTTTTGGCCGCCTTTATCTGGGGCACCTCCTTCTTCATTATGAAAAATACGCTGGATGCTACCCCGGTGTTCTGGCTGCTCACTTTCCGCTTCGGCACGGGAGCCATTCTGCTGGGACTGTTCTGCTGGAAGAAGTGGGGGACTGTTTTTAAAAAGGACTATATCTGGCGCGGCGGAATTCTGGGTGCTTTCCTCTATCTGGCTTACAGCGCCCAGACCTTTGGTCTGGTATACACCACGCCTTCGAAAAACGCCTTTCTTACTTCGGTCTACTGCGTACTGGTCCCCTTCCTCTACTGGTGGCTGGCCAAGCAGCGCCCCGACCGCTATAACATTCTGGCCGCTGTGCTGTGTGTTGCCGGAGTTGGCCTGGTATCCCTCAACGGCGATCTCACCATTACGATAGGGGATCTGCTCACCCTGGTCAGCGCTCTGTTTTACGCCCTGCACATTGTAGCGGTAAACAAGCTCTCCCCCGGCAAAGACGTTTACCTCATTACTGTCTTCCAGTTTGCAGGTACGGCAATCCTGTCTCTGATCAGCGCCGCCCTCTTCCAGCCCTTCCCTGCTGCCATCTTCTCTCAGGCGCAGGTACTGCTGCCTCTGCTTTATCTGTGTGTGGTGTGCACCACGGTGGCTCTGCTGTTCCAGAATGTGGGACAGGTAGGCTCTGACCCCTCCTCCGCCTCGGTGATTTTATCCCTGGAGTCGGTATTCGGCGTACTGTTCTCGGTGCTGTTCTACGGCGACCCGGTCACTCCCCGTCTGCTGGCCGGCTTTGCACTGATTTTTGTGGCGGTCATTGGCTCGGAGACCAAGTTCTCCTTCCTTCGCTCTAAGCGCAGTCCCTCCAAGGAACAGACCGCAGACAGCTTTTAGTTGAATCAATTGTGAGATTATGGTATAATATTGTTTACTGATTCTTAAAACTTCACGTAAAGGAGGCCCGACTATGGTACTGCACGAGTCCGGTGAGGACTACCTGGAGGCCATTCTGGTGCTGCGCCAGGAGAAGGGCATCGTCCGCTCCATCGACGTAGCCCAATACCTGGGTTATTCCAAGCCCTCTGTCAGCCGCGCCGTGTCCATTCTGAAAACCAACGGTTACATCACCATGGAAAAGGACGGCCATCTGGAACTGACGGAGGAGGGCGAGGCCAACGCCCAGCGGGTCTATGAGCGCCACCGTTTCCTCACCCAATGGCTGGTCCACTTGGGCGTCTCCCCGGAGACGGCCGCCGCGGATGCCTGCCGCATTGAGCACGACATCAGCCCCGAGACCTTTGAGTGCCTCAAGCGGCACGTCAGCCAAAACACTTCAGAATAAGATTCGTCTTACAGGCGCGCGTTCGGGCTTGTCCCGCCGCTTGCCTTTTAATACCCATCCAAAGGAGGAATATTCATGTCCCTTGACTCCATTTTGTCCCAGGTAACCGGCGGGGTCTCCTGGCAGGCACTGACCCTCTCCACCATCCTTCGGGGTGCACTGACTCTCATCATCGGCATCATTGTGGTAAAGATCCTCATGAAGCTGGTGGACCGGGCACTGAACCGCAGCAAAGCGGTCGTCGCCGTGCGGGGTTATATCCGCTCTACCGTGCGGGTGCTGCTGTGGTCTATCCTGGCCGTGATGGTCCTCAGCGCCTTGAACGTGCCCGTCACCTCCATCATTGCCGTGTTCAGCGTGGCCGGTCTGGCTGTGTCCCTGGCCCTTCAGAACACCCTGTCCAATCTGGCCAGCGGCATCGTCATCATGGTCTCCAAGCCCTTCGTCGTAGGTGACTATGTGGAAATCGACAATGTGGGCGGCACCGTATCCACCGTGGGTCTGGTCTACTCCATGCTGGTCACCCCGGAAAATAAGGAGATCTACATCCCCAACAGCCAGGTTTCCGCTGCCAAGGTCATCAACTACACCCATTTGGGCCGCCGCCGCATGGAGCTGCTCTTTTCCGCCTCCTATGACGCCCCCACTGAGACCGTAAAAACTGCCCTGCGGGAAGTGGTAGAGCAGTTCCCGCAAATTCTCTCCGATCCCGCCCCTGCCATCTGGCTCAACGCCTATAAGGACAGCTGCATTGAGTATGTGGTGCGGGTCTGGACCACCACGGAGGACTACTGGAACGTTTACTATCCCCTGCTGGAGGCCGTGCGTCCCGCCTTTGAGCGCCATGGCATCGAGATGACCTACAACCATCTCAACGTCCATCTGCTGAAACCTTAACTTGTTTTCCTGCAAAGCCCTGACTGCCGTTTCCGGCAGCCAGGGCTTTTTCCATCCAAAAACTCCCCCTTGACTTTCTTCTTCTCCGCTTTATAATAATAGTACAAATGTTCTATTTCGAGGTGAAGGGTATGGAGCTGCTGCAAAAACTGGAGATTTTGGCCGACGCGGCCAAATATGACGCCGCCTGCACCTCCAGCGGTCTCAACCGTTCGGGACGACCGGGAACCATCGGCAGCACCACCCAGTGCGGCTGCTGCCACTCCTTCTCCGCTGACGGGCGGTGCATCTCCATGTTAAAAGTACTGATGACCAACGTGTGCGTCTACGACTGTCAATACTGCGTCAACCGCCGCTCCAACGACCTGCCCCGGGCCGCCTTCACCCCCCGGGAGCTGTGTGAGCTCACCATGGGCTTTTACCGCCGCAACTATATCGAGGGTCTCTTTCTCTCCTCCGCCGTCCTCCGGGACCCGGACTACACCACCGAGCAAATGATCCAGTGTCTGCGTCTGCTGCGGGAGGAGTACCGCTTCGGAGGCTACATCCACGCCAAGGCAATTCCCGGGGCTGATCCCCTGCTCACCCAGCAGCTGGGACTGCTGGCCGACCGGCTGAGCGTGAACATCGAGCTGCCCAGCGCCCAAAGCCTGGCCCTGCTGGCTCCGGACAAAAAGAAGCAGGCCATTCTGGCCCCTATGGGGCAGATCCGGGACGGGATCACGGTCTCCAAACAGGAGCTGAAGGTATACCGCCACGCCCCCCGGTTTGCCCCGGCGGGGCAGTCCACCCAGATGATCGTGGGGGCCACTGGTGAGAGCGACCGGCAGATTTTGGCCCTCACCCAGGGGCTCTACCGCACCTACCGCCTCAAGCGGGTCTTCTACTCCGCCTATATGCCCGTATCCAACAGCCCCCTGCTCCCCGCTCCCCAGGGGTTCCAGCCACCTCTGCTCCGGGAGCACCGGCTCTACCAGGCCGACTGGCTGCTGCGGTTTTACCACTTCCAGGCGGAAGAAATTCTGGACGAAAACCAGCCTTATCTGGACCCCCGCCTAGACCCCAAATGCGGCTGGGCACTGCGCCACCTGGAGCACTTTCCGGTGGAGGTGAACCGGGCGGACTACGAGACCCTGCTGCGGGTCCCGGGCATTGGAGTCAAGAGTGCCCGGCGGATTTTGGCCGCCCGGCGCTTCGGCCCTTTGAACTTCCAGGGGCTCAAGCAGCTGGGGGTGGTGCTCAAGCGGGCCCAGTATTTCATTACCTGTTCCGGCAGGATGGAGCGGGGGCTTCGGGTCAGCCAGGATGGACTGCTGCGCCATCTGGTAGCTCTGGAGACCTCCAACCTGGCCCAACCGGAATGGGAACAGCTGTCTCTCTTCTCCATGGGAGGTGCGTCATGAACTGGACTCAGGTCTCCTATCTCTACGACGGCTCCCTGGCCGGTTTTCTCACCTGCGTATTTGAGGCCTACACCCACCGGGAGGAGCCGGCGGACTTCACTCCCTTCGATCAGGCCTGCGCCTCCTTCTACGCCCAGCGCTCGGTGGAAACCGACCGGGCCAAGGCCCAGCGGGTGTACCGCTCTCTGGAGGCCAAGCTGGGAAAGACGGGAAAGGACTGGCTGCTGCGTGGATTTCTTACCTGCCTGCCCGACCGGGAACTTTGGCTTTGGCGCTTCCTCCGCCTGGGATACAAGCGAGGGCCCGGCTTTACCCGGGACCTCACCCACCCGGTGGTAAACCAGGTCCACAAGGCAGTTCAGGCTCTCAGCAGCGAGGCCCATCTATTCACCGGCTTTGTCCGCTTCTCTCAGCTGGAAGGCGTGCTGGTGGGGACCATCACGCCCAAAAACCGGGTACTGCCCCTGCTGCGCATCCACTTCTGCTCCCGCCTGCCTCAGGAACAGTTCCTGCTCTACGATAAGACCCACCAGGAGGCCCTGGTCCACACTCCGGGCCGTTGGGCCATCCTGCCTATGGAGGACTTTGAAATAGGCCCGGCAGACCAGGAGGAATTGGCCTACCGAAAAATGTGGCGCAGCTTTTACCACACCATCTCCATTGAGGGGCGCTACAATCCCAAGTGCCGCATGACTCATATGCCCAAGCGGTACTGGGGAGACATGACAGAATTTGCCCCGCCGGAACAGGAATCCCTGGCAAAATGAGAAAAACAGCGGACCGATCAGAATCCATCTGATCGGTCCGCTGTTCGTTTCTTTTTATTAGCGCTGTTTGAAGGCGAAGAAGCGCTGGCCAAAGTAATTGAGGATCACAAAAAGTCCCGAGCCAGCCAGCATAGTCAGGTTGCCCTGGAGTTGCTCGCTCAGTCCCCAGCCAGAGAGGATCCAGGCCACGGCAGGCTTGGCCAGGCCGTAGGCCAGCAGCCAGCACACCGAGATGTTCACCACAAACCGCAGTACCACCCCCGCGCCCTTCTCCTGGTTGCGGAAGGTGAAGTGCTTATTGAGGAAGAAGCTGACGATGCTGCCGATAATGTAGTTAGCCGCCGAGGAGATCCAGTAGCCTGCGTCCCCCCAGGTGTGCAGTCCGGCCAGATTGTACAGGCCGAACATCACCCCATAGCCTACCAGGGTGTTGATGACGCCCACCACGATAAAGCGGAAGAAGGTGGGATCGAAGATCTTTTTCAGCTTATCGGTCATCCTGCTTGCCTCCGCACTCCTGAGAGATAATGAACCGGGGCCGGTCCTTGATCTCCTCGTAGATCTTGGCGATGTAATAGCCGATGATGCCCAGGCAGATCATCAGAATGCTTCCAATGAGCAGCAGGAGCAGAATGACCGTGGTAAAGCCCTCCAGGGCCTGTCCGCTGATTTTCTGCCACAGGGACCAGCCGCCCAGCACCAGGGAGCACAAAAACACCAGTACGCCCAGGAAGGTGACGATCTGCAGGGGCGCGGTGGAGAAGGCGGCCAGGTTGGTGATGGCGTAGCGCACCAGGGAACGGATAGACCACTTGGACTCCCCCGCCGCCCGGGGCTGCACCTCAAACTCCACCTGGGTGGTCTCAAAGCCGATCCAGGAGGACAGAGCCCGGAAGAAAGCGTTCTTCTCCCGCATGGCCACCAGCACATCCACCGCCCGGCGGTCCAGGAGCTTAAAGTCAGATGCCCGGGACATGTCGATCTTGGTGGCGCTGCTGATGAAGTGGTAGAAGGTCTTGGCCGCCAGGGTGTGCAAAGGGCTCTCCTTGCCCCGGGTCACCTTGACCCCTTCCACCACCTGGTAGCCCTGCTGCCACAGGCGGTACATCTCTACAATTTTTTCCGGCGGATGCTGCAGGTCGCAGTCCAGCACCACCGCGCATTCGCCCTTGGCCTGGGCCAGACCGGCAAAGATGGCAGCCTCTTTACCAAAGTTGCGGGAAAAACAGACTCCCCGCACCTGAGGATGCCGGGCAGTCTGGGCCTGGATCGCCTTCCAAGTTCCGTCCCGGGAGCCGTCGTTGACAAAGAGAATCTCGTGCCGGATTCCCTCTTTCTCCAGCAGAGGACAGATGGTATCTGCCGCCAGGGGAACGGAGTCCTGCTCATTGTAGGCTGGGAGCACTACCGTCAGCAGTCCGTCCCGCAGCGAGTTCTGTGTATCCATGGGTTCATCTCCTGTTTTCATAGGCGATCTCGTAGTCGCTCTTGGGGGTATACTCCTCCTGGATCTTCACTACGATCCGGCCATCCAGTTTCTGGACGCTGCCGTCGGCGGGATAGAGGGGCATTTTTTGGAATTCCTTGGACTGGGAGACCTCCAGCATAACCTCTTCCTCCGGCTCCTCCACTGGAATATTGAGCCAGTCCTGGAGGTAGTAGTAGATGTGCTTATTGAGGGGAGCTACCGTGTTCAGGGGAACACTGTAATGGTCCACCAGAGCATAGCTTTCGATCTGGGAGTAGATCCGGTCCACGGGGAAGGAACCGATGATGACGATCTCCTCCTCTCCCGTGTAGCCCGGGCAGCTCTCAATCCGCTCCATCAGCCGGGTCGCATAGCTGAGGGTAGAACGGTGGGCCTGCTCGGAAGCAGTGTAGAGGATATTATTGATGTTGGCTCCATACAAGCACAGGCAAACCATGCAGGCCACCAGCGCCCAGGAGACCGCCACGCCCGCATGGGGGCGTGGCAGCAGGCTCAGTCCCAAGTCGGCACACAGCAGCACGGCAGCATACACCAGCACATAGGGGTACTTCATAATCGGGGTGGCGTCGGAGTAGGGGGAAATAATCTGGGCAAAACTCACCGCCACGGGCAGCAGCAGGAGCATGACAACCGCACCGGCTACTCGCCATACCTCTCGCCACAGGGAGCGGCGCACCAGGATAGCAAAAAAGCACACCGCAGCCAGCAGGGCGGCCAGCACATCCAGCCCCGCCATAAGCGGAGTGGTAAAGGCGTTGGAAGAACCGGGCACAAAGAAGAACACCACCACCTGCTTATAGGCAGACAGCAGCAAAGAGGGCAGCTGGGCAATGGGATAACCGCTGCCCGCCTGGCTCATCCCCAGGTATTCCAGCAGCTCCAGCCCTTTTACCTTCAAAAACACCTGTAAAATGACGTAGTAGGCCACAGCTCCCACCGCCAGGAAGGCCAGCAGGCGCACACCCAGCACGGCAGTCTCCTTACACTGTGCCCGGTGACTGAGGCACTGCTTTAAAATCAGCAGCACCGACAGGGCCACCGCCACGGCGGCGTAGGCCTGGTAGATGCCCATGGACAGGGCCAGCAGCAAGCTTCCTGCCACAGCCCATCGCCAACCTTTTTTCGCCATCGCCACCGCCAGCACAGCCAGGAAAATGGCCAGACAATAGGCAGAGGCGGTAAACATGTACAGGAAGGTATAGCCCATGCAGGGGAAGGCGGCCATGCTCACCCCCAGCAGGGCGGCCAGAGACCGGCTGCGCATCCCCAGCACGCCCACAATGCCCGCCGCCGCCAGCGCCAGAAAGACCATAGAGAAAAAGCCTATGAGGGCAGGCATCTGGGTAAAGCTATTTAGGGCGGAGGCATAGTGGAGAAACCACCGCCCGGACACCGTCATCTGCTGGGGATCAAAGACCCGGCTGAGTCCATCGGAATTTGGGATGATGTTGGTAAAAGCAAACAGGTGCACCAGGTATCCCGATACAAAACAGGCCAAAAATGCGGCCCGCTGGGCGGACGAGGTGCGCTGAAACAGATTTCCGGCAATGCGGTCAAGGGGCATGAAAGGACCTCCTTCTCTATCAAACCATACGTGTAAATAAACCGCTGACCGGTTTATTCCGCAGGCATTATTGTAGGATACTTTGTATCAAATTGCAAGGGGAGCCACATTACGCCGCGGGCTGGAAATATCCATTTCCGTTCTCCTCCCAGATGGTTCCCAAAAGGTTGCCCTGGCGGTCCGTCACCTGATAGCTCTTCTCCCCGGTGACCTCCAGTTGGGCGGGGATCAACTGTTCGCCGTCATAGTAATACAGCAGATCAAAGCGGTCGGGGCGATTGCTCTCATAGTTCCACTGCTGATACATTGGGGTGGTAGTCAGAGGCGTTACGCTGGGCAGTCCCAGCCCTCCCACCGCAGTGATCAGCCCGGAAAAGGCCCAGCTGCTCTCTGTGCAGCCGTGGATGTGCTCGTGGTAGTAAAAATTCTGGTCGGGAAGGTAGTTGGACTTCAGATTTAAAATGCCCACTTTGGTCTCACCTGCCACCTGGTCCTCCCTTAGCGTGGACAAAACTGTGTGTGCAATCTTCTGATCAGTCTGATAGGTGTCCCGGTAATCACTCAATTCGGACAGACAGGCCACCGAACATACCAGCGCAAAGGCTGCCGCCGCCCAGGGCAGAACCCTGCGCCAGCGGCAGAAGATCAGCTCCGCCACCGTATCCGCCACCATGGCGATTCCGGCAAAGGAAGTCACCGTACCCCGCAGAGAGAACCAGGGATTACCCAAAATCAGGAACGGGGTCACCGGAGCCACCGCCAGCAGAATGCCCACAAGCAAGGCCAGCAGACGGATCCCCACCGCAGTACGGTCCGACTTGCGGCTATCTTCTTTCCAGGCAAGATAACCAAATCCCGCACACCCGGCCGCCATCACCGCCAGCCACAGCCACAGGCCACGGGAAAGCAAGATCTGCATTCCCCGGATAAAGCCTTTTCCCAGGGTCAGCAGGCCGCCCTCGAGGAACGCCTCCTTGATCTGCCCCAGAACCTGGGGCAGGAAAACGTCCCAGTAATACGGACTGTCAGGCAGCACCAGCTCACTGCGGGAGACAAAGGGGTTCTTGGACGCCATAAAGGACAAAAACGCAAAATAGAGCACCATGGCAGCAGGAGCCCACAGCGCTCCCAGACAGCGCCATTTCCGCCGCGGCAGCTCCAGCAGGGCCAGTCCCAACACCAATGTCATGGACAACACGGCACTCTGCTCATAAAACCCAAAGGGCAGAAGCTGTAAGGGCAGATAGGCCGCCAGCCAGTACCAGCGCCCGGTATCCAGCCACCTCGCAAAGGCCATGGCCCCCAGACAGCCAAAGAACATCCCGCCCACAATGCGGGTGGAGGCGGACATCCAGTACAGCCCCTCCATGCCCAGAGGCAGCAGGGTCATTACCACGGGAAAAACCGGACCTACCGGAAAATACCGTCTCAGCAGGCTCCACACCATGCCCACACCGGCCACGTATAACACACAGACCAGGGCCACTCCCACCAGCATATGGTCAAACAGGGGGCTCCAAATAAAATAGTCGGCTATGTTGGCCAAAGGCCGGGAGGCCAGCAGCCCCACCCGCAGTGCCATCTCCCAGAAAGGTTCCGTACTCTGCCGGTAGTTGCAGTATTGGATATAGTCGTCCAGCTGAGGATAATAGGACAGACCAAAGGCACAGTACCGCAGCACAAGCAGTCCGGCAAGCACAACCAACAAAGCCAAAAGGGTCTTTCGGTTTGAATCGGCACGTTGAATCATCACAGGTGCCCTCCTTCAACAAACAAGACGCCGCTGGCCGGACTGATGCAACAGGGGGCCAAATTAGGCTCTAAAATCACAGTTTACAGTTTAACATCCTGCCGCATCCCACGCAACCATGACTTTACATAAAATGCAGACACCTCTTCTGGAAAAATCGCACATATTTTCCCTTGTTTTTTCCCCATGGGCGGCGTTTCGTTGAATTTTCCTGTTTGCCTTGAAATACGGCCCATTCTATTGTAAAATAAACAAAACGCTTGAAATACGCAAATTCATTCTTCGGTTTTTCCTGCCCCAACAAACGCTTTGGTTGTTGGGGCAGTGGTGAGAATGAGAGAAAACATCTGCGGCCCGGAGCAGTTCTCCGCCGCCGGAAAGGAGTCCCCTATGAGCATGACCGTCGTGCGGCACGTGGACCCCCGCAGTCCTGCCCACCGCGCCGGGGTCCGGGCGGGGGACACCCTGCTGGAGATCAATGGCACCCCCATTGTAGACGTGCTGGACTACAAGTTTTACAGCTACGACCCCCGTTTGGAGCTGACCCTTCTCTCCCCGGACGGGACCCGGCGCACCGCCCATGTACGCAAGGAAGAGGGTCAGGATCTCGGCCTGGATTTTGAGACCTATCTCATGGACCGGGCCCGCTCCTGCGCCAACAACTGCATCTTCTGCTTTGTGGACCAGATGCCCCCGGGCATGCGGGATACCTTATATTTTAAGGATGATGATGCCCGGCTATCCTTCCTTATGGGCAACTACCTGACCCTTACCAACCTCTCTCAGCGCGAGGTGCAGCGCATTATCGACCTGCACATCAGCCCCATCAACGTCTCGGTACACACCACGGACCCCCAACTGCGGGTGGAGATGCTGAAAAACAAGCGGGCAGGAGAGAGCATTGAGGTCATGCGCCGCTTTGCCGCCGCCAACATCACCATGAACTGCCAGATCGTCTCCTGCCCCGGCGTCAATGACGGTCCGGCTCTGGACCGCACGCTGCGGGAGCTGTCTGAGATGTATCCCGGTGTGGCCAGTGTAGCCATCGTCCCGGTGGGCGTGACCAAATTCCGGGACGGGCTGTGCCCCATCGCCCCCTACACTCAGGAACAGGCCGCCGCCGTCATTGCCCAGGTAGAGGCGTTTGGAAAAACCTTCATGGAGAAGCACGGTACCCGCCTTGCCTGGTGCTCCGACGAATTTTATCTTTTGGCCGGGCTGCCTCTGCCGGAGAAGTCCTTCTACGAGGATATGGCCCAGTTGGAAAACGGCGTGGGCATGCTCCGGCTGCTTCTCAGCCAGGCAGATATGGCTCTGGATGAGCCGGAGGTGGGAGAACTGGTCCCCTTCTCGGTGGCCACCGGAGTCTCCGCAGCGCCCTTCATTGACCAAATCCTGCAAAAAACCAAAAAACAGTTTCCCCAACTTCAGGGCCGGGTCTATCCCATCCGCAACCGCTTCTTTGGCGAGACCATCACAGTCTCCGGACTGGTCACCGGCCAGGACCTCATTGCCCAGTTGAAAGGTCAGGAGCTGGGACAGCGGCTGCTCATCCCCTCCAACATGCTCCGCGCCGGCGAGTCCGTCTTCCTGGATGATGTGACGGTGGCCGATGTGGAGCGGGAACTGGGCGTCACCGTATGTCCAGTGGATGCGGAGAGCGGCTTTGATCTAGTGGACGCTATGCTTGGTCTGCCTGTTACCATCGAGCAGACGACTCCCCCGGGAAGCGACGGGGAATACTACCGCTATAATCCCAGCTGACGGCTCTGCCCAGCTGAGTGAAGAAAAGAGAGTGAGACTATCATGAGACCTTTAGTTGCTATTGTGGGCCGTCCCAACGTGGGCAAGTCCATGCTGTTCAATAAGCTGTGCGGCCAGCGCCTGTCCATCGTGGAGGACACCCCCGGTGTCACCCGTGACCGGCTGTATGCCCAGTGCGAGTGGAGAAACCGCACCTTTGATATTGTAGACACCGGCGGCATTGAGCCGGGCACCGACGACCAGATTCTCTCCTTCATGCGGGAGCAGGCTGAGATCGCCATCTCCACCGCCACCGTTATCGTCTTTGTCTGCGATGTGAAGACGGGTATGACTGCTTCCGACCAGGAGGTAGCCAACATGCTTCTCCGTTCTGGCAAACCTGTGGTACTGGCAGTAAATAAGGCCGATCAGGTGGGTCGGGAGAACCCCGATGTGTACGAGTTTTATAACTTGGGTTTGGGCGACCCCATCGCCGTCTCTGCCGTCCACGGCCATGGTACCGGCGACCTGCTGGACGCCTGCTTTGAGTACTTCCCCCCGGATGACGAGGAGGAAGATGATGACGACACCATTAAAGTCGCCATCATCGGCAAGCCGAACGTAGGCAAGTCCTCTCTGGTCAACCGTATTCTGGGCCAGGAGCGTGTCATCGTCTCCAACGTGGCCGGTACCACCCGCGACGCGGTGGACAGCGTATTTGAAAATGAGAAGGGCAAGTTCCTCTTCATCGACACCGCCGGCATGCGCAAGAAGTCCAAGGTGGATGACCGGATTGAGAAGTTCTCTGTTCTCCGCGCCACCATGGCCATCGAGCGCAGCGATGTGTGCCTCATCCTCATTGACGCCCAGGAGGGCGTCACCGAGCAGGATACCAAGGTAGCCGGTCTGGCCCACGAGGCGGGCAAGGCCTGCATCATCGTGGTCAACAAGTGGGATGCCATCGAAAAAGACGGCAAGACCATGGACAAGATGCGCAAGGATGTGATGCGGGATCTCAGCTATATGACCTACGCCCCCATCATCTTCATCTCCGCTCTGACCGGTCAGCGTGTGGACCGTCTCTTTGACCTCATTACCTACGTCAACAATCAGTCCGCCATGCGTATCACCACCGGCATGCTCAACTCCGTCCTGGCCGACGCCACCGCCCGGGTACAGCCCCCCACGGACAAGGGCCGCCGCCTGAAGATCTACTATATGACTCAGATCGGCATCAAGCCTCCTCACTTTGTTTGCTTCTGCAATGATGCCCGGCTGTTCCACTTCTCCTACCAGCGCTACCTGGAAAACCAGATCCGCGCCACCTTCGGCCTGGAGGGCACGCCCATCCGGCTGACTATCCGGCAGAAGGAAGACAAGGAGGGTTAAACCATGGATTTGACTGATTTAGGCTCTGCCGCTATACTTCCTGCCCTGCTCACCGCTGTGATTGCCTACTTCTGCGGCTGTTTCAATGGAGCGGTCATCGTTTCCAAGTATATTTTACGGGATGATGTGCGCACCCACGGCAGCGGAAACGCAGGTTTGACCAACTTTTACCGCACTTTCGGCGGTCCTCTCACCCTAGTAGTGATCCTCACCGATGTATTTAAGGCTATTGTCGCCATCTGGGTGGGCATGTTCCTGTTCCGGCAGATGATTGCCAACGAAGTTCTTGTCGTCGCACTGTCAAAATACTGGGCTGGCCTTTTCTGTCTGCTCGGCCACATGTTCCCCTGCATGTTCCACTTCAAGGGCGGCAAGGGCATTCTCTCCGGCGGCGCCATCGCCATTATGATCGACTGGCGCATCGCTTTGGTGGTGTGGGGCGGCTTCCTCATCCTGGCCATTTTGACCCGGTATGTGTCTCTGGGCTCCTGCTGGGCCGGCGCCTCCTTCCCCTTTGCTACCTGGTTTGTATATCATAACGTGGTGATTACTGTGCTGGGCGCAGTCATCGGACTGCTGATCCTGTACATGCACCGCGGCAACATCAAGCGGCTCCTCACAGGCACGGAAAACAAGTTCTCCCTGCATAAAAAGAAGTGAGGTTCCTTAACCGCGCAGCGTCACCTTTGTATTTCTTACGATACCTTATGTACCTTTTTCAAAAAGAAAAAGAGAAGGAGGAAACATGAAGATTACCGTGGTAGGCAGCGGCGGCTGGGGAACGGCTCTGGCCCTGCTTTTGGTGGAAAACGGTCACGACGTTACCCTCTGGTCCCACACCCCCGCTAAGGCGGTGGCACTGGAGGAGACTCGGGAGAACCCCATGCTCAAGGGGGTTCCGCTTCCTCAGGAGATGAAGTTTACTGCCGATTTGGGCGCGGTGAAGGGCTGCGGAGCGGTAGTAATGGCTACCCCCTCCTATGCCGTGCGGGAAACGGCCCATAAGCTGCGTGGGCTCATTGATCCGGGCACCATCGTGATTTCGGTGTCGAAGGGCATCGAAAAGGATAGCTCCCTGCGCCTCTCTCAGGTCATCGAGGAGGAGCTGGAGGGCAAATGTCCTGTGGTGGTCCTTTCCGGTCCCTCCCACGCGGAAGAGGTCGGCCGTCACATTCCCACCGGCGTGGTAGCAGCTGCAGACGATTTGAAGGATGCGGAGCTGGTTCAGGACCTGTTTATGAATCCCCGGTTCCGGGTGTACACCAGTGACGACCGAATCGGCACCGAGATCTGTGCCGCACTGAAGAACGTTATTGCCCTGTGTGCCGGATGCACCGACGGCATGGGCTGCGGGGACAATACCAAGGCTCTGCTCATGACCCGCGGCCTGGCGGAGATGGCTCGGCTGGGTGTGGCACTGGGTGGCCGAAAGGAGACTTTTATTGGTCTGGCTGGAGTCGGCGACCTGATCGTCACCTGCACCTCCATGCACTCCAGAAACCGCCGGTATGGCATTCTGATCGGTCAAGGAAAGAGCGTACCTGAGGCGCTGGAGGAGATCGGCGCAGTGGTAGAGGGCTATTACGCTGCCGCCAACGCCCGTTCTCTGGCCCAGAAGGCCGGGGTAGAGATGCCCATCTCCCAGGCCGCGTATGAGGTGCTCTACAACGGCCGGGATGTCCATGCCGTGATTGCGGACCTTATGAGCCGCGCCAAGCGCTCTGAGCTGGATGAGTCTCCCGCTTTCTTGTAAGAAAGCTTGGCAAAGAACACCCTGCGAAGCTCCGCTTCGCCTCGTTAAACTGCTCAGCACCCCCAAGGATCTTCGAGATCCTGGGGGTGTTTTTCTATTCTCCGCACCCCTCCCTCACCCTGCGCATAGCATGGGGAAACGAGGGCAGGCTCACACCTGCCCAGAAGGAGGAAACAACATGGAAGTGAAAGGTAAAGGACGGCTGGTGGTGCAGGTATATACCTCTCGGGCCAAACTCCCGGTGGTAGACGCCACGGTAGTGGTCACACAGCGCGGAGAGGGCGGCAAATACAAGCTGCTCTCCGTGCAGGCCACCGACTCCAGCGGAATGACACAGCCGATCATCATCCCTACGCCCCTGCTCGGGGAAAGTACACACCCCGGCGCGCAGCTGCCCCCCTTTGCCATCTGTGACGTTTGGGCAGAGCACCCCGGCTATGCCATGCTGCTGGTAGAGGGCGTCCAGATTTTTGACGGGGTAGAGACTCTCCAGGATATGGAGCTGGAGCCCCTCACCGAGGGCCAGTCCAGTCTGCTGCAAAACAGCATCCGGGATATTCCGGGCCAGAATCTGTGAGGTGGCGCCATGGCAGTATCTGTCGTCCCTTACGTACCCAGCACCATTACCGTGCATCTGGGACCGCCCGATCAGTGGGCCGAAAATGTAACGGTATCCTTCCCGGATTACGTCAAGAATGTGGCCTCCAGTGAGATCTATCCCACCTGGGAGCCCGCCGCCATTGAGGCCAACGTGCTGGCCATCATCTCTTTCGCCCTCAACCGGGTCTACACGGAGTTCTATCCCAGCCGGGGTTATGATTTTCAAATCACCTCTTCCACTGCTTACGATCAAAAGTTTATCCGGGGCCGCAACATTTTCGAGAATATCAGTCAGGTCGTAGACGAGATTTTTAATGACTACATCCGCCGCAAGGGATTTGTCGAGCCTCTGGCCGCCAAGTTCTGCAACGGCACCACCGTCACCTGCGCTGGGCTCTCTCAATGGGGCAGCCAGGATCTGGCTCAGCAGGGCTATTCCGCCATGGAGATTTTACGGTACTATTATGGAAACGACATTGAATTGGTCCAGGATGCGCCGGTGCGCAACCTGGGTCAGTCCTATCCCGGCACGCCGCTTCGCTTGGGTTCCACCGGAGACGATGTGCTGGTTCTCAAAACCATGATCAACCGTGTCTCCCAGAGCTATCCCGCCATTCCCAAGCTCTTTCCGGTCACTAATGTATTTGATGAGAGCACAGAGCAGGCGGTTAAAACATTCCAGCAGATTTTCAATCTCACGCCGGACGGCATTGTAGGCAAGGCTACCTGGTATAAGCTGGTCTATCTCTATGTGGGCACCAACCAGCTCTCAGAGCTGGTCAGTATGGGCCAGCAGTTCCAGACTTTCTCCTTCCAGTATCCCGGTATTCTCCGGCCGGGCGACCGTGGGTCCGATGTACGTATCCTGCAGTACATGCTGGCGCTTACCGCCGAGTTTAACGAATCCCTCACCCCCATTCGGGTGGACGGTATCTACGGTAATGCTACGGCACAGGCGGTACGGAAATATCAGGCACAGGCCGGACTGCAGGTAGACGGCATTGTCGGTCCCAATACCTGGTATTCTCTCTATAACAACTACACCGGCATTGAGCGGGATCTGCGCAACGATAACATCAACTTTCCGCTCAGCCAGACTGCATCTGCTCAAACCGGCGGTAAAACCTACGGCACCACCAGCCGTCAGGGCCAGTTCCCGGGCGGAGGTCTGCAGCTTGGAAACACAGACTTTAAGGGGGTCAAATTGGTATGACAAGAATGGAATTGGAACAGGAAATGCTGTCCAATCCGGTCCGCAACCTTCAATACATGCTGTGGCGGCTGGCGACCCGCTACCCCTTCTTGCCAAAACTGGCCATGGACGGCCTGTTTGGCGAGGAGACCTTGGAGGCCGTGATGCTGTTCCAGCGAGAGCTGGCTCCTCCGGTCACCGGTGTGGTGGACCAGCGCACCTGGGACGCCATCCACTCCGCCTGGGTGGATCTGGAGCGGGACGTCTCCCCTACCCGCTCTCTGCGCATCTTCCCCGGCGAAGGGTTCCAGGTCTCCCCAGGCATGTCCGGCGGCTATATGATTCTGCCCCAGACCATGTTCCAGATCCTTAGCCAGAAGCTCAACGGCATTGTAGATGCCCCGTCCGACGGCTATCACGGAGACGCCTCAGTGGAAAATACCCGCTGGCTCCAGGGTCTGGCCCAGCTGGAACAGACGGGAGTGATGGATCGGAAGACTTGGGATATGCTCTCCAGGCTTTATGAGCTGTTTGTAACCGCAAAATAAATGCACTCCTCCGGGAAATTCTTCTCGGAGGAGTTTTTGTGCCTTTCAAAAAAGTTGCAAATACAGTTATATTTCGCCAGTTTTCTCAACATTATTCTTATTTCAAAAAATTCGAAAAAAATTTTAAAAAAAGCTTGCATTTTCCCCGGGGGTGTGCTAATATAAACGAGTCGCCGGGACAACGAGTCCTGAGCCGACAACCGGGTGTGGCGAAGTTTGGTATCGCGCTTGAATGGGGTTCAAGAGGCCCCGAGTTCGAATCTCGGCACTCGGACCAATCCGCAATCCATTGAGACTCAATGGATTGCGGATTTTTCTTTTTTTATTTCACTCTCGTTTGTCCAAAAAAGGCCCCGCCATGTGGCGGGGCCTTTTCCCTTTATGATTCGCTCTTTTCCAATATGATTCTGACCCGATACCGCGGCAGATGCAACGGTTCATTATAAATCAGATTTTGCGCGATGCTCTCGCCTCGAAATACAGACAGGGCCAGTCCAATCAGCCCAATATTCACAACCGAACTCAGATTCCCAATCATCAACGGAAATTCGCTGCTGCACAGCGTAAAGCCCAGATTCCAGGCCACACTGCAAGCGGCTTGGCTGGACAGAGTCAAAATCACTGCCAATGCCGCCATTTTGCCCAGCTGGCTTTTTTGCCGCAGGCAGCGGGACAGCAGCCAAACTACCAGCACTCCAAATACCATTACAACCGCCAGAAACGGCAGCCAGCCAAGCTTATAGATGAGTGTAGTCAAAAGGGCACTGCCGTCACATCCGGGCACGGTGGTCTCATAAGGGCGGCCGGAAATTGCTGTGCTCCACTCCCCTCTTCCTATCCACTGTGCTGTCTCAAGCGCTTTCCGGATCATCCCGGCCTCATAACCGGAGCCCATGAGATCACGTTCTGGATGCAGCGTGATCGCCAAGCGCTGAAATCCACCGCCAGAGAGAAGCACACCACCTGCCGTCACACCTGCTGCGGCCAGCTTCCAAAGCAGGACTACCCCTACGGACTTCTGACGTCCGAGGCCAAACCAATCGTTCCAGGCAGCCAGCAGGATCGACACAGTTCCTACGACAAAGATCATCAAAAGGCTGAACCTATGAGGTCCAAACATGCAGATCATTTCCAAGGGAATTCCACCCAAGAGGGCAGCGGCCAGCCCCATCCACCCCTTTCGCCTCCAGGTATACAGCCAGAACACATATACCACCGGATAGCACAAGGTGATGTAACCGGTATAGTAAGAGATTCCATTGATTTTCGGAGAGAAGATCAGCATCAGGATTCCAACAGCCAGAACCCCAAAATAAAGCACCCTGCCCCAGCGGCCCAATCGGACGTAATCCAGAAAATATCCCAACAGAAGCGCCCCACAGCCCAGCACAAAGGCAAGCACCGTTCTTCTGAGATAGAAATTCTCCCCATAAATACTCCAGTCGGCTGTCAGCACCACCCGGAGTACCGCACCGGTCAGCGCCAGCAACACGGTCAGAGTCAACAGCCCCCACTGGGGCTTGGGCCGGTGGATGCGGTCCAGCTCAGCACCCACAGACACAGGGTCCCCCATCTCCTCCACCGCCAGCTGCTCGGCATTGGCACAGCCCTCCGAGGCAAACGTATCCCGCTGATCCTCCAAGTGCTGCGCCAGTTCCGAAAGGACCACTGGTTTTGCGCGCTTCCAGCGGATTTGTTCCGCTACTGCGTCCAGGTAGGCCTGTATCGTATTACACTCCGACACAACACGCACCTCCCTCTAAAACCTGCCGAACCGCATCCGCATATCGGTTCCAACCCTGCTCCTTCTCCTGCAGCGCCTTTTTCCCATGGTCGGTCAGATGATAGTAGCGCCGGGGTTTTCCCGCCGTAGCTTCCCGCTCATACGCCTCTACATACCCCTTCTCCTCCAGGCCGTGAAGCAGAGGGTACAGCGAACCAGCCTTCAGATGGAAAGTATCATCCGAGCGCCGTTTCAGCTCCTCGATCATCTGATAGCCGTACATATCCTGCCCCTCCAACAGCTTCATCACCAGCAGCGCCATACTGCCGCTGACCAGGCTCTTATCCAGTTCCATAGCTGCCCTCCTTATATAGTTTATCTATATATCGCATTATATATAGTCGTCCTATATATGTCAAGGGAAGAACTGCCCTTCTATAACCAAGTTCCGCTGCGTTCTGATTTTTTCTGTTTCTGCATACACTCTCCTGTGCGCAGAAAGGGGGAGGATCATCTTGGGCCGTCTGCTGGGAAAAGAAGCTTATCGGGAACTGTTTCTGGGCCTTGCTATCGTTTGCGCCGCCCTGGCACTGATTTTATGGCCCAAGGAGGCCATGGCCGCTATGAAGGACGGGCTGCGCCTGTGCGGCAATGTGATTATCCCCTCCCTGTTTCCCTTCTTTGTCTTGTCCTCTCTGGTGGTGGAGCTTGGATTGTCCCGGTACCTGGGCAAGCTGTTCCAGCCCGTGATGGCACCTCTCTTTCGGGTCAATGGAGCTTGCGCCAGCGCAGTGGCCTTAGGCTTTGTGGGAGGCTATCCCGTGGGAGCGCGCACCGCCATTGCCCTGTATCAGAGCGGACAGTGCTCCAAAACAGAGGCCGAGCGTCTGCTCGCTTTCTGCAACAATGCCGGACCGGCCTTTATCCTTGGCGTGGTGGGCGCAGGGGTATTTGGGAGCGGTACCGTGGGGTTGCTCCTATACCTGGCACACATTGCCGCCTCCCTGTGCGTAGGGCTTCTGTTCCGTTTTTACCGCCCCCACGAGGGGCCCCGCCGGGGCAGCCTTACTGCCCCTCAATTCCAGGCCGTCCGTTTTCCTGCTGCCTTTACCCGCTCGGTCACCGGAGCTCTATCCTCTTCTTTGAACATCTGCGCCTTTGTACTGCTGTTTTGTGTGGTCATCCGGATGCTCAGCCTGGCCGGGGTTCTGGAGGCCCTGGCTGAGCTCCTGTCGCTTTTTCTGGGTCCCCTGGGTTTCTCCCAGTCCTGGGCAAAACGGCTGCTCACGGGCGTGCTGGAGATCTCCTCTGGGGTCTCCTCCCTCACTGACGGCTCCCTGCCCGGTCGGCTGTCCATGGCCGCCTTCATGCTGGGCTGGGCCGGCCTGTCTGTCCACTGCCAGGTACTGGCCTTTCTGGGGGACAGCGGCCTGTCTATGCGCACCTACTTTGTTGGTAAACTGCTCCATGGAGCCCTTTCCGCCGCTCTGCTGGGCCTTCTCACCCGGCTGGTCCCACTGAATGCCCCAGTAAGCTTCTATCTGGCAGAACAGACCGAGGCCATGGCGGTACTGGACTTTCAGCAGGCTCTCACCATCTCCACCGTCTCCGCCTGGTGCCTGTGGCTGCTCCTTTTTGCTCTGGCCGTACGTGTGGTGAAAAAAAGCGGTGGAAAATCCCGTCTGTCCGGGGTATAATGGAGAGGATTACACAAGGGAGGTAACCGATTCATGGCCCTGTTTCAAAAAAAGATGGACCCCCGCTGCTCTTATTGCACCCACAGCCGTCCCCTGGAGGGAGACCAGGTGATCTGTGAGAAGAAGGGGGTCATGTCTGCCGGCTCCAGCTGCCGCAGCTTTCGATACGATCCCCTCAAGCGGGTTCCACCCCGCCCTGTAAAGGCGGACTTCAGCACCCTGAAAGATGAGGATTTTCAACTATAAAAATAAGGTTCGGTATCTGTGCAGATACCGAACCTTATTTTTTATTCTCCCAACAGATTCTGTTTGACGTGGACCACAAAGTCCTGCACGTTGGTAACGATGGTCTTCACCGACAGACTTCCCCGGTCCCGCAGCTTGTTCACCGCGAACTCAGAGATATCCACGGAATAAAAGAACAGGGGACGCACCTCTCCGTCCACGACCCGGAAACAGGGCGTCATATTGCCGGTGGCCACGGTATGCAGGGTGGTGGCCATACAGATGATCGTGGTAGCGTTTCTCACCAGGTTTCGCATGGCGTCCTGGCCCTGATAGACGTCACCGTACACCTCAGGCAGAGGGCCGTCGTCCCGCACGGAGCCAACCAGTACAAAGGGCACATTGTGGTGTACGCACTGGTACATCACTCCGTCCTTTACCTTGCCAGACTCCACAAAGGCCTGGATGGACCCCATCCGACGCACCTCATTGATGGTGTCGATGTGGTTATAGTGGCCGTTGGGCTGGGACTGCTGGGTGTAGATGTCCTGGCCCAGGGCAGTACCCAGATAGCCTGCCTCCAGATCGTGGGTAGCCAGCGCATTGCCCGCCATGACACCGTTGACATAGCCCTGGCGCACCAGGGCGGCAAAAGCGGCCCGGGACCGGGAGTCAAAGACGCAGGCCGGACCCATGACCCACAGGATATTGCCGTGCTGCCGCTCATAGCGCAGCAGCTGGTAGAGATTATCATAGTCCACGGAGTAAGCAGTCTCCCGGCTGCGGCCCTGACGGAAGGCAAAGACCTCCTGCTCTCCCTGCTCATCTACAAAGCAGTCCGGGTGGACATAGATGCCCTGAGAGCCGTCCTCAGACCGGCCTACTGCCACCAGATCACCCTGCTTCACATTGCGAAATTCCACCACGGACACTTTGCCCTCCCGGACCACAGCCACGCAGTCCATCCGGCTGTCCTCTGCCAGCACCCATTGTCCACCGATGCGGAAATATTCGGGGAACATAGTGGTGGCGTGATAGTTTTCAGGCATCACACCGTCTTTCTCTGCCGGGACCAACTGCACATCGGGCGCGTTGTCCAGCCCCAGAGCAGCAAAATCCGGTGCCTGGTATTTGGGAAGGGAGAAACTCATAGCTAGGGACCTCCAGAAAACGGGAATCAAATAAATTAGACCGGGTCTCTTCCCCGGCATCAAAAAAATAACCACACCGTAATTGGTGTGGTCATTTTGGTGGAGATAAGCGGGATCGAACCGCTGACCTCTTGAATGCCATTCAAGCGCTCTCCTGAGCCCATCGGTTACATACCCCCGTAACTGGGTCTGTGAGATGCGCTTCAATACGCAATACCACTAAAACAAGCCATAGTTTTTAGTCGCTTCTAAATGTTATATTTCAACATGACAATCTGGCCTCGCCTTTCGGAAAGCCGTCAGGCTGCGCTTTTGAATTGGACAACCTCGTATATTCAGTTCCCGCAACATCGGCATATCAATCAATGGGGTCAGGTCGGTGATCGGATTGCCCTCCAGATATAATCTAGACAACCAATTCAATTTGGTCAATGGCGTTAAATTTGTGATTGTATTGTGCTCCAAAAACAGTTCATGTAATTTAGGGATATATGCCAAAGGTGATAAATCTGAAATCTGATTGCGATTGAGGTATAATGTACCCAGCCGGGGTAATCCTACCAAGGGAGTCAAATCTGAAATACGGTTATTGCACAAGTCCAGCCACTCTAACCGTGTTAGGCCAACCAAGGGCGGTAGGGTGACAATTTGACATTCACTAAGGTATAAGCTACGCAACTGTTTCATATTTGGAAGAAAGGACAGGTCTGTAATCTGGATGCCTGACAGCCTCAAATCTATTATCCGAGTGAGAGCCATTAAAGGTGACAGGTCTGTAATTGGATTGTGACTTAGATCCAGAATTGAAAGCGATTTCAAACCTTTTAATTGCGTCAAGTCAACGCATTGATTTTCTGCTAAACACAAAACCTTTAGCTGCGTCAGATTGGCTAGCGGTCTCAAGTCTATAACTTGATTCTGATTTAGAATCAACTTTTTTAGTTGCGTCAGATTGGAAAGCGGTGTCAAGTCTATAATACGATTCCGAGAAAGGTCAAGCGTCGTTAGCTCTTTCAGTTCTGCTAGAGGGGTTAAGTCAGAGATCAAGCTCCAACACAGATACAGCTTATTTAAGTGCTTTAAAGCCGCCAGTGGTGTCAGATCTTTGATAATTTGAAGCCCCATTGGTAGTTCCGTTGTGTCTAAAGCAATTTTCTGCCCATCAATAATGATCGAGTATCTATCAGGTATCATAAAACTTCCCTCAATGCAAAGAAATTCAAACTACCGTTATAAAGCATTTTCTGCCTAAACCTATAATTATTAGTTTGAACTTCAAAATTCTCCCCCCCTTTAACATTTTACGGTCACTATAATAGTCAATTATAGCCCTAATAAAGCAACACATCAAGCCCATGATTTTATGATAAGAACGCCGCCCAACGGGACTATGGGCGGCGTTTTCATATATCCCACCGAGAAAGGAGGAGTGTTCCCCCACAGGCCAGCCATCGGGCTGGCTTTTTCTATTTCACAACGAAGGAGGTTTTTAGGTGGCTGACGACAAAAAGAATATTCCCGACGCTGGGAAGGTAGACGAGCCCCCCAAGCCGGGAAAGGTGGAGCCTGTCAAAGCCGATTCCCAGGTGCAGGATCAGCCCGCCCCGGACAAGGCGGAGGCTCCCGTGACAGAAGGTGCGTCCAAGGTGGTAACGCCCCCTACGGCGGAAAAACCCGTTGAGGGAAAGACAGTTCCCGACCCTGTGGCAGAGCAACCGGCTCCGGCGGGTAAGGAGGCTTCCAAAGAGAAGGACGCTCCTGCTAAAGAGGGTGCGCCGCAGCCGGGCAAGGACGAGAAGCAGACCACGATCCCCGGCATGGGAGATCCCGCCCCCGCTGGAAAGGTGGTGGATTTTACCGCTGCCCGGGATGGGGCGACGAAGGGCAAGCCGCCGGAAAAGGCTGCGGCCCCGGATAAGGGCAAGCAGGCGGATAAAGCGAAGGATGCGACCAAGCCCCGCAGGGGCCGCCCGGCCAGGGCTGACAAGGCGGCCCCCGACAGGGCCAAGCCGCAACCTCGGGACAAAATGTCCCAAAGCAAACCGCCTGCCGGGAAAGGCGCTCCCGCTACGGCGGAGGCCCCGGCTGCAACCGAGCAGCCGCCCGCCCCTCGGGACGCTGCCCGTGGCGTGAAAGAGGAGATTGTCTATCTCAATCTTTCCGAGCTGCACCCGTTCAAAAATCACCCCTTTGGCGTCCGGGACGATGCGGAAATGCAAGGGCTGGTGGAGTCGGTCAAGGCCGCCGGGGTCAATCAGCCTGCGCTGGTGCGTCCCCGTGAAGGCGGCGGATATGAGATCATCGCCGGACATCGCCGCCAGCGGGCCAGCGAACTGGCCGGGTTTGCCAATATGCCCTGTATCGTCCGCAATATGACCGATGACGAGGCTATGCCGAGAAACTCTACCACGCTAAAGGTGGACGGGTACGAGATTTCTGCCACCTTTACCGAAACCCGAAACACGGCCATTTCCGGCCATCTGAAACAAATCCTGCTGGCGTCGTTTGCCAACAGCTCCCCCAAGTCCGGCTCCGGCGACATCCTTGTGATGCCCCCCGAGCAGAGGTATAATACCGGGCAAGAACGGGTAAGATGTGGCACCACGCCAGTATCCGTGGCATTGTCTGTAATCTCACTTATACGGGCGTCCTGCGGTGTGGAGAAAGCCGATCCCAAGAGCTGTCCCACCTGCAAATCATTTCGCCGGAGCTGTTTGAAGCGGCCCAGCATATCCGTACTTCCCGGGCCAACAGCGCCGAACAGGAACGCCATATCCCGCTGAACACCCGGGGCAACTCCCTTTTGGCCGGGAATGTGTATTGCGGACATTGTGGAGCGAGGCTGTCCCTCACCACCAACGGCAAGGCTTATCCCTGCAAGGAAGATCCCAATCGGGTAGTGAAGCGTGTGCGGTATGTCTGCTACGGGAAAACCCGCAAGCAGACCGACTGTGACGGACAGACGGGCTACACGGCCCATATCCTTGACGGGATCATTGATAAGCTGGTGCGCCAGATCTTTGAGCGCATGAAAGCGATCCCCAAAAGCGATATAGTCAATATCCGCTACCGGGAAAAGATGGAGGAACGGAAAAGCCTGCTCCATAGCGTCCGGGCAGAATACGCCAAGGCCGCCGCTGACCTTGAAACGCTGAAAGGCGAGGTTATCAAGACCATCCGTGGTGAGAGCACCTTTTCCAAGGAGCTGTTAAGCTCTCTGATTGCCGAGGCCGAGGCCAAATGCCAGGAGCTTCAAGAGAACATGGAAGCGGCACAGGCGGCCTATGACGAAGGGAAAACGGTGCTTGCTTCGCTGAACGCCCAATATGACGATATAATCTCATGGGCGGAAATGTACGACACGGCCAGTATGGAGGCCAAAAAAATGATCGTCAACTGCTTAATCAAGCGGGTGGATGTCTACCGGGACTACAAGCTGCACATTGATTTCAATATCGACTTTGATCAGTTCTGCGGCGGGCTGGACATCGTGACGATTGCCGCATAAAAAACAAAACCCCGCTTCCTTTCGGAAGCGAGGAAAAGTTCTTTCCCTTGATATGGTGGAGATAAGCGGGATCGAACCGCTGACCTCTTGAATGCCATTCAAGCGCTCTCCCCGTACAAGCGTGTAGCGAACCCCCTAAAAGGGGGTGGGAAGAGTGCTTTTGGTACGCAAGAATAATTTTAAGCCGGAACATATCGATCAGAGTTTACTTCGACATCTTCTGGACGCATAAAAAAGACAGTTAATTTGCAAATAAACATATAGTAGCCAACCATAGTGAGTGACGCAATTCTCTTGACCTTCTGTTCTTGATATAACCGCAAAAAAGTTTCTCTCGACATCGAATTTATTAGCTCAAAGTCAACATAATCATCTTTTAATATGCGGTCGGGCAAGTAAAAGGCACTATAACGTTTATTCCGTACAATGTTTGAAATCATGGAATCGTTATCGTGTATATCACTCAGTGGGTGGACTGCAGCAAACAGCAATAGTTCATCTCTCGAAGCATCACAAGTGTTAGATAGTAATTGTGCTTTACGTCGAATAACCTTCATCTCACCATTTTCGTCTGTATAGAAAAATGGGATCTCCGAAAATATATCGCCTTGTAAAAGGTCAAAAGCACCACAAGGCCTGCACAATACAGGTCCCTCAATACTTTCAAATTGTTTCATAGCCTGCTTTGCCTGTTCTTTAGTGTAAGGATCAATACTTGGGAAAAGTTCCTTACAAAAGTCGATAAATTCCGGAATCATAAGCATTCAACTCTTTATTATGTGTTTATCATTAGAATAGGTCAAAAATATTTATTCCGACATTTTCTGAATTTTCTTTCAACATCGCTCTATACGTCATTTGTTCTTCAGGAGAAAAATTGCTTTGTTCGCCAAACAGCGCCAACGCATCATGACGGGGGCTAAAACTTGTATTGCCAAATTCTTTAGCTACAACATTCAACGAAGTGGTTTGATAACTGCTTTCGATTTGATAGCTAAATGTGGGTGCTATATTAGTCGAACTTCCAGCAGGTATCGTAGATAGAGATAATCCAAGTATTAGTGTTAACGGCACAGTCAAAGCATTACTGCCCGACATAATTAATCTCTCCATTCTTTATAAATGAGCTGATATACTTTGCCGCAAACTGTTCTGCAAGCGAAGACAGAGAAGAAACAGTTTCAACGCAAGAAGTATAGTTTGGCTCATGATTAAATGCATATCGATCATTGATGTCTAAAATAACCTGTAGACGGTCTCCCAAATTCTTTAGACCTGCAAAGGAACCTCGCTCATCTGGTACGCCAGAGAAAGTACGGCTATTTTGCACCATAACATTCACATAATATTTTCTTTCAATTACAAGCGCCAAACGAAACTGAACTTCATCGGTTGGTAAGTTGGTTTTGTAGTCTATAAAATTCTTCGACACATAGTCTACGGAGTCTACAATACCATCTTCGTGGTCAAAGAGGAGTGTCATTGATAGACCAGAAAAATAGAACTTTGGAGTTTCCGAACCACTTCCATCCATAATGGACAAGGCTGATACTATTCGATTGCACTTATCACTAACATATTCTACACAACGTTTAATATCTCGATTAAATTTTGCGTCAAAATTCGTTACAAGTTGAGCACTATTTCCGCAAATTGTTAGTTGAGAATGTCCGTGTTCAGTTGCTGCAACAATGCGCGGAATTTCCATCGGTGCATCCGGCGGTAAAGGTACAAGCGTAAACGGTTTTTGGAAATCTGTAAAATGTTTCTCTAACTCGAAAAGATGCTCACGAATCTTCGTGTTATGTGGAAAGTGAATTGTAAAAGCGCAAGATTGTATAATCATATCACAACCACCTCAATCCGGAGGTATTCTTAAATAAAGTATACCTCAGTTACCTATAATATGCAATCCCGATTTGTTCTGTTACACTAATCCATTATATATCCCCTCCTTTAATAATGGTGACCAATTATTAAAAGTTGCACATTTACATACAACTTGCGGCTAATATTAACAGATAATTTACACTTTGCTATTAGAATTTACTCGAATGTGGTGACTGATACATCTGGTCTTATAGGTTATTTATTTGTTTTAGCCTTCTCTATTAAAGATATAACCACAAACGGCAACAAAAACCGAGCCAACCTACACTAAAACGTCGCTGTTTCTTTATGAAAAGCGACGTTTTTTTATGGCCTGGTTTTGGAAAGGAGTGATGCTGATTTCAAATTGAAAATGAAAGGGGGAGTTATTTTTGCTGGTCAGGCCGGGAGGTCTGGCCTTTTTTCATTCCATCAAAAAGGAGGTTAGCAAATGGCCGATGAAAAAGTGAACATGGGCCCGGAGGAAAATAAGACCCCGGAAAACCAATTCCCGCCCAGCCAGGGTGATCTGCCACCGCTGGAGGAAAATAATGCTCCTGCTGTTTCTGGCGAAGATAAAGCGGCCCCCGATCATGTGGAGCCCGATCCGCCGTCTACCGACAAGCACACACAGCAGACTGTTCTTCCTGGAATGGGCGAAGATACACCGGCTCCGGCTGGAAAGGTGATCAATCTGTCAGAGCTCCAGTCTGCCGATAATGGTAAAAAGGAAGTGCCTGCCCCTGCTGCGGAGGGAAAAGCGCCGGAAGCGGATAAGCCGAAAAAGCGCCGGGGCCGTCCCCCGAAAGAGCAGGCTGCGGTGTCTGCGGGGAAGAAGGAGAAAGCGGCGGAGCCCCGCACAGGCCGCCCGTCTAAGGTTGACAAGACGGCCCGTGAGGAGGCCCCGCCCTCTGTTCTGGACAAAGTGTCCAGAGGTAAGAAAGCTGACAAGGGCAAGGAAACGGGCTCCGGCGGTGCGCCTGCGTCTAAATCCGCTAAGGCGGTAAAGCCGGGCAAGGCCGCTCCCGTCAAGGAGGCGGCAGTCTCGCCGGAGATCAATCTGCCGCCCACGCCTGACGTGCCGCCCCGCCCGGTGGAAGATGGAAAAATCGTCTATCTGAAAATGGCGGAGCTTCATCCGTTCCATACGTTCCGAGAGCACCCCTACAAGGTGCAGGACGATAAGGCGATGGACGATCTGGTGGGGACGATCAAGGAACACGGCATTATGACCCCCGCCACCGTCCGCCCGGAAAAAGACGGCAAGGGCTATGAGATTATCGCGGGCCACCGCCGCCATCATGGTGGTACACGGGCCGGGCTGGAGGAAATGCCCTGCATCGTCCGGGAAATGACCGATCTTGAAGCTGTCCGAGAAATGCGGAACAGCAACAAGCAGCGTGGAGATCCTCTCCCCAGCGAACTGGCAAAGCTGCTGGATTTGGAGGTGGAGGCTATCAAACGCCAGGGGGCCCGCTCGAAAAATGAGAAAGAGGCGGAGGCCCTGGGTAAGCTCTCGGTGGAGATTGTTGGTAAGGAACACGACATGAACTATAAAAAGGTCATGCGGTATATCCGGCTCAACTCCCTGGTGCCGGAGCTTCTGGACAAGGTGGACACAAAGCAGATGGGCTTTATGCCTGCGGTGGAGATTTCGTATATCAGGCCGGAAAACCAGCGGCTGATTGCCGTTTCCATTGATGGGGAGCAGTCCTCCCCCTCGGTGTCCCAGGCGAAGCGGCTCCACGAGCTGGACAAGGAGGGCAAGCTCAACGGCGATGTGATCGACGGCATTTTGAGTGAAGAAAAAAAGGAGGATCGCGGTGTGATTATTTCGACTGCTGAACTGTCTAAGTATTTCGGCAAGGAGGTCACTCCTGCCAAAATGAAAGAGCAGATCATGGCGCTGCTGGACGAGTGGAAAGAGAAACAGCCGCCCGAACTGGCGCAACCGGACAGGAAAAAGGACTTGGAGAAGTAACCGGGCCCCGCTTCTGGACACTTTGTCCAGAGGTGAACGCCCCGCGCCGGGGATGGGCTCTGTGGTGATATATCCCCCGTCGCCGGATATTTTGCAGCGCAGCCGGGAACGGGCCGTCAAGGGGCGGAACGCCCGCCGCTTGCGGCGGCTTGCCCTTGACGGCCTGGCCCGGCTGTGCTATTTCCGGCAAGGCGGCGGGGATATATCCTCCAGAGCCGCCCCCTTTCCCATGAATGGGAAAGGGCGGGGGATAGGGCTGAACTACCTATTAAATATCGGAGGTGTTGACGATGAAACGATCCCTTGCGTATATCACCGCTGCGTGGCGTGGTGATCCTGCGGTGGATATGGAGCAGGCGGCGCATTACTGCCGCGTGGTCTATGATGCGGGCTATTCCCCCATCTGCCCCATGCTCTATCTGCCGCTGTTCCTCAATGACGCGGTGCCGGAGGAGCACAAGAACGGCATCGACATGGGCCGCGATCTGCTCCGGCGCTCCCGTGTGCTGGTGGTATGCGGCCATTCCGTGACCGAGGCCATGAAAAATGATATTGCCGTGGCCCAGCGCCTGGGGATTACCGCGACTACCCTTGAGGGCATCCTGACCGTCAAGGGCCAGGGGCGCCGCTGATGGCGTCCCTGTTTGAAGCCTACATCACCAACCTGGGAAAGTACAACGAGGGTGAGCTGGTTGGCGAAACGCTGAAATTCCCCACGACTACCGAAGAAGTACAGGCCCTTTTGAAGCGGATCGGTGTGGACGGGGTACGTTATGAGGAATTTTTCATAACCAGCTTTGACGGTGATGTGCTGGGGCTCTACGACTATCTCACAGAATATGAAAACCTGGACGAGCTCAATTATCTGGCCTGTCTGCTCTCCGAGCTGGATCAAGGCGAACTGGAGAAATTTGAGGCCGTCATTGACAGCGGCGAACATACGTCCAGCGTGGCCGATCTCATCAATCTGGCGCAAAATCTGGATTGCTATGAGTTTTATCCCGGCGTTGAGGACGATGAAACCCTGGGCCGCATCTATGTGGAGGACATGGAGGCCATTGATGTGCCGGAGCACCTGCTGAATTATTTTGACTATGAGGCATATGGGCGGGACATTCGGCTTGAAGAGGACGGCCACTTTGCCCCTGGCGGCTATGTGCTGAACAATGGCGGTCAATTTATCGAGCACTATCACGGGAGCGAGGACATTCCCGACGAGCACAAAGTCTTTGCCTTTCCGCAGCTCACGGTGCGGGAGCAGATGGCGGCCTACAAAGAAATTATTGACGGTTCCTCCCTGGAGGGCTATCGGAAGATCGCCGCAAAGGAACGCGAGGAACGATAACGGCACTTCTGGACACTTTGTCCAGAGGTGCTTTTTTCATGGAAAGGAGGGATACGGCTGATTGACGAGGACGTTTCCAGACGTACCATAGCAGTTTCGATCAAGGCAACAAAGCTCACGGGCCGAGTGCTGGCCCAGGCGTGTCTGGCGGTGGGCCGGAAGATTAAGAAAACGTACCGGGCCCGCCAGACACCCCACGGAAAACAGACGGTGCGTCAGCTCATGGGCCACGGGGCCGCTACGAACAGCATCGAGGTGGAGTCCCCAAAGGATTTTGACCGGGTGGCCCGGAAATGGAATGTGGACTATGCCTTTTACAAGACCGGGCCAGACAAATACCTGTTGTTCTTCAAAAGCGGGCAGGCCGACGCCATCACCGCTTGCTTTTCGGAATATTCCCGGCGTGTGTTGAAGCGTTCCAAGTCCCAACGTGTTCCCATCCGGGAACAGCTCAAACGGGCTGCCGCTGAACTGGCCCGCCAGCCGTCCCACAAGAAAGAACGTGCAAGGGAGGCGGTACATGAGGACAGATAGCGTCAAAAAGTATGTGATACCCAATATCCCGTACCTGTTTATTCTGTGGGCCTGCCTAAAGCTGGGGACAGCTTACCGCCTGGCTCCTGGAGCAGACTTTGCCCACAAGCTCATGGGCCTGGGGCAGAGCATCGGCCCGGCCTTTGCCGACTTTGCGCCAGGGCTTGCCCCCTTCGACTGGCTCATCGGCATTGTGGGCACGGTGGGCTTTCGCCTGCTGATCTACTTCAAAGGCAAGAACGCAAAGAAATTTCGGCGGGATGAGGAATACGGGTCGGCCCGCTGGGGCACCGAAAAAGACATCAAGCCCTTTGTCGATCCGAAGTTTGAGAACAACGTCATTTTGACAAAGACGGAGTTTCTCACTATGAACACCCGGCCCAAAAATCCCGCCAACGCCCGCAACCTCAACGCCTGCATCATCGGCTCGTCCGGCTCCGGCAAAACCCGTTTCTGGCTCACGCCCCAGCTTCTCCAGGCGCACAGCTCTTATGTGTGCGTCGATCCAAAAGGCGGGGTACTCTCCCAGGTGGGGGCTTTTCTGCAACGCCGGGGGTATCAGATCAAAGTGTTTAACAGCATAGATTTTTCAAAATCCATGCACTACAATCCGCTGTCCTACATTCACAACGAGGCGGACATCCTCAAATTTGTGGACACCCTCATAGCCAACACCAAAGGCGAGGGCAAGGAGGGTGATCCATTTTGGACGAGTGCGACTCGTTCGCTGGCGGTAAGAAGTCAGCGGACAAACAACAAAATACAGTTGTTTGGATAACTGGTAATTCGACAGGTGGAATGACGGGGTAACGCCCTGAAACGCCT
>NZ_JBHEVB010000023.1:0-34071 GCF_041925195.1 Flintibacter porci
GCTGCTCGGTCTGTTCCGGCTGCTCGGCCTGTTCCGGCTGCTCGGTCTGCTCCGGCTGCTCGGTCTGTTCCGGCTGCTCGGTCTGTTCCGGCTGCTCGGTCTGCTCCGGCTGCTCGGTCTGTTCCGGCTGCTCGGCCTGTTCCGGCTGCTCGGTCTGTTCCGGCTGCTCGGTCTGTTCCGGCTGCTCGGCCTGTTCCGGCTGCTCGGTCTGTTCCGGCTGCTCGGTCTGTTCCGGCTGCTCGGCCTGTTCCGGCTGCTCGGTCTGTTCCGGCTGCTCGGTCGGGTTCACCACAGCTAGAGCTTTTACCGTCACCTTACCAGGTTCCTGTGCCGTCACTGTGATTATGTTGCCGGTCAGTTGCTCACTCGTCACCACTGGTTCTGTCCCGTCGGTGGTATAATAAACATCCGCTCCTTCTGGGGCAGTTACTTCCACATTTACTGTTTGTCCCACATAGTAGGTGTCTGCCTCAGGATCCTTCACAGCCAGGGAAAGTCCAGGACTTTCTGCTGATGCCACGGCCACACTCGAAAGGAGCATTGACAGGCTCAAACAAAACGCGGTTGTCCGGCGTAAGCTCTTTCTCATCCCGAGCATCGCCCTCACATTAAACACAAAACTTTTCCTCCTTTATGCAAAAGCGGAAAGCGAGCGGGAACTAACCCGCCCGCTTTCCATCCCTTGACAATATGGACTTAGAAAACTAACCCCTATTTTTAGTTGCCAGCCAACACAGCAGCAGGTTTCAGGTAGAGATCTGCAACTGCATCCATGCCAGCAATCTGGGTATGATTACCGGATCCGCCAATGACGCTATACAGACCGAGCTCGAAGTCAGCATCGATCTTTACACTAGAAACCAGGGCTTCGTCACCGTTTTCATCCTCAGCGAAAAACGCAGAGACAGGAACTGTCAGAACCAAGTCGCCACCATTGTAGTAGGGAGCATCGCTAACGGTGAACGCTAAAGTTTCGCCATTCAGGGTGAAAACGCTAGAGTCCGTGATGTAGCCGTAAAAGCCCATCTTGTAGACTTTCTGAAGAGGGATGGTAATATCGACCATAGAACTGTCGTCTGCATTCACTGACACGGTGTAGCCGTCGGCAATAGCGTCGTTCGCCATGGATTCATCCGAAGTGCTGCCGTCCTTATAGATTACGACCGTTCCGTTAGTGATTTCCGAAACGGAAGCTGCACTGGCACTGACGGCCAGGGCACAGGTCAGGCACATGGCCATCGCCAGGGCACCCAGCTTCTTGAAGATACTGTTGTTCTTAGTAGCAGTCATAAAAAATGCTCCTTTCATTTCGCCGCCGTGGTTGGCGGCATGCAGTAGGGTGAATATGAACGACCCTCCGTCTCAGGAGAAACGAATGGTGTCTTAAACCTCCCGCGGCCGATCGAGAGGGTTAGACCGAAGTCAAACAGAGAATCAGTTGTCAATATTTGTCGAAGGTTAGCTGTCGCTAACCTCTATTCTTAAAAAAAGCTTCCAACGTTTTTTGATTGGAAGAAATATTAGCTGTCTGTAATGATAATATAATAGTGTTCATAGAATGTCAATATATTTTTATATTTTATTTTTCTGCCGTTAGAATCGTGCAACCCTTGTGCCCCAATGGTTAGCTAATACTAACCTTTATTCAAATTAAAAACTCCCGCTTACTATTAGAGGGAATCATTTCCATTGATTATACCTGCATATAAAGCAAAATTCAAGATGCAGAAATGTAAAAAACAAAAAAGCCAACCGCATTAGGTTGGCTTTTTGCGCTTTACGCTTCATGATGATCGGCCTGCAGAGCAGCAGACCAAAGTTTATAGTTCTGTCCAAGGATCCGCAAAACCTGATCGATCCCACCCATTGCATCTGCCAGGGTTTTGAGCTTATTCAGTCTTCTCACTCCCCCCAAGTCCTCGCAAAGAGCAAAGAGTGCGGCCATCCCATCCTCGCCACCATTCCGGTCTGTCATTTTCTTAAGCCGGGAAAACGACAGCAGGTCAGCACGCACCTTATCAATGCCGCCGGATTCCTCCAAGAATACCAAAGTCTCTTCCAGTTGATCATCACCACCCGCTCGGGCGGACAACTCTCCTTTGCGGCGGATTCCCTCAGCACCGCCGTATTGGTCAATAATGCTGATCAGGTTTCCGCTAATCGTCTGATTATTTCCCTGTCCAAAGGCGCGTGCCATGGCATTCATCACATCTACCGCATTGGCATCACCGCCCCGGATTCGGGCAGCCATTTCAACGTGATGCTGAATAGCCTCCATTGTCTTGTCTGTGATACTGTGTTCCCAATGGCAGGCTTCTTCGTCAGCCTCCTCTTTTGGGACGCCCAGACAAGTCAACCATCGCTGGATCTGTTGATGCTTCTCCAGGATCTGGCTCGCCAGCTTTTCCCCTTCAGGCGTTAGCACCAAAGTCTGCTTATTGGACTTCCGTCCGCCCCGGCGCTCCAGCGGCTGGATGTAACCGGCATCCGCAAGGCGGTAGGCGGAGTAATATGCCGTCGTCAAAGCAACGCCCAGGGCCTCAGCCAAGTCGCTTACATAAGCACGGCCTTTATCAATATGAATCATTAGGATGGCTTTCAGACAGTTTTCATCTGCCTGTCTGCTGGCATCCATGCGAGCGTTACCTACAATGGCCATAGATTGGAAATCCTCCATTTTATATTGTGCGAATGTGGTTTTATATATTTTATCTGTAAGCTGCGCTTTTGTCAAATAGACGAATTATTAGAGGGTTTATTCTCCCTTTTTGATTCATCTGTTGACCTATGATTTCTCAGGATCCCCTTTTTTCAGGAGGTAAGGATGCCCAGAGCAGCAGAATTGCTGTAGAGTAGCGATTTGCGAAAGGCGGAAATTGCAGCGAGCGTAAGTAGGCTACGAAAATCAAAGCAAATTTACGGCGGTCTTTGTCCGGCACTTCGGCTGCCCACTGCTGGGGTATTCATCGCAGGGCGCGGCTTTCGTTACCTGATGGCAATTAACGCAGACTTTCAGCCCAGAAAGAAGCCCACAGTTCTTTTTATCCGGAACTGTGGGCTTCTCTCATTTCTATTGTACAAAGAATTATGGCCTTGCCCCACTCAACTGCCACCGGGCGCTTTCGGTCTGGAGCTCTACCATATGCCGGAACAGTCCGCCTTCCGCCATCAGCTCCTGCGGGGAACCCTGCTGCTCCACGCGGCCATCTTTCAGCACCACGATATGATCCGCCCCGGCCACAGTGCGCATCCGGTGGGCAATGACCAGCACCGTCTTGCCGGTCAGCAGCCGGGAGAGCGCCCCCTGCACCTTGGTCTCGTTTTCCACATCCAGGGAGGCAGTGGCCTCATCCAGCAATACGATGGGAGCGTCCTTGAGCAGCGCACGTGCAATGGAGATGCGTTGCCGCTCGCCGCCGGAAAGTTTGGCGCCGTTTTCT
Source organism: Flintibacter porci (assembly GCF_041925195.1). Taxonomy (NCBI): domain Bacteria; kingdom Bacillati; phylum Bacillota; class Clostridia; order Eubacteriales; genus Flintibacter; species Flintibacter porci. Next base: position 3,441 of record NZ_JBHEVB010000023.1, read on the forward strand.
CCGATGGGCGTTTGGTAGCCCTGAGGCAGTTTGCTGACAAACTCCTCGCAGTTGGCGGCTTTGGCCGCGGCCATCACCTCTGCGTCGGAGGCACCCCGCCTGCCCAGGCGGATGTTTTCCATCACCGTGTCGTCAAACAGCACCACATCCTGAAAAACCATGGAGTAATCGGTCAGCAGCACCTCTGGATCCACGGTAGAAATATCCACCCCACCCACTTTGATAGCGCCCCCGGTGACATCCCACAGGCGGGCAGCCAGCCGGGCGCATGTGCTTTTGCCGGAGCCGGAGGGGCCCACCAGCGCGGTGATCTCGCCTTCCTTTGCAGTAAAGCTGACATTGTGCAGGACGGCCTTTTTGTCATAGGCAAACTCCACATGGTCAAATACGATGTCGTGTCCCTTAGGATGAAAGGTTTCCGCCCCTTCGGCAATCGGGGTGTCAAACAGAGCGTTCATCCGGTCTGCCGACACCTGGGAGACAAACAGCTCGGCAATCAACGCAAGGCTCTGATCGAAGGGGGCATAGATCCGGGTAATGACCATGAGGAACAAGAACAGCAGCATGAAGTCAATCTGTCCGGACAAAATCAGCCCCGCGCCCGTAAGGATCGTGGTCGCCACGCCCAGCCGCATGATAACGCTGGCCCCGTTGACGAACAGGCCGGTAACCAGCTCGCCGCGGATCATGATCCGTTCATGCTCGTCGATCTTCCGGTACAATCCTGCAAGATACCGCTCCTCCTGATTGGTGGCACGGATCTCCCGCACATTTTCCAGCGCCTCCTGCATCCCATCCGAAACCCGCACGGCGGCGCGCTTGGTCTGCTCGGCCTGGCGTTCGGTGAGCTTCCGGCTTCCAAACAGCAGGCCAAACGCTACCGGCACTCCCCAAAGACAGGCAATAGTCAGCCGCCAGTCATACCAGAACAGGCAGACTGCGATCACGGCGGTGGAAATGTAGGAGCCGTACAAGTAGCCCAGCACATGGCTCCAGACATGTTCCATGCGGTTGACATCGCCCATCAGGGTCTCCGTCAGGTCGGCCAGATCCCGCTTGCCAAAAAATCCAAGGGGCAGCTTGCGCAGCCGTTCCGCCAGCCGCAGCCGGGTGGCTTTCACCTCACCGTACACAAGGCCATAGGTGGCTTTGTACTGCTGGAGATGGGTGAGAAAGGAAAGAAGCGCAAACACCAAAAGTCCGGCCAGTACAGGCAGGGAGTCGGTCAGGGAGACACCGTCGGTCAGAGACGCCATCAGGGCGGACATCACAAGGTACAGGATGCTGACTCCGCCCATGACCACCAGATTGACGACCACCGTCCAGAAGGTGCCCTTTTTGGTGTTCTGTACACCCTGATCCGTCAGGGCATATTTCCGCTGAAATTTTGCTCCAAACATTTATTTCCCCTCCTTGCCGCTTTCCATTTTCCATTGGATCGCCTGATTGTAGTCGGCCCACATCCGGGTGTACAATTCGCCTGCCGCAATCAGCTCCCCGTGGGTACCCTGCTCTGTCACCCGGCCGCCCTCCAGCACCAGAATCTTATCCGCACCCACCACCGTGGAGAGCCGGTGGGCGATCATAATGACGGTGCGGTCCTTTGTCAGCTGAGCGAAGGCTTTCTGGATCAGGGCTTCATTTTCCGGGTCGGCGAAAGCGGTGGCTTCATCCAGCACCACGATGGGTGCATCCTTCAAAATGGCCCGTGCCAGCGCGATGCGCTGGGCCTCGCCGCCGGAAAGATAGGTCCCTTCGGTTCCGATCACAGTATCCAGTCCCTGGGGCAGCTTTTCCAGAATGTCGCCGCACTGTGCGGCTTCCAGGGCAGCCAGCACCTGCTCACGGCTGGCGTCGGGGCGGGAAGCCCGGACATTTTCCAGAATGCTGGCCTTGAACAGCCGGTTGTTCTGAAACACAAAAGCGACCTGATCCATCAACACATGGGGATCAATCTGGCGTACGTCCACGCCGCCCACTTCGACAGTGCCGGTATCTGCGTCCCAGAACCGGGGAATCAGGCTGGCGGCTGTGGTCTTGCCCCCGCCTGAAGGCCCTACCAGCGCCACTGTCTGTCCGGGCTCGGCGGTGAAGGAAACATGGGACAGGGCGGGAGACTGCGCGCCGTCGTAGGTAAAGCTCACATCCCGGAATACCACCCGGTTGTCCCTGGGGGACTGTGGATGATCCGGCACCGCCAGCGTCGGCGCGTCCATGACTGGCTGGAAGCGGCCCAGAGCGGTGTCGGCCAGCATCATACCGGAAGCCGCAAACATGATTTTGGCCAGTGCGGTGGAAATGATGGCGGAGAATACAGCGTAGAAGGCGAAATTTGTGACAAACCCCGCAAAATCACCGGAAGCCAGCGCGCCGGGAGCCAGGAACAGCACCACCGGCACCAAAAACAGAAAGGCGCCCTCAGTAAAGGTCAAGTTGATGGACTGCGGTACGCGGCACACATCACCTTGATAGTGCTCCGCCTTGGTGCTGTAGTCCTCAATGGCCTGCTGGAATGCCTTGAAAGAGTACACAGTCTGCTGGAAGATCTTGACCACCGGGATACCGCGCACATATTCTGTGCCGGATTTGGTCATACGATCCTGGGCCGCCTGGTATTCCGCCATCAGCCCGGCGTTCTTGCCGCCCATCATGCTGAACATGGCAAGGATGGAGATCACCGCCGCCAGCAGGCAGGCCGCGCCCATACGCCAGTCAAATACAAACATCAGCACCAGCATGGCGAGAAACAGGGTGATCGTACCCACGATGTCCGCCAGATTGTGGGCCAGCAACGTTTCTGTATCGGCGGCCGCTGCATCCAGCCGGCTGCGGATCAAACCGGAGGCATTGGCGTCAAAATAGCCCAACGGCGCCTGCATCACATGTGCCATGCCCTGTTTGCGAATGTTGGACGCCGTGCGGAACGCCGCCAGATGGGTGCACATCAGACCCAGGAAGTAGATGAGGATGCCGCCCACCGCGAAAGCGAAGGCGATCCAGCCGTAGTCCGTCACGCTCCGGGCCTGCGTCCAGTCCGGCGCCACAGCGATCAGATCCCGTGCTGCCAGCCAGATGCAGAGGTACGGGATCATGCTGCACACCATGGACACCGCCGACAGCCCCAACCCCAGAAAGGTGAGCCGCCGGTGGCTGCCTGCATATCCCAGCAGGACGGTCAGAGCGTTTTGCTTCTTTTGCTTCACAAATATTCCTCCTTTTTAGGTTAGTTATTGCTAACCATTGGTGTAAAAAGAAAGGGGAGCAGCCCCTATCTTACTGAAAAATGGTGCGGCTCATGACTGGCCGATCAGCTTCAGCCATCCAGCGGTGTAAAAATCCCGCAGCTGGTCCACATACCGCACGGCCTGCTCCTTTGGCATATCGTGGACGACGATCTCGAAGATGCCGTTGAACATCCCGCTGGCGATGATGTGACACAGCTGTGCATCCAGCTGGGGGCATTCATGCCCCAGACGGTGCAGAACCTCCAGGTATTGGAGGGTGTATTCCACTTCGACCTCCACCATGTTGTGGACGAAATGCTCATAGCTGGTGCCCTCAGCCTTGCACAGCAGCAGCTTCACCTGCTCCCGGTGGTCACAGATGTAGTCCACCATCCAATGCACACATTGACTGGACTCCAGCCCCATGTGTTCCGGCTGTTCCTGCTCTGGCAGCTCGGCAAAGGAGGTCTGGGCCTCCATGAACCGGCCCATCAGTGCAGCGGCATGGGGCTCCACAATGGATGCAAAGAGCGCCTCTTTGCTGGAGAAATAGCCGTAAAATGCGCCGGTGGTGACACCAGCCTGCTTCACAATCTGCCGCAGAGAGGCACCCTGAAAGCCTTTCTCCGAGAATTCCTCTATGGCAGCCCGCTGGATTTTTTCCAGCGTGGCGGTAGACTTTTCTTCCATGTGTCTCCCTCCATATAACAGTGCTATATAACACTGTTATAATAAGATAAGTAGCGTAGTTTGTCAAGGACCAGTGCATGAAGCATTCAATAAAAGAGGTTACTGCATAAAAATAATGCAGCAACCCCTTTAGAAAATCTATCGCGTTACTTTTATCTCCTATAGGAAAGTCCCCAAAACTGTTCATAGATTTTAGTATAGGTAAATACCCCACCTCTGTTGGTAACCGGCTGCAGGAAAAGCGGGTTAGCCCGGAACAAAATGTCCAGAAGTGGTCGACAAATTATTATGTTCGTCTCATTAAGTGCCTATATTCCTCTGGTAAAAGTCCTGTACTTTTTTGAAATAGACTTGAAAAGTGTCCGGCATGGTTATACCCAACAGCTTTAGCTATTTGGTTTATTTGTAAATCAGTTTTAAGTAGCATGTATTCTGCCTGTGCGATCCTTTTATTTTGGATATATTCGGTGAGTGTACATCCGCAACATCTCTTAAAGCAATATCGGAGCTTTGACTGGCTCATACAAGCAATTTTTGCTAATTGCTCTATACGCAAGTCAAAAGCACAGTGATCTGCAATATAAGATTTTACAGTATCTAAATTTTGTATATCTTCAAAAGACAACTCCCTTTTTACTTGATATGAAGTTTTAGAAACAGTTGTCTTTTCAAGGATAAGAGAAACAGCTTCAGCAACTTTGCTTTCATAGAATAAATGTGCTGTGGCACCAACTCCTTGAAATGCCTGTATTTGTCTCATCAGGAGTAATAGTTCTGGAAAATCGGAACTGCCGTCTATATTAAGAAAGGCTGCTCTTGGATCTGGAAACTTATCAGGATATTTTAAGTTTAGGTAATTACAAAAATATCCTGGTACGAGCATTAGTTCCATTCCCCGAATTGGAATATCTTTATGATACTTTACACGGAAAATCTGCTGATCAGAAACATGTCCCCTAACACAATTTGCATTTAATCTTTTATACGTGGTCAGTTGTTCTGCAGATACTGTATCATAATATGCAATGGACATAAAATCAGGTTGTTTGTACTCTATCACCGTATCTTCTTTGAGCCGTAAATCCATCACGGCCAGCGCAAACATTCCTTCGCGCTCATAGTACCAATAATACCCTTCCCCTAAATGGGAAGATAATTCATAATACTTCCCTTCTCTATTGAGGTTTCCAGGATTATCAGAGGGATAAAATCCCCATTGTGAAAGACAAGGCAACATCAATTCTTTAATCGGATCTGCCATCGCTTATTCCTCACTATCCCTATTCAACAAATTTATATCACGTTTCAGCAAACTTCCTTCAAAGCTATTGTACGGACTGTTTCAATGCTGTAAAGTAAATTGTTAGAGGTTAGCTATGTCTAACCATCGCTTTTATGTATAACAGATTTTACATTTTATTTCAAGTGTTTGTATCAGTCAATCTATCAAAAAGGGCTTTTACATAGGCTTGAAGCAAAGGAAGAAGGGATTAGAAAGTGGGAAAGCTGAGTGATGTTGCGGAACACCAAAAAGTTAAAATCACCTCTATTGATGGAGATACACGATTTTTAACTCGTATCACCTCTATTGGTTTGACCGTCGGAGGCATTGTTCAGATGGTTAGTAATCAAAAAAAGCGGCCTTTGTTGGTTTATAGCAGAAATACTTTGATTGCTGTAAACCGCAAGGAAAGTGAAAAAATAGTTGTGGAGGTGATTTGAAATGTCCAAACAGACAACTATCGCGTTATTAAGCCAGCCTAACGCCGGTAAATCAACATTGTTTAATGGCTTAACAGGCTCAAAACAACATGTTGGAAATTGGCCCGGAAAAACGGTTGAAAAAAAGGAAGGGCATTTTTCACATAATGGAACAAGCTATACGATTATCGACCTTCCTGGTACATATAGCCTTTCAGCAAACTCCAACGAGGAAATCGTGACCAGAGATTATATCGCGTCTGGAAATGCCGACCTTGTTTGTATTTTGGCAGATGCTTCACAATTAGAGCGGAGTTTATTTATGTTAGCGGATTTTGCTGGAATAACAACTCCCGTCATGGTTGTATTAAATATGATGGATGTTGCCGCACAGCAAAAAAAACAAATTGATTGTGATGCAATCGCACAGAAACTTAATGTTCCTGTAATCGGAATGTCGGCCGCTAATTTGAAAGACTATGAAGCCTTTTATCAAGGGCTTGAAGCTGCATTAAAGTCTCCCAGAACATTAGACGTAAGTAACATTTTTTCCCTATATAGAACCCGGATCGGGGAGAACTTTCAATCACTAATAGATTTGCTCCCCGATAATGGTATTGATGCCTATTCCAGAATGTGGCTTGCTGTCAAATTGATCGAAAATGATAGCGTAATAAAAGACAAGGTATCTGCTCTTGTATCGGAAAATGCTTGGGAAGATATAGATGCGTTGCTATCCGCTATCAATAAAGGAAACTTATTAACTGGAGATTGCAAATTTCAATGGATCGATACTATTTTGGCTGGATCGGTTTCCGAGCCACAAACAGAAAAAGAAATACAAAGCAAATTTGATCGTCTTGCTACCAGCCGCCGCTGGGGAAAGCCTTTAGCGATTGGAATTATTTTAGCGGGGCTTATTGCTTCACTGGTAATCGCGTTGCCCCTTATCAAAATAATGGATGTTGTAATGAGCGCAATACAGTCTGGGGTATCTTTTGGGCTGGCTTCAATAGGAGTGCCTGCTTTTATTGATGCACTTTTGTGCGATGCTATTCTTAGTGCCACTAAATTTGCTTTGCAAATGCTTTGTTTCGTTTTTGGTGTCAGCTTCGTCTTCGGATTTATTGAAGAAGTCGGATACATGGCTCGTATATCATATGTATTTGATGGAACAATGTCAAAATTAGGATTGCAAGGAAAGGCCATTATGCCGTTCTTGGTGAGCTTGGGGTGTAATATTGGCGGCTCATCTGGCACAAGAGTATTAGACTCTTGGGGGCAAAGGGTAACGGCGATCGCTACATCATGGGTTGTACCTTGTTCTGCTACCTGGGGTGTTATCGGTCTAATGTGCGGGACTTTTTTTGGCGCAGGAGCAATTTTAGTCATTATTGCTCTATTTGCTGTGGCTCTCTTACACATTATGATTACTTCCAGAATATTCGGAAGAAAACTTTTACAAGAAAATGATCGGTGCGGTATGATTATGGAATTACCGCCCTACCATAAACCGAAGTGGAAAAATCTTTTCCGCTTCGTTGGGAAAAGATTAGGCGATGTATTTAAACGGGCTATGAAGATTATTGTTCTTGTTGCCGTATTCTTCTGGTTGCTCTCCTATACACCAGACGGAAACATTGCTAACAGCTTTATTTATAAAATTGGTGTTGCTATTGAGCCTATAACTATGTTTTTCGGCCTAAAGTGGCAGCTATTTATCGCATTTCTATCTTCTGGATTGGGCAAAGAAGCATCTCTTGGTGTATTAGCGGCGCTATTTGATCTCGGCTCGTCCGCCGGCAACTCTGGCGTTTGGGGCGCTATGTTTTCAAGCGGAGTTACAGATAGCGCCGCTTTGAGCGGCACACTTTTGACTATGGTGAGCAAGCCAGAAGCTCTTGCTTATATTTTTGCATTTTTCTTCAATGTGCCTTGTATTGCGGCTATGGGTAGCGCATTTCAGGAAATTCATTCTTGGAAGTGGACAATAAAGATTATCTTGTATTACATTTTTGTCGCTTTGATTTTGTCCACTATCGCATATCATATAGGATTGTTGATATTCTGAAATGTTGAATGAAATTATGGCGCTTATGCGCGCAGGGCACATGTGGAGCATTTCTGACATAGCCGAAAAGTTAAACACATCAGAAAGCCGGGTAAGAGCCGCAATCAAGTTTTTAGAACAAGCAGGATATATTAAGCGGACAAGTATGACGGGGTGTAGTGGACAGTGTAAAAACTGTCACGGTTGTGATGGCCTGGCCAATTTATCTCATCAATTATTTGTTTGGGAGATAAGAAAATAAACATTAGCAAACAGAAAAACGGGCAAGGTAATCTTCCCGTCCATTCAAACTTTTAATTTCAATAGGCGTTCAAATTATTCTGCCCTATCAGGGAAAGAAAAACGCTGATACGGCAGGTAATTTGAGCGCCTTTTTTATTTTTCTGCAGCGGTTTTGAAATGAAAAAAGTCAGCCCCTCAACCCGTCCAACTTTAAAATTTTTTCCCCTTCCTTTTTCAAGATATATGATCAGCAGCATTCCTTTTTTAGTCCCGGCCATAAAAACGTCGCTTTTCACGAAGAAATAGCGATGTTTTAGTGTTGATTGGCTCTGTTTTATTATGTTTTATGAATATGCCCTTGTATAAAACCCTCTTCAAGCATCCTCCGGCACTTACTCTTTTGAGAAAAAGGTAAGGTAGCAGGAGTAAATAATGACACCGATAGTAATGAGAATAGCAATCAGACACTGTGGTTCTTTCATGTACTCCCAGGCATTAAGGAGCCATGTGCCGTGAAGCATCTCCAAGGATTGTATTACTCTAAGGCAGTACAATTCGGCTGAAAGAAACAATAAACCTAAAATAATGCCACTAATTCCTAAATGTTTTTTCATAAAGAAAACTCCTCTTATACATACACCATCGCATTACTAAAACGCGCCGCACAAACCGTGCGGCGCGTTTGGTGCCTATGGCATCAGCAGCTCCAGCAGTTGCCGGATATTCTTTTTTCCGAAGGAAATCTGCTCCCCGCGGTTGACTACCAGGCAGGGCACGCTCATCACCTGATATTGTTCCCGCAAATCGGGGAAATGGTTCAGGTCATACACCTGAGCGGAAATATCAGGATGGGCCGCAGCCAGACGCTGTGCCGCCGTTACCAGCTCCGGGCACATGGTACAGGAGAGGGACACCAGCACCTGAAGCTCCACCGGCTTCCGGATAGCCCGGATGGCCGCCTCAGTATCTTCATCCAGAGCCTGGCCCGGCCCGGCCGCATTGTAAAGCCCCAGGACAAAGGAGGTAAACTCATGGCCTCCTGGCACGCCGTGAAAGGCCAGGCCTGTCCAGCTCCCATCGGAGCGGCAGATCTGGACACAGGGAAGATGCTGGACCTTAGACGGATCGCCCTGCTCCACCGACAGCTTGTCACTCTGAGCAGCCAGCTCCTGCATATAGTGCTCCAGCTCGGCGGAGACAGGTGTTTCGTCCAGGCAGAGCCGCAGAATCAGTGGGGAAGCCATCCGTTCAAATACCGTTTGGAGCTGGGAGAGCATTTCCCCGGTAAACAGACTGTCGTTCGTCTGCGTCTTGGCCTCCGGTTCCGGCGTCCGACTCTTGGGAGCCTGGGGCCGCAGACCGGTTTTCTGCTGCATGGCAGCGCACAGCCGCTCCAGCTCGGTGGCGGCCAGAGCGCCGTCGCCCACAGCGGTGACCACCTGGCGCAGAGGCTTGACACACACATCACCGGCGGCATACAGACCATCCGCCGTGGTTTTCTGGCTGCGGTCGGTAAGGACATAGCCCTGTCCGTCCAGCTCAGCCAGACCACGAACCAGCTCAGTGGCCGGCTCGTACCCGGCGAACACGAACACGCCAAAAGTTTCCCCGTCCGCTGCCTGATGCTCCGTCTCCTCTCCGGTTTTGGTGTTGCGCATCCGGATGCTGCGCAGCGCAGTATCTCCGGAAACCTCCTCCACCACCGTATTGGTGAGAATGGTGATCTTCTCATGGTTCCGGGCAGCGTCCGCCGTGGCCTGGGCACAGGTAAAATCATCTCCCCGGATAAGGATGGTCACATGCCGGGCGTACTTGGTGAGAAACACGCTCTCCTCCGCTGCGGCAAAGCCGCCGCCCACCACAAAGACATCCTTTCCGGTGAAAAACTCTCCGTCGCAGGTAGCGCAGTAGGCCACGCCCCGGCCCCGGAACTGCTCCTCACCCCGGAATCCCACCATGCGGGGATGGGCGCCGGTGGCCAGCAGCACACCGAAGCAGCTCAGCGCCCCACGGCTGGTGCGGACGGTTTTCACATCGCCCTCCAGCTCCAGGCCGGTGACCTCTGCCAGCAGGAATTCCGCGCCGAAGCGTTCCGCCTGTCTGCGCATGGTCTCGGTCAGTTCGGCACCGCTGGTGCGCTCCACGCCGGGGTAGTTGACCACCTCCGAGGTAATGGTGATCTGTCCGCCGAAGCGTTCCTGTTCTACCACCACCACACGATAACGGGCACGGGCCAGGTAGAGGGCCGCAGTCAGTCCCGCCGGGCCTCCGCCGATGACCACTACGTCATAGAGATGTTCCATCTGTTCCATGGCTTACAGCTGGCCAACCAGATCCAGGCTGGGCTTCAGGGTCTCGGCGCCGGGCTGCCACTTGGCGGGACAAACCTCGTCCCCATGCTCCGCTACAAACTGGCAGGCCTGGACCTTCCGCAGCAGCTCGTCGGCATTGCGGCCCACGTTGCCGGCGTTGACCTCATAGGCCACGATCTTCCCCTCCGGGTTCACGATAAAGCTGCCACGCTCTGCCAGGCCGTCGGCTTCAATGTAGACCTCAAAATCCTTGGACAGGCAATGGGTGGGATCGGCCAGCATGGGATACTGGATCTTCTGAATGCGCTCCGAGGCGTCGTGCCAGGCCTTGTGGACGAAATGAGTGTCGCAGGAGACGGCGTAGATCTCGCAGCCCACCGCCTGAAACTTCTCGTAGAGGTTGGCCAGATCCTCCAGCTCCGTGGGACAGACGAAGGTGAAGTCAGCGGGATAGAAGAAAAACACGCTCCACTTACCCAGCACATCCGCCTTGCTGACAGCGCGGAAGGCGTTGTTCTGGTAGCACTGAACGGTAAAATCGGCAATTTCTTTCTGAATCAGGGACATAGGATAGTACCTCCATTCAATATTTTGTTGGTTAGCTATCGCTAACCGCAGGACAATTATACATTCCAACGGGTTATCCGTCAAGAAGAACCTCAAGGAAGTCGTTCCTCTCTGCCTCTCTATTTACATCCAAGAAGCATTGACCGGACGATCAAAAGTCTTCTCCATCCCGAAAAAGACAGTTTATACAGTGGGAGCGATATTCCTGGTGTCGGCTAATGTATTGGTTTCCCCACTCGCTGAACTGCTCTAGTAAATCAAGAAGGGTTTTGCCATTGTTCGTCAGCTGATACTCCACGCGCACCGGAACTTCGTTGTACTGCCGTCGACTAACAATTCCGTATTCCTCAAGATGCTTGAGGGATTGGGACAGCATCACATTGGTGATACCCGGAACACCCCTCTTAATCTGATTATAGCGTAGCGGCTTTCCATCTTTTAATAGGCAAATAATACTCAAACGCCATTTTCCACCCACCACATCCATGACCAGGCGCAATGGACAAATCTCAGACTGCTCTGTGTTCATGTGCTGGACCTCCTCAGGTAAGAAAAAGTATACCATGTACAAAAAAACTGCGTTATTGATAAAGTGCTTGAGCGCTGTATAATAAAAAAAAGTACATAAATTATACCAGGTATTTAGAACTTATCAAGGAGGTTTCTCATGCGACTGGCTATTGTATACGATACTAAGACCGGAAACACCGCCAAGATGGCAGAATATCTCATCGAAGGCTTTACTGCTGTGGACGGCGCGGAAGCAAAGGCCTTCCCCATTACCGCAGTGGATGAGGAGTATGTGAAAGAAAGCGATGCCCTCATCGTCGGCACGCCGACCTATAACGGCTACCTGACCGCTCGGATGAAGGCCTGGCTGGAGAGCGCGCCTGCCAAGTTGAATGTTGCGGGCAAGCTGGGCGGTGCCTACGCTACCGCCGCCTTTATTCATGGCGGTGGAGATCTGGCTATCCAGTGCATCCTCACGCATCTTCTGGTGGACGGCATGATGGTGTACTCCAGCGGACAGGCTAAGGGAATGCCCGTCATCCATCTGGGGCCGGTGGCTATCGCTCCGGATCTGGATGCTTTTGCAGACCTGTTCCGCATCTATGGCAAGCGTATGGCCGAGCAGGTTGCGTGCATCGTCTAAAGCGCCAGTTATAGAGAAAGGCATTTCTTTGCAGGAGGATCCATTTGTGATCTCCGGATCCTTTCATGACCAAAGATACTGAATACTATAAAATTTCCCTAGTAGACGGATGGGGCGTTTAAGCACTTTTTGCTCGATTAAAAGCGAAATTAGGAGCGTCATCGTTGGATCAAAATATCCGACGATGACGCTCCTATTGTCAGTCTGAGGAATTAAATTGTCCCATAAGCCATTTATTTTCGTATCATAAGGATATCTTGGGTTCCGGAAGAGAGCTGCTCGGTGCGGCTCTCAATTTTGTTTAACCCTGCCGCCCGGTTGTCGTTTCCACCTCTCCGGCCCGCACAGCCAAATCCATACCGTTGAGGAAGTAGGGCAGATCGCCCTTCATCATATCCCAGTGGCCAGTGGGATCCTCCGCACCCCCCTCGGATACCACCAGAGGCACAGTAGAGCAAGCGAAATGGAACTTTCCATGACACTCCCATTGGCACTGTACGGTTTCACAGACAGACTAAGGATAAATATAGAAATTTATAATCTTCTTCCCTATGTGCGCTCAGAAATATACTCGGTGATGCATCTTACATGTTCCTCCAATCGAAACAGCAGGGCAAGGTGTCCTCCGGTCAGATTGGTAACGACAGTGGGGTTTGGCATCACGGCAATCAGGGCGTCCTTGCAGTCCTGTGTGAATGTGGTATCGTCTTCGGACAACATCAGCAAAACCCTGTTGTCCCATGGGACGAAGGTCTCCTTCGTCATTCCTAAATGGTTTTGTGTGTCGATCAGCAGGTCTATCATGTGGCGTTCATATTCTTTTGTCAGAAGTTCCATCACGATGCCGCATAATTCTTCCATGACCACTTGTTCCTGCGAGGTCAAGCCACTTTTTTTCTGATCCATAACCATCCGTCTGATGGATTGTTTGACCGCGGAAAGGGGTAGGATCGAGAGCAGCTTTTTGAATTTCTCCTGGCTTTTGATCATGTTCATCAGATGGGCATGGGCAGAAGGACTCATGTCTTGGGAAAGAGAGCAGGTGTTGGAAAGAACCAGACCTGCCACCACTTCCGGATGACAGGCGGCGAGGATCTGCGCCACAACGCCGCCAAGGGACTGACCCACCAACCAGACTTTCTCTCCAAGGTGATGCAGAAGTTCAGCCACCGCCTGCGCAAGCGCCTTGTTGTCGGCAGCGCAGATGGGATAGTCGAAGGTAAGGACAGAGAACTCCTTGGCCAGGCGATCAAAATGAAGATAAAACAGATCGGACAAACCCAGTCCTCCAGTCAGCAAAGCAATGGTCGCCTTTGCCTGTGGGTTCTTGTAGTAGCGGTAGGGAAAGGATTTTCCGCTGGGCAACACCAGTATGTCTGTCGGGTATATTTGGCGAAATTCCGCTATATTCATGGTTGATTCCCCCATTTTTACAATTTGAGCTGTATCATCTTCACCATACACCAACGATCCGAAACTGCCATGCTGACCTTTGTGAAAAATTGCAGACCGTCTTTGCGGATATGGCGATAGTAAGGTTCCTGGACAAGAACCTCGGCCCCACCGCCGATTCTCCCGGCCAGTTCCGCCGCTGAATCCACATAGAAAAACATCCGAGCATCGGCGTGACCTACCTGCTTCATGTACCTCTTCCGCATCATGGACATACCACTTTTGCTCACAGCATCAAAGACAAGTTGGATCTTTCCGAATTGCTGCAGCATTCGGAACAGCCCCACAACCTTAGCCTCCTCAAAATAGTGGAACAGCCCGCCAGCAGTAACCAGGATGGGAGCATCCGGCACATCGGCGCGGATCCGCCTGACCCAGTCCTCGGCAAAGGCATCCCCAGCAAGGTAGATTTCCCGCTCTGGCTCCGGCAGCAGCTCCCGCCGGTATTCCACCACATGCGGCAGATCCACGGCATACCAGCGAGTGTGACCGTTGTCGCAGCGATGATACGTCGTTTCCAGACCGCATCCGAGCTGGACAATGACACCGTCCGGCCTGCGCCCCAGAAATGCCCTGATGAACCGGTCCATATTGGCCGAGCGAACAGCGGAGGCCAGCAGGGTATACTGACTCTGGTCATTCGACTTCAGCAGATCGGACGGCAGATTCTCCTTCAGCTCCAGCGCCTTTTGATCGTATAAGATCCGCTGGCAATGCTCGCTGGCATAGATTCTGCCCAGCATGGGGACGAACAGTGTGTCTTCCACGACGCCTAACTTAGACATAACAACATCCCTCCTGTTTTCCAGCATCATCATTACCGCCCGGGTGTGGAAGCCAAAGGCTTCTTCCAGAGTATCCATGAGTCGGACATCCTGATAGCCCATGTCCCGCAGCTTTTGGGCAAGGGCATCCCCATCATCTTGACTACCAGTCTGACGACTTGAAAACAAATACTTATGCGGCACATCTTCTTTTCTTACAGTTCACCAAAACAGTTCACCAAAACATATCGATGAGCAGCCCCAGCCCTGCTTGGGCCGCCGCCATGATAGGACACATTAAAAACGGCCACTGGAGCAGGTGCTCCGGCAGAGCGTAGTCTTTCATCCATGCTTTGAACACATAACCGGGGTGTCCCTCCGTTCCCGGGATGATAAACCGGCTTTTCGCCTTCCTCTGAATCAGCCAGAAATCCAGAAAAAACAGGTCACAGAAATCGACCATCATCCACTGGATGTAGGCCGTCAGAACCAGAACCCAGAATCCGGTTGTCCCGCCATCCAAAGCGCTGATCGCACCATAAAGAAGGAGGGGCAGTAGCTCTCCAAAGCAGATCCAAAGCCAGTAAAAGCGGTTTTCTGCCCTGGTGGGCGGCTCTTTCGCCGCCTTGATGATGGCGGGCGGATAGCAGGGGAACATCAGCCTGGGGCGATACAGCGCCACCAGCCCGGCGAACAGGTTAAAGTAGGCCGCCATAGCGAGCCCGTCTAAAAAAGTGCGCGTCCAGTTCATATACATCCCCCATTACTATCATTTGCTCGCATTCCACGCGGGAAAACTCAGCTAGGTATCGAGATGCACGGCAGCTCTGGAACCATAACCCTCACCAGGAGAACCGTCAGGGTCATGCCGATTGGCTCTGCTTTTTTAACATATAGCTCAATTTTTGATATGCAGAAATCTGTTAATCTGTTTTATTTTCCGTCAGGAGAATACATAATCCCCAGCCCAAAAGGAGAAAAAACAGAATCGCAGGAATCAGCAGCCCGTTTTCTAAAATACTCGTGATCATCCTTCCTGGTGGTGTTACCCACGCACTTGACGGATTTTGCATTGCAGTCAATATCATTCCTGTAATTCCAACGGTACCACTCAATGTCAAAAATCCACCCTTCATCAGTCTTTTCATAATGATTTTGCCTCCTTCATGTTTTTCTTTGAAGCGAGTGGCATCTCGTTTACGGTGCCACCATTACTTCAGCGGATCCGATTCATCCAGAATATGAGGCGGCCACACACCGGGAATGGGTACACCCCGCTTCATCTTGAAGTCGCATAGTCCATCCCCGGTCGCACAGGTCTTTTCTCGGTACAGGGCAACACCAAAAGCCCGGAACATCACATAGTCCAGGTTATACATATAGGGCAAATACTCCATGTATCCTCGTTCTTTGCAGAATTCGTAAATCGGGCAAACCTGATTGTGGTAGATAACGGGATACTCGACAGTGGGCGTCATGGTCTGTGTCACAAAGCTGCCCGGATTTTTTGCGGCGTTTTCCGCATTCTTTCTGTCTTTTCGCCGCAACACTTTGTTGATAAGATCAGGGCAGCAATTGAATAGTCCGCCGACTAACCGGCGCAGCAGCTTGGGAACTGTCTCAAAATACCGCTCATAGAGCGTGGTGACCAATCGTCCCCAGTCGCGGGTGGAAAGACCGTACTGCTTGCCAACCACCCCGATAGAAACAAAGAACATACAACCGGTCAGATTTCTGGTGCCACTGCTGCTGTCCCCGCCAATAAAGGGGAGATGCTCCAGCATCTCTTGCTCGTACTCATTCCAGATTTCAGAGAAAACCTGGGGATAGGGCTTCCCGAAGATCTCCTCGATCTCCGTTCTGATAAGCTTCAGATATCCATCCATTTCCCGCCTGAGTTTGCTCTTATTTTTTTGATAATACGGATGCATGACGTCCCTCCTTGCCGCCGGGTATCAAAGTTCCGTTCTTCTCATAGTTCTTTTTGATTAGCAATCGCTAACTACATATTCACTATACTCCATTTCAGGCCTGAAATCAATTTCCGTGGTGGAATTATTCTTGAAATAAGCAAATAAGGAGAGGACCAGCACGCCGTCCTCTCCTTATTGAGAATATTTACAATTTGGGGCTTACAAAAAGAGCAGCAGGCTGATCGCCATGACCACCATGCCGGAGATCAGGCCGTAGATGGACAGATGGTGCTCCCCGTATTCCCGGGCTGCCGGGAGCAGTTCGTCAAAAGAGATGAACACCATAATGCCGGCTACTCCAGCGAACAACAATCCAAACACCGTGACGCTCATGATCGGGCGCAGCACCAGCCACCCCAGCAAAGCCCCCAGAGGTTCCGCCAGGCCCGAAAGGAAGGAGTAGCAGAACGCTCTGCGCCGGGAACCTGTAGCCTGGTAAATGGGCACAGACACCGCGATACCTTCCGGGATATTGTGGATGGCAATGGCTACAACAATCGGGATGGCCACACTTGGCTCTTGCAGTGCAGACACAAAGGTGGCCAGTCCCTCGGGAAAATTATGGATGGCGATGGCCAGTGCCGTAAAGACACCCATACGCATCAAACGCCCCGGCTGATGGGCACCCTTCTCCGTGTCCTCCATGAGCTTTACTTCGTGGGGATTCTCCGAAGAGGGAATCAGCTTATCAATGACAGCAATCACCAGCATGCCGCCAAAAAACGCCGCAACTGTCGCCCAACTGCCGGGGCGGGTCCCCATTTCGGCAATCAACGCATCCTGTGCTTTGAAAAATATCTCGATCATGGATACATAGATCATAACACCCGCGGAAAAGCCCAGGGAAACCGACAAAAATTTTCGGTTGGTGTGCCGGCAGAGAAACGCGATGCAGCTGCCTATCCCGGTGCTGAGTCCAGCCAGCAGTGTCAGAAAAAAAGCAAGCAAAACAGTATAGTCCAAAGTAAACCTCCTTGTTTGTTTTTTGGTTAGCCATAGCTAACTGCAATGATTCTATCACTCTCCTCATGGTATGTCAACGGCAAGCTCTACGTTCCAATAAAAGATTGACATTTGTGAAAAGCAGGATATGATTAAGTGTGTACTTAATCATATCCTGCTCGAGGTGAAGAAATGAAGTCTGTCACAGTATGGAAGGCATTGTCGGATGAAACCCGCAGAGCTATTTTGAAATTGCTGTTAAGCCGTAGTTATTGTGTCCGCGCATTGGCAAGACGGTTGGATCTTTCAGAAGCAGCTATTTCTCAACATTTGAAAATTTTACGGGATGCAGAGCTGGTCATCGGAGAAAAAAACGGCTATTTCATGCACTACAGCGTCAATCGTCAGCTTCTGAAAGACACGGCAAAGGAACTGGAGAGCTGGGCAGCCATTCCATGTGATACCTGCTGCCCCGAACACGGCGCCTGTATGATGAAAGAGGCGGAGCACTGCCATCTTGCCGGCAGGACCAGAACAGGCCGAACGGATACATGAAAGACATGAGGAGGCAGCTATGAAAGGACACCGTTATACCGATCTCTTTTTGACCTTTTGCAAAATCGGAATTTATTGTGCTTCCCCTTGAAAAACCTTGTAATATCAGGCGTTTCCGCCTATCAAATCCTCAAACCGTATGTACTTTCCCTTGTTTTTTCCCTTACGGGCTGAAACAAGGGAAAGATTTTTACTCCCCGTTGACCACCTTATCCAGCAGTCGGGCGGAGTTGCGTTTCGCTTCCCTCGTAGAGTGGGCGTAGATGTTCATCGTGGTACTGACGTCCGAGTGCCCCAGCAGTTCCTGCACGTCCTTGGGAGCCGCCCCATTGGACAGGAGGTTGCTCGTGAAGGTGTGACGAAGCATATGGAAATGGAAGTCCGCCAAACCCTCTACCTTCTCCTTTGCCTTGCGGCACATGATGCTCACCGTACTCGGTGTCTCTATCGCTCCATCAGGCCGGAGACAGACGAAGGAAATCTCCTTGTACCCCTCCGGCGCTTCCTCCGTCCTCGGCAGGGTATAGACCTCATAATAGATGCGGTCTTTCTCCCTGACCTCGGCGTAGTAGTTGAGGCGGTAGAACTCACCATAGCGCAGACGGTTCTTACTTTGTTCCCTCTTGGCCGCTTTGAGGATCGCCGCCAGGGTGTCGCAGAAATCCACAGTGCGGACTTTCTTCCGCTTGGTGGCCCCGATCTCCGTCTTGTGCCTTGCCCCGTTGTAGCGGATGCTCCGCCGCACCGTCAGATACTGCTCGTCCAGGTTGATATCCTTCCAGGTGAGGGCACAGACCTCACCGATACGGAGCCCGGTATAATAAGCGATTTGGATGGGCAGCAAGGCCGGGTTGTCCTTCTCTTTCAGAAAGTCCTCCAACGCTCGGAACTGCTCACAGCTGATGGTGGGAACCGCAGCGGCGTCCCCCATATCCTCGGAGAAGATGTCCGCCTCCTGCTTCCGTCCCCGCAGCTTCACATACTGCATAGGGTTGAACGTGATAAGCCGTTTAGGGAACACGGCGAAGCGGAACGAGTTTTGCAGTACCGCTGAGAATTGGAGCATATAGCCCCGGCTCATGGGCGGGGAGGTCGTTCCATCGGGATTGGCGCCGCCGTAGCTCATGAAGTCGATGAAGGCTTGCAGATGGTCGGCGGTGACGGTTTTCAGCTTCCGCTTGCCCAGGGGGTGCCGCTTGATACGGCCCACCGTCCCCTGATAAGCCATCACTGTGCCATTGCTCAATGTACCGGGCTTCAGTTCTTCCTCCACCCACATATCCAGCATATCGCCCACGGTGATGTTTTCCGCTTTCGCCACAAACCGCTTTTCCTCGTAGTCCTCCATCGCCCTGCGGAGCAGGGCTTCCGTTTCGGACTTGCTCTCGGTGCCGGGGTACTCCTTTTGCACCCGGTTCCCGCTCTCGTCCTCGATATAGAAGCGATAGTACCACTTTTTGCCCTTTTTGCGTACAGAACCTTTTGCCATAGATAAATTTTACTCCTTTCTATCCGTGGCAATCGGGACTGTGACGTATGATGTGCGTTCAATCATGTCACGCCAGCCAGTCGTACTGACTGGCATTTTTCGTTGTCAAGGTGCCACGGATCAATTCTGCCCGTTCAGCCGCTCACGGGCCTCGCTGCTCATGTCAAGCAGGTCGCCTATCTTCATTTTGGTGCGTCCCTCGTCATAGATGTGCAGAAGCCCGTCCATGAACCGCTTCATGTCCTCCACCGGCGTTTCCATCTCCCGGCGGTAGACCTTTTCAATCACAGCCCCAGACTCGATGGCGTAGCGCATCAGGGACTTCTTCAAGCCCTCGTCCTCGGCGATGTGGTCTGCCTCGGCCATCGCCCTGGCAAAGTGGACGCAGAACACGGAATAGAGGTCTACGATCTGACCGAGGAAGGTGGTCAAAAGCTGTTGGTGAGGTTCACCCTGGACGGTGGTTGTCAGTTCGTCCAGATAGGCCGCTATGTGCTTCTCAATATCCATCTGGCACAGGGTTTTGGAGTTATACTCCTTTTCATCGGATAACCCTGTCAGCCATTCGGGGGTGGTGAGAAGCGCGTCCGCCAGTCCGTTGATAATCATGGTGCGCTTGGGGTCTACCCCGTCTGTCTCGTATCGCTGGATGGTGGACTTGTTTACCCCTACCCGCCTGCCCAGTTCCGGCATGGAGATGTTGATTTCGTTCCGGCGCTCCTTAATGCGCTGCCCGACCTGCTTTGGGGTAAAGGCTATGTCTTTATCCATTGGCTCGGCCTCCTTTCGAGTGTTAGTATAACATAGGTGAATTTGATTTGCAACCCTATTTTTCAAATTGTTTTATAGAACGGACTTAAAATAGGTTGACAGGCGATGGCAGACTGATTATAATAAATCAGCGAGGGTTGCAAAATAAGTACATTGAAAGGAGCGTGACACCAATGGCAACTGTCAAAATGGGCATGACGATTGAGGAAGCCGCTGAGTGCAGCGGCATCGGGAGGAACACCATGCGGAAGCTGGTGGAGTGGAGAAAGCTGCCCGTCCTCAAGGTCGGGCGCAAGACCATCATCCGCAGCGACACGCTGGAGCGGTTCATGACCGTCAACCAGGGACGGAATCTGCTGGTCAGGGACGATGTGCGGGGCGTGGAGTGATGAGGGCCAGTCAAAAAGGCGTGAGCGGAGCGAACGCCACCACAAAGGCCTCGCCGTTTGAGAGCGAAATACACCCATCGCACAAACCTTCGGTTTGTACTCTGTGTATTTCGCCCTGCCGGGGGCTGCCGCCGCTGGCGCGGCGGTGCGGTTTAGGGCAGTCCGCACAGCGGCGGACTGCCCTAAACCGCCCTTGCGCTCCGCTGTCGCTCCACGCACCGGCTGACACAGCCGGAGGAAGGACGGAGGCATGACGCGACACAGCTTCATCCAGATGTCGAAGCTGTCCAATGTCAAGGGGCGTATTTCCTATATCACCAGCCCCGCCAGACAGGAGAACCTGTACGCCACCTATCATACCGCCGATGCCGCCTTCTGGACTTCCCTCGCAAGGGAAAACCAGCAGGAGTTCAAGCGGAGCGGCACCGAGGGGACGTGCATCGAGGCGCGGGAGTTCATCATCGCCCTGCCGGAGAAGTTCACACGCTATGACCCGCAGCGGGTTCTGACAAAGTTCACAGAGGAATTTCAAAAGCGGTATAACGTGGAGTGTGTGTCCGGCCTACACCACAACAAGGCCAAGACCAACTACCACATCCACCTGATTTTCAGTGAGCGGCGGTTGTTGCCGGAACCCGTAGTCAAGGTCGCCACCCGGAATATGTTCTATGACGAGGTGGGGAAGCACGTCCGCACCAAGAAGGAGATCACCGGGGAGGATGGGCAGATACGCCCCGGCTGTACCGTCATCAAAAAGGGCAAGGTCTACGAGAGCCATATGTTCAGCGTTAAGGACGCCCGCTTCAAGCAGGAGGGCTTTGTGGCTGAGGTCAAGGAGTTCTATACCGGCCTTATCAACCGCTATATCTCAGACCCGGAGCAGCAGCTAAAGGTGTTTGACCCGCAGAGCGTATATTTGCCCACCAAAAAGATAGGCAGGAACAATCCCAAGGCGGAGGAAATCAAAGCGGACAACGCCGCCCGTCAGGAGTGGAACCGAACGGCGGATATGGCGCTTTTGACGGGCATATCCGAGGCGGAGATATTGGAGGTCAAGCAGGCTGAGATACACGAGAAGGTCAGGCAATCCATCCATCAGGCCGGGTGGCTCCCGCACCTGTTCCGGGCCATCGTGGGCAAGGCCAGGGCCTTCCTGCAAGGGCTGATCCGCCAGCGGGCAATGCCGCCGAAGCCCACGCTGGACATTGATATGGCAGAGTTCCGTGCCATGCGAGGTCTGATGATACGAGTGAGGGACGAGGCCACGAGCATCCGATACTTGCAGGAGGATGTGCTGCCAGACTTGAAGCAGCAGCTTGCCGCCGCCACGGGTATCTTTAAGACCAGAGAGCGCAAAGACATCGCTGGGCAGATACAGCAGACAGAGCAGGAAATCAGCCACAGGATGGATGCGCTTCCCTCCATCGTCCAGGCGGAGGGTTATCCCGATGTGCAGACATTTACAGCCACCTACCGCAAGGCCGAGGCCGTTGTCAGCCAGCATAACCGGGAGTTGGCCGAGTGGGAGCGGAAGGTGCAGGAGCGCCAGCGGCCCGCCGTAAAAGAGCGGCCCCCAGAGCCGAGAAGCGTCCGGGAACGCCTGCGGCGGTTGCAGGACGAGGGCAAACGGCAACAGCCACAGCCACACAGGAGGGCAGTTGACAGGGACAGCAGATGATAGAGAACGCCGCCGCTATGGTGCAATCCATAGCGGCGGCGTACATAAACAGGAGCCAGTTTGTAGGTTATATACTGTTTTATGTGCTATAATTTTCTTGAAAATTTTTGTGCAAATTCGGTCTGCTGATTTGTTATATATATGAGGCCTCAAGAGGAAGCGGAAGGGGGTGCGCCGATGGAGCAAGAAACCGTGCTGGAGCTTTTTGACCGTTATGCGGATATGGTGTATCGTATTGCTCTCAGTTATCTCCGCTCTCCGCAGGAAGCGGAGGACGTTGTGCAGACTGTTTTTCTTAAACTGTTGGAGGGCGGCATGATAGTTTATCCCGGCAAAGAGCGTGCGTTTCTAACTAAGGTTACGATTAACCATTGTAAAAACCTTCTCACCGCAGCAAAGAAGCACGAAGCCATTCCTTTGGACGAGGCTGTTCTGCTGATACAGCCGGAGGATCGGGACATATTTTATGCGGTCATGGAGTTGCCGGAAAAGTATAGGGCCGTCGTGAGCCTACACTACTTTGAGGGCTACTCGTTTCGGGAAATCTCAGAATTTTTACACATCGGCATCTCAGCCGTTTCCATGAGATTGCATCGGGCCAAAAACATCTTAAAAAAGCAACTTGGGAGGGATTGATATGGAGCGAAACTTCAAGCGCATTTCTGATGGGCTGAAATTGCCGCAGGAGAGCCGGGAGCGTATTCGTTCCCAGCTTGCCTCCTACCAAAAACAATCGGAGGACATTCCTATGAAAAAATCGACCTTAAAATCTCGTGTGCCGTTGATTGCCGTCGCTGTTGTTATGATGATGGCATTAACGCTGACCGCTGCCGCAGCGGTGGTTGTGCATCTGTTCAGAAATGACATCATCGTGTCCAGCAGGGATGACATTCCCATGCCTTCAAGTGAAAATGGTGCTCCTGGTGCTGTTGCTATCGACGGCCCCGGAGGAAACCCGCCCGCCACTTTGGAAGAAACGATAAAATCTAATCGGTTCAAATCGGACGATTGGGTTGCGGGCGAACGCATTAACGGCGGAGTAGTATCTGAATACCATCAGTGGGACTCCGTAGAGGTTCTGAGCAGTGATCCAGTTCTCCGCAGCCGCCGCATTGGTCGGGAGGATGGCGCGGAGAAAATGGAGTATACTGCCGAAAACCCCGCAAATCTTCTGGACACGCTGACAGGTCGCGTTACCTTTGATTTGGAATGGGTGAACGAGCATTATGATTATGTTCCAGATGCCAACTTGTCCTTTGTCGTGTCCGATGCAAAAGGTGATTACGTCAGCGAGAACTTTGACGCCCTTTACGCAAAGAAGAACGGCAGCGGATATGTCGATTTCACAATCGAAAATATCGCACAAGCCGACTATTTTGTCCAAACGTATGTCATTGATGGCAGCTACGAAACCGCCTATTATTACACGTCCGTTGATGGCCATGAATTCCTGATTGAAATGGACAACGGGCACGTTTGGGCGCAGTGCCGTACAAGCCATGCCAATGTCAGCTTGCATGGTGCGTATCTGACCACGGACGAAGTGGAAGATATTCTGGACAATCTCTCTCTGGCTATCAATGAGTAAAGCGTGTTACAGCAGAAGCAGGGGCCGCCCGATTGGGGCGGCCCCTGCTTCGCTAATCTGTTAAGCGTAAATCAGCTCACTGTTTACAATTTCCATTGCACTTGCTTGGATATTGTTCATCTTACCGACCCATGTCATTTGGTCGGCAGCTTTCAGCGCCTCGGTGATACCTTGGGATCGGGCCATCTGTTCAATAATGGTATCTAACCGTTCTTGTGCCTGCTGGTCAATATCGGCAAGGTAGCTGTTCAGTCTGCCGTTGAGCAACAAGGCATTGTATAAAGCTGGGTGGTATTCTTTGATATACCGCTTGTGCCGTTGCCCCCATATACCGACAGGCTGTTCTTCTTCAGTGGGTACAGTCAAACAGGGAAAATAGTAGTCGCCAATCAGTTCATACCAAAGGCCGTTGCCTTCGTCAAAAATGTACTTGTCCATATCGAAATCCTCCGCTATAATATATTCGCACATACGTCACAGTTCCCCGATTGCCACGCTGTTTTATAGTTTGTTACCAGTTTTTCCTTCCCTTGATTTTTCCCTTGTGCGAGGTCAAGTTAAGGACAACAATGCGTGAAATCAGATAAAGGGATACGGTGGGGACAATGCGAAAAATCCTTTATTTGCAAGGCTTTCGGAGGATTTTATTAAAAGACTGCAACCACTAATGAGCGGCTATGAAATCGTGTGGTTCAAATCGGGCTTTTTACTTTTGGCGGAGGATATGCCATGATCTCCATGATGGAGCATTACTGTGTCGACCAAAAGAAGTGGATCACCCAAGATGAAATGATGGACGTTACTGTGATCGCAGAATCTACGCCGGGGCCGATCGCCATCAACTGCGCGACCTTCGTGGGGTACCGGCAGGCTGGATTTCCCGGCGCAGTCGCCGCTACCTTTGCCATCGTTTTTCCTTCCTTTGTAATCCTCTATCTTCTCTCCCTTTTTCTGGATGGTTTTTTAATGTATCCTGTGGTAGCCAACGCATTTCGGGGCATAAAAATCGCCGTAGGACTGCTGATATTGGAGGCAGCCATACGCATCATCCAAAAGATGCCTGCCAAAAGATTGCCCAAGGGCATCCTGATATGCTCCGCTCTGATGATGCTGTGCATCAGCTTTTTCTCCTTGAACATTTCCTCCATCACTTTGATGTTGGTAGCCGCAGCACTTAGTTTAACATTGTATTTTGTCCATAACACCATGAAAACAAAGAAGGAGAGCAAGCAATGATCTATTGGCAGCTTTTTATCGGCTTTTTACAGGTGGGATGTTTTGCCTTTGGAGGCGCCTATGGTGCGATCCCTCTAATCCGGGATGTGGTTCTGGCCAACGGTTGGTTGACAGAAGAAAAGCTGACTTATATGATTGCCGTCAGTGAAAGTACGCCCGGACCGATCATGGTCAATCTGGCTACCTATGTGGGAAGCAGTCAGGCCGGGCTGCTTGGCGCCATGATCTCCACACTGGCGGTGGTTCTGCCCTCGTTCTTTGTGATCCTGCTGATCATGGTGTTGCTGAAAAACGTACTTCAGCAGCCTTGGATGCAGGCGGTCCTACGCGGCGTAAAGCCATGTATGGCCGGCATTATACTCGCTACCGGCATTTACATGGTATGCAGCCATTGCGTATCCTTCGGCGAGCATCTGGAACTCGATATGCACTCTTTCCTAATCACGCTGCTCCTTGCCTTTGCTATGTTAGGGAGCGGTTTGCTGTTCCGGAAAAAGCTCTCCCCCATCGGGCTCATTGCCTTATCCGCCGGGCTTGGTATTATAGTCTATGGCATATGATCCTCCTACTCAAAGGTTACATCTTCCAATCTTAGAAAGATGATCCCATGTTCCTCCAGCGTGCGATCCGCCTGAAGCGTTCCCACCACGGTTATCTCCGATTCCGGATCTGGGTAATCCTGAGGATAAGAAAGGTCTTCCGGCATAACAAGGTCAAATCCCTGAGCGCAGCAGGCAGTGGCATCCTCTACGATCACACCGCAGTAGACCTGATTCGTTTCAGGGTCCTGATATACCGTGAAAATTCCCGTCATGCGGATGGTTTTTCCGATATAGTCATCCGGCGACATCATCATGTTGAACACTTCTGCGTAGACCATGGTGCTGCTGAGGGTGGTTAAATCCACATCCACGGACACTGCGGGAGCTTCCTGAGAATCCGGCTGCAAATCCGCAGCCGGATTCTCCGTTTCTTCCTCTTCCGGCGCAGAACCGACAACCGGGAGCCGCGAGCTGTCTCCCTGTCCATCCCCGCCTTCTGTCGGCAGTGGTTCTTCCCCGGGCACTTTGGATTCGGCGGATGGTGTACCCTCCGGAGCTGCTTCCGCCTGTTGAGAAACAGTGGGCGGTGTCAGATTCTCAGCTTGCCCAGAGCCTTCATTTTTTCCACATGCGGAGCAGGCCAAGAGTAACATCCCCGCCAGAAACAAAATTGCTTGGCGTTTCATCGGTCATCTCCTTCCTATCCATCCTACAAGGGAGCAAAGGGCAAACAGTGCAATTTGCACGGCAACAATAGTGGATCCCACCGGTGTGCCGACCAGGATGGAGGTAATGATTCCTGCGGCGGCACAAAATACAGAGAGAACAGCAGCACAGATGGTAACGGCCCGGAAGCTTTTGAACAATCTCATGGCGGACATAGCCGGGAAGATCACCAGGGCGGAGATCAGCAAAGATCCCACCAGATTCATGGCCATCACAATGACCACTGCCGTCACCACCGCCAGAATCAGATTGTATACCCTGGCCCTGGTTCCAGTGGCCGAAGCAAAGCTTTCATCAAAGGTGACCGCAAAGATCTTGTGGTAGAAAAAGAGGTATAGGAGCACCACTACCACCGATAGTGCGGCACACATCCAAACCTCGGTCTGGGTAAGAGTGAGAATGGAGGTGGAACCGAATAGGGTGGTGCAGACATCCCCCGTTAGATTGGTGGAGGTGGAAAATACATTCATCATCAAATAGCCTATGGCCAGCGCGCCCACCGAGAGCATGGCCATGGCGGCGTCGCCTTTGATTTTGGAATTCTGACCCGCCCCCAGCAAAAGGATGGCACACAGCACCGTGATGCCCATGACCAGCGGCATGTCATTGATCAGGTTCAAAACAGAGGCCACCGACATGGCCCCGAAGGCCACATGGGACAACCCGTCCCCGATAAAGGAAAACCGCTTGAGCACCAGCGTGACCCCCAGCAGCGAAGCGCACAGGGCCACCAGCACACCCACCACAAGCGCATAGCGGACGAAGGGATAGGCCCAGTATTGGACCAGCTTCTCAATCAGCAGTTCCATGGTCGCCCCCTCCTCTCTGCTCGAGAAATCTACGACCGGGATTGGATCCGACAAAGGCATCCCGAGTTCCGAAAAACACCTGCTCCCCCAGATAGAGGATGTGGCTGGCGTAGTGGAGGGCAGCCTCCATGTCGTGGGAGATCATCAGGATGGTCATGCCATCCTTTTGATTCAGCTGGGCGATGACCTGATACAGCTCTCGGCTGGCCGCCGGATCCAGTCCGGCCACCGGCTCGTCCAGCAGCAGCATCTTCCGGGCCGCGCAAAGAGCCCGGGCCAGCAGCACCCGTTGCTGCTGGCCTCCCGACAGCTCCCGATAGCATCGCTTTGAGAATCGTTCCATATCCATGCGCTGGAGGGACTGCCGGGCCAGTTCCTTTTCCGCCTTGGTGTAAAAGGGACGCAGGCCGCACCGGCTTTGACAGCCGGACAGAGCCACCTCCCAGACAGTGGCGGGGAAATCCCGTTGGGCCTGGGTCTGCTGGGGCAGGTATCCGATCTCATTGGCACGCACTCCGCCGCTCAGAGTCACCGAGCCCTCCAGGGGCGTCAGCAGTCCCAGGATGGTCTTCATCAGGGTAGATTTTCCGGCTCCGTTCTCCCCCAGGATGCATAGGTAGTCCCCGGTGCCCACGGTAAAGCTCAGATCCCGCACCAGGGCAGAATCATAGCCCAGGGCCAGGCCCTGGCAGTTCATCTGGATCATGTGATGGCCCTCCTCTCAGCCCAGCGCGGTTTTCAGGGTCTCCAAGTTCTGCTCCATAATGCCCAGATAAGTGGCTCCCCTCTCCACATCCGCGGCCGTCACCGACTGCATGGAATCCAGCACCAGGATCGTCTGGTTTTTGGTGCTGGTATTGCCCACCACCGTCTGGGCGATCTGATGGGTGGCCCCCTCAATGGTCAGCACACAGGGCAGGGACAGCTCATCCACCTTACCGGCCAGGAAGGCCACCGTTTCAAAGCTGGCCTCCGTTTCCGCCGAGCAACCGGAAAAAGCGGCATAGTAGGTAAGTCCATAATCATCCGCCAGATACCGGAAGGGGAACCGGTCGGCAAAAAGTAGGGTGTGGGTGGAAGCAGCGTCCACGGCAGCCTGATACTGACCATCCAGGTCAGTTAGTTCCCCGATGTAAGTGGCGGCATTTTCGGCATAGGCATCCTGATGCTCAGGGTCAATGGTACCCAGGGTGTCCGCAATGGCGCCGCAGAGCAGTACGGCATGCTTCAGAGACAGCCAGATATGTTCATCATCATGGCTGTGGGTACATTCCGAGGGGTCATCGCAATCTTCATGATGTTCATGGTCATGCTCATGATCGTGTTCTTCGTGGTGTTCATGGGTATCCTCGGGATTCTCTTCCTCCTCATGGTGGTGATGATGCTCGCTCTCCTGCATTCCCTCAACCACTTCCTCTGCTTTTACGCCGTCCCCCAGCACCTCCATCAGGTTCATGGCCACCAGATCGGGATTGGTGGCGTTGGCCAGGGCGTCCTCTACCCAGGAGTCCGACTCTCCTCCTGTGTAGAGAAACAAGTCACAGTTGGAGATGGTAACCATATCATCGGCGGTAGGCTGGAAGCTGTGGAGATCCACGCCATCGTCCAGGAGCATCGTCAGCTCCACATGGTCGGCCCGATCCCCCAAGATCTCCCGCACCCAGTCGTACTCCGGGAAAATAGTGGTGACGATCCGTAGCTTTTCGCTGCCGCTTTCTGAGGTAGATACGCTGTTGCAGCCGGTCAAGATCCCGGCGGTTAGCGCCAGGGAAAGAAGGATAGAAATCGCTTTTCTCATGGGATAAAACCTCCGAATTCATACAGAAATTGAAAAATGGGCGCAAAAATATAAGGGGTTCCTGGCATGCGCCAGGAGAGCCTGCCTCAAATAGGCAGCCCCGTCCCCTTGTCCTTTTCCATTCTGTTTAATTCAGCAGTTTTACCTTCCACAAAACCGGGGAAGATGCGACAAAGATGTTCTGCGTCCACAGGATGCAAAACAGCATATAGACGCCCAGCACCGCTTCTCCAACAGAAGCGGTATGGGCTGCAGAGAGCTGCTCCAGAAGCTTTTGGACACTTTGGATTTGATGGCAGATGGTGCAGTGCTCGCCGCCACAGTCGTGGTCAGCCTCAGCAACGACAAAAAATACGGAGAAGAACAGAGCAAACACCAGCAGCGCTGCTCCGCAGGCGGCGGCAAAACGTGTTTTTTTCGCCATGTTCTTCTCCCCCCTTTGAAGTTTATGAGTACGACGTTATGTGCCGTGGCAGTTTTGACAAATGCCGTACAGGACTGTCTTGAGAATATCTAGGTCAAACCCGTCCAGCTCCGACATGGCACGGGTTAATTGCGCAGTATGCTCCGCATCCATGTGGAAAGTCTTTCCGCAGCGGGTGCAGGACAGGTGCAGATGGGAGTGGCAGTCTTCCGCACCCACATACTGGTAATAGGCCTCTCTGCTTCCCGGTTTTACCGATTTACGGATCAGCCCCTCCGCCTCCAGCTGGGACAGATTCCGGTAGACGGCACTGAGGCTGATCTGCTGGGCGCACAGTTCCTGAGCGATCTGCCGTACCGACAGCAGCTGATCCGGATGCTGATTGAGAAAGCTGATTAGATAATCCCGTTGACGGGTATCGTACTTCTTCATCCCCAGGCCTCACAAAATTTGCGAATTATTTGCAAATTAAGATAGCATGATGCAGGTGGTATGTCAAGCCTATTCTTTAGACCCTATTGGAGAATATGTCACCGCCGATCCCCCATTAACGGATGGCCCTTCATACCATCCCTTTGCCCTCCCATCCTAACTGCCAGGAACGACAGAGGACTCATGTAAATTTCCTTTATGTATTACCTTGCAATTACCGTTATCCTGTAGTAATATACGGTTAGCTATATCTAACCAAGATGGAGCGTACATTCTATGGATAACAAACGATTCTGGGACCGATGTTCTAAATATTATCCCGCTTTTATTCGTCATTCAGAGAAGACATACCTGCAGATCCGCAAAACGATCCGTCCTTTCCTGAAGCGTGATATGGATGTTCTGGAACTTGCCTGCGGTACAGGACAGTTATCAGTGCCCTTATCACCGTATGTTCGCACTTGGGAAGCCACCGATTTCTCCCCTGAAATGGTGAAGCAGGCAAAAAAACAGCTTCATACATCGCGTCTGCATTTCTCGGTCCAGGATGCCACAAAACTGCCCTATGGACCCGAGAGCTTTGATGCGGTGGTAATTTCCAATGCGCTCCATATTATGCCGCAGCCGGAAAAGGCTCTGTCAGAAGCCTGGCGGGTATTAAAGCCAGGCGGGTTCCTTTTTACTCCCACATTTGTCTGGGGAAACGGCCGTTGGGCCAGATTTCGGCTCTGGGTCATGGGTTTGTCCGGCTTTCATGTCTATCACTCCTGGAACGCAGGGGAACTGATGGCATACTTATCTGAGCATGGATATACCATCGTGTGCCACCAGCTTTTTGGCAGCAAATTTACACCGCTCTGCTGCCTGATCGCCCAAAAACCCCCGCTGGACCGTTTGTAGTCCATCAGTCAGCCGCGAGAAATTTGGGAGTGATAGAGCTCACACCCCAGCTTCTCACAGAAGACATCCTGCAATTCTTTGCTGTTACTTAGGAATTGTGGACTATGCATTCTGCGGCGCTCGGCGGCCACCGGTGCGGTCACCAGCGGCCACCTTGCGGCGCAGCGGCCACCCGTAATTAGGTGGTCATTTTAGGTTTAATCACCACGGTGTAGTGCTTTGT
>NZ_JBHEVB010000024.1:0-27335 GCF_041925195.1 Flintibacter porci
ACTCACTCCAGCTGGTGGAAGTCTTTTCTCCAGCTTGATTTGTTGCGCTTTTTTGATCTCGCAAACTTTGCGGGATTTTTTTCATTTTAGGACTTGACTTTTATTTGCAGGACTCCTCAGTATCCGTGTCCCCATCCTCCGTTTCCTCAAACTGGAGCCGGAAGAGGGCAGTGTGCTCTCCCACAAGAGCGGGGTATTTGTAATAGACATGGCGGCAGAGGGTTTTGTACAGTTCAAGGAGCCTCGGATCATCTCCGAAGTCCACAAGCCCGTCCATGATTCGCTCGATCTCCCGCTCCTCGGTGATCCTGCCGTTCAACACCTGTTCTACCAAACGGCTGTATTGCTGATATGCGGCGTCCATTAGGCGGGAAATGTCCTGGACGATCTCACGGATTGCGGCAAAGCACGCCTCCCGCTCCCTGGCCTCCGGTCTTTCTTCCTCTGTCATAATGTGTTCCCTCCCGTCAAGAGCTGCGGCGCAGCCTCCACGCTGTGGAAGAGGAAGTGCATCCGGTCGATATGCTTGTCAATATGCCAGTGCCCACAGAACCAGTGGTCGTATTTGAGTTTCCGCTCGATCTCCTCCAGCCATTTCTCGGCAGAGTCGTCCACGGTACTCTGGTCGATCATCGGAAGAAAGGCCTCGCGCGACTCATACGGATAGGGACAGGTGTGGGAGAGGACGGTATCTACCTGCCACCCGCAGGCGTCCAGCGTCTGGATAGCCTTGTCCTTGATCTCCTGGGAAGGCTGCTCATCCGGCCACCAGCCGTAACCTCTGGCCAGCCGGTAGAATTTGTCCACGCTGTAAGCTCCGCCGATGACCAAGTGTCGGAGACCTTCCAGATCAAAGATCTCACCATCCATAGCAAACAGCAGGCGGGGAAAGGCTTCCTCTACCCAGACTGTCCCGCCGTTCCACTGCTTCGTCCGATAGGGAGGGATGCTGGCCGGCCGGATCTCATGGTTGCCGTGGATGCAGAGCATCGTCGGCTTTACGGCGGTAAGAACTTTCTTCATCTCTGTGTCTCGCCGGTTTCGGTAGTAGTTCGCTCCTACATCTCCAAGCAGAACCAGAGTATCCTGCTCTGCCAGCTTCTTGCTGTCGCAAAACTGTATGACCTCATAGGGGCCTCCGTGGATATCACCCGTGTAATAGATCATTGGTCATTCCACCTTTCTTTTCTCATTATACCAACTCGGAAGACCCATATCCGGGACTTTCCAAAAACATATCCACTGTTCCAAAAATATATCCACCTTTACTGGCATAGATCGACCGGCAGTCAATGCTCGTGACTTCCGGTTGACTGCTTTCTCAGGTTCAGACGGTAAAATCGAAGTGATCTGGTTTACCGTATCTGCCGTGATGCTCTTTCAAGGAAGCTTTCAGCGATTTTATAACATCCAGGAGAATCAGCATCTCATAGGTGCTGCAATCCGAAAGGAGCAGGGCGATTTCTTCGCTGGCGCACCGTTCAGTGCTGGTGACTTGCTCCATCAAAAGCCGGTCGGGAGATACGCCCAACGCATTGGCGATAAGCACAAAGGTGTCAAGGCTCATGCTCTTGATCCCGCTCTCTATGTAGCTGATGTAAGATGGCGTTTTATCCACCAGTTCAGAGAGCATCGCTTGCGAAAGGTGGTTGCGCTGGCGGACTTCACGGATGTGTTTTCCAATGACTTTGTAGTTCAGGCTCATAATAAGACCTCCAAAAAATTTTGCAGTCTTATTATAGTGTTTAGATTATATCATCAACTCGGCCTTATATCAATTTCACCTCAGGTTGATATACTCTTAGAAATAGATAATCTGGAGAATATATTTGAGGGGGGAAGCCGATGACGGAACATGATTTGACCGAGAGCCAGCTGATCGGCTCCCGTATTCGAGATGCGCGGATCAATCGCCGGATGAGCCAGGCCGATCTTGCTGCGAAGGCCAATATCTCGCTGCCGCATATCAGCAATATCGAAAAAGGCAAGACGAGCATGAAGTTGGAAACCTTTATCCGAATCATCGAAGCCCTGCAAGTGTCTGCTGATTCCCTTCTTCGGCCCGATGTGCCGGAGGTGAGAAGCCTATACCAGAGCGAGTTTGACGAGCTGCTGGCCGACTGCTCTCCCAAGGAGCTGGATTCCATCCTGAAAATTGTTCGTGAGTTGAAATCCACTATGGCCAGACGGGATGACAATACCTGAAAAATTGCGAGCTGGAATTGCCGGCTCGCTTCTTTTTTTCTCATCTATCGACCAGAAGTCAAGGTGTTGACTTCTGGTCGATTTTGTTATTAGTCTGCAGATTATATAATGGCCTGGAAGAGAAATAACACAGGGGGAGCAAATATGTCAGATCTGGCCGTTCAAAATAGAGAGTCAGAGCAGGAAGTTATGCCCTCATTTGATTTCCTGCTGGAGAGGGAGACGGAACGAAACACCCTTTTAGCGGAACATCGTGCCTGGTTAAAGGAAATCAAGCGGGAACGCCCGCTTCCCAAAACACATTACCGTGTGGCGGTATACATCCGCTACTTCAACCAGACCCGCTATGAGGACTATCTCTCAGCTCATAAAAAGCAATTTCTTGATACACTGGCTCTCTGCCCAAACTGGAAGTTTGTCGGTTTCTATGTGGACGAGGGCAGCACTGCGCCCAATATGGAGAGCGCCCCGGAGTGGTCAAGGCTCCTTCAAGACTGCTACGAGGAAAAGGTCGATCTGATCATTACCCAGAAAGCAAGCAATATCTCGAAGAAGCTCTCCGAGCTCTCTTTCTGTACGCGCCTCTTGGCAGCACTCCCAAAGCCAGTGGGCGTTTACTTCGTTTCGGAGGATATTTATACGCTGGCTTCCTATTACCAGGAGGATCTACACGACCCGTACTTTTTGCCAGATCCCGGTTGGAAGATACTCCCTGATGACGAACCCCGGAGGGAAATGCTGCATGATTGACAAGTCCACACGCAAACAGCTTGCGGAACGGAAAGAACGGGTCCGCCGGCGTATCAACACAAAAGTTGACCCGGAGAACTATGAATTCATTCCGGCTAAAAAGCCCATCGACTATTACGACAATGATATAAGGCAGCGGGTCGCCGTGTATGCCCGTGTCTCCACAGACAATGTCCAGCAGACTTCCTCCTATGAGCTGCAAAAGAAATACTATGAAGATTTTGTTGTGCATCATCCCAACTGGACATTGGTCAAAATCTATGCGGATGAGGGCATCAGCGGGACTTCTCTGGCTCATCGGGACGAGTTCAACAGCATGATCGCCGATTGCCGCAGCGGGAAAATCGATATGATCATTACCAAAAGCGTGTCTCGCTTTGCCCGGAATGTGGTGGACTGTATCAGCATGGTGCGAATGCTTGCGGAGCTGCCCAGTCCTGTCGGGGTGTTCTTTGAGAGCGAATGTATCTTCTCCCTCAAAGACGATTCCCAGATGGCGCTTTCGTTTCAGGCCACCATGGCTCAGGAGGAGTCTCACATCCGCAGCCGGAGCATGGAGACCTCCTTGCGGATGCGGCTGGACGGAGGTCTGCCATTGACGCCCAAGCTGCTGGGGTATTCTCACGACGCAGATGGAAACCTGGTCGTCAACCCGGATGAAGCCCCCACGGTAAAACTCATCTTCTATATGTATCTGTATGGATATTCCACCTCCGACATTGCGGCGGCGCTCACCGAGCTGGGCAGGAAGACCTATCTGGGGAATGTCAAGTGGACATCCAACTCCATTGTCCAGGTCCTTCGCAATGAGCGGCATTGCGGGGATGTACTGACCCGGAAGACCTTCACCCCCAACTATCTGAACCACAAGGCCAGAAAGAATCGGGGGGACAGACCCCAGAGCCTTTACCGGAACCACCACGAGGGTATCGTTTCCAGAGATGATTTCATTGCGGTTCAGCATCTTCTGAACAACTCCAAGTATGGCAACCGCTCCATCCTCCCGGAGCTGCGGGTGATCGACAGCGGCCTGCTCAGAGGGTTCGTGACCATCAATCCCCGCTGGGCTGGATTTAAGCCGGCGGATTATTACCAAGCGTCCGCCAGTATCCATCCGCCCGATGAGCAGCAGGCGGATGCATCCCTGCCCTCGAGCATCACATTGGTTCCGGGAGATTTTGATATGAGAGGCTTTGAAATCGCCCGCAGTGAATTCTTTGATAATTATCACCGTCCCTATGTACTGTTTCAAGATAAGAGGATCAAGTTCAGCACCACATGTGTTCGGTCTTTTGGGAAAGACAACCATGTGGAGCTGCTG
This sequence comes from Flintibacter porci, assembly GCF_041925195.1. Lineage (NCBI taxonomy): Bacteria > Bacillati > Bacillota > Clostridia > Eubacteriales > Flintibacter > Flintibacter porci. The sequence goes on from NZ_JBHEVB010000024.1 coordinate 4,277, forward strand.
GTCAACCCTGTGGAGATGAAGTTCGCCGTCCGTACAGCGGCGAAAAGCAGCCGCAACGCAGTCGTGTTTTCCAAGCTGTCAGACGGAAAGTATCAGCCCAGGGATATCGCCGGTGCGGCCTATGTAGAAACGCTTTTTCAGTTATTCGGCTGGAGTCCGGATTTAAAATACCGGATCGCCGGAGCGCTGTTTCAAACCGAAACTGAATCTGCGTATATTTTTGATGTCAATGATGCGGAAGCGTTTATTAAATCGTACCTGCTTTCCGGTTCAAAAAGCACGGAACAGGTAAAGGAGCCTGTACAGCCCCTTTCTGTCTCCGGCAAACGGGTGCGGGCAGTCCCGGAGGAGTGGATCGGCTCTTTTGGCAAGCAATATTACCTCCACCAACAGTCTTTCCCGCCCGTCTGCGATCAGAGTGAGGAAGACTGGAAAATCCGCATGGAGGGCCAGTTGTATGAAACCGGACAGAAACTCCGCGTGACAGGATTTGACGTGCTGCGTGACTATATCTGTCAGGAACTCGGTCAGCGCGGGAAGGAGGAATCCTAAATGTTTGAAGAAAGTCGGGAAAATACCGGCGGCGTAATCGCCGGAATGCTTCGTTCCCTGGAGGACGAGCATTTGGATATTGTTCCGTCTGCTGAATTAGAAAAAGCGGAACCGGCAGTTTCTCCCGCAAACAGCAGTAGTGATGAGGTTCTGGAGATGGCCGGTGACTTTAACTACGATGGCTACCAAGTGGTACGCCGTGAGTTCTTCGCCCATATTAATGAGCCGTCTGTAACGTTCAACAATTACAAATTTTATGTAAATACCGCCTGCCTGAACCGCTTCCCACAAGTTGATTATGTGCAGGTATTGGTCAATCAGGAGAGCAGGATCTTGGCGATCCGTCCCTGTCGGGCGGAAGATCGGGATGCCTGCGCCTGGTGCACCAACGGCTCCGGCAGACGCAAACCGAAACAGATCACCTGCAAGATTTTTTTCGCCAAAGTGTTTTCACTGATGGGCTGGAATCTGGACTATCGATATAAGCTCCTCGGGCGGATAATCCATGCCAGGGATGAGTGGCTCATCGCATTTGATCTCACAGCGACCGAAGTGTATCAGCGGGTGCAAAAAGACGGCCAGAAGCCCAAGTCTTCTCGAACTCCCGTGTTTCCGGAGGGCTGGAAGACGCAGTTTGGACTCCCGTTCCGGGAACACCAGAAATCTATGCAGGTAGACATTTTTGAAGGATATGCTGTATATGGGTTGCGCGATAACATCGCTCCTGCTGCATCAGAGCAGTCAGACGAGGCTGCCTCTGATACTGGTAGTAAGTCCGTTTTGGGAGGACAAGGACATGAATCATGAAAATCAATTGCAGGCTTACTTAACGCTGGACCCTGCGCGAAACCGGATTCGAATCCACAGGCAAACGATTCGTCTCTTGAAGAATCCTGCGTATGTGCAATTCCTGGTAAACCCTGAAGAACTGTATATCGCCGTTCTCGGATCGGACAAACCTATTTCAGGCGGGACCGCAAACAAGGTTCGGATGTCAAGTACATCCCAGCAGTCTATAGAATTCTATAGTACGATCCTTATCAAAAACTTTTCCGAACTGCTGGGTGGCTTTGACCTGAGATTTAATTACCAGCTGACCGGTGAGATCGATCAAGTCAACCGGGTCGCATATTTTTCCCTCAAAACCGTCAAACAGCTGGAACGCAGGAGGCTACATGACAGAGAAAGCATTTAGGCAGCTTAACATCGATCCGGAATTCAAAAACTTGATTCGTCCACTTCGCCGGGAGGAATACCGGCAACTGGAGCTGAATCTGGTCATGGAAGGATGCCGGGAAGATATCATCGCATGGAATGATACCATCGTCGACGGTCATGATCGCTATGAAATATGCAATAAAATGCGCATTCCTTATGGAGTCAAGGAGCTGGATTTTCCAAGCAGAGATGCTGCCATCGCCTGGATCTGTGCGAACCAACTTGGGCGCCGCAACATCTCAGAAGAAACCAGGAAATATCTGATTGGGAAACAATATGAAGCGGAAAAGAAAGTACAGCGAAATAGGAATGGCTATAATCAGTACCGTCCGAAGCCCAACATTACTGTGGGGAGAGGCCGCCCAATAGATGAAGAGAGCGGCCGGCGAACAGCAGCCCGGCTGGGAAGGAAGTATCATGTGTCCGGCGCAACCGTACAGAAATATGCGAAATACAGTGCAGCATTAGATACCATTGAACAAAATGCTCCTGAGCTTGTTCCGCACATTCTTTCCGGGGCATATAAGATTTCTTTCGAAAATATCGTTGCTCTATCAGAAATGGAACCCGAAGAATTGAAAGCACTTAGTAAAAAAATCGGAAAAAATCCCTATGCTTTCGCTCGTTACAGTGAATCGAGACGATGCCTTTATTCCGACGCTTCTGCCAAGCCCGGTACAGCGGCGGCAGAGCAGCCGGCAATCAAGACGATGCCCGCCTATGACCCGGATGCGGAAGTTGCTGGACTTACTCTTACGATCCCCTCCTGGATGAGCTCCATCGACCGGACAAAGTCCATGGCACATTTGGAAGCAATCTCACCTGCTGCCAGACAAAACCTCTTGGCGGCGTTGACTGAATTAGAAGGAAAAATCCAGGAAATGCTCAATGCAATTGAGGGGGAATCCTAATGGAAGATTATAGTATGTTTGTTCCCAATGTTCACTTCGAACAGATTCCCATCAAGAACCTCGTATCCAATCAGGAGTACCAGAGGAATATTTCCGAACAGCATGTGCTGAATGCTGCGGCACACTTTGATCTGTATCAGATCAACCCCGTGAAGGTAAGCCGTCGAAATGGGGTCAACTATGTCTTCAATGGCCAGCACACGGTGGAGATCGTCGCCCTGGCCTCTGGCTCTCGTGAAACTCCGGTCTGGTGCATGATATACGACGATCTGAACTACGAGCACGAGGCAGATATCTTCGCCAACCAGATGAAGTTTGTCAAACCGCTCCGTCCCTATGAAGTGTTTATGGCAAATGTGGAAGCCGGGAATCAGGAGCAGCTTATGATCAAAGATCTGGTAGAGTCTTATTCTCTTTCCATTGGCCAGGTCAGAAACTATGGCGTTGTCTGTGCTGTCTCCACGCTTGAAAATATATATGAGCGGTTCGGTTACCATGTACTTGATCGAACACTCAGACTCTGCGTAGGCACCTGGGAGGGCGATATGAATTCGCTTTCCGCCAATATGCTCAATGGAATCGCCAGATTGGTATACACCTTTGGCGACACATTGAAAGATGAAACCTTCAAGGAAAAAGTGGGGGAAATGTCGGTCAAGCTGCTTTCGAGGACAGCCAAGGAACGACGCCCCGGTTCTATGGGCTATGCCGAGGCGATGCTTCTGGCCTATAACCGCAAATGCAAATATCCGCTTAAATGGACCAAGCTCTACGAGAAGAATGTGGGGAACAATGAAGGACTGGACATTGATACGGACATGGACGAGTATGAGGGCGGGGACTCTTTTGAGGGAGCCGCCAAAGAATAAGCAAACGGACGGTTCCACCAGGAATCGTCCGTTTGTGATCTTATCATGGAAGGGAAAAGGCGGGGCGCATATACTCTATCGCTCCTCGGCTGAGACCATACTGCCCGGCCAACTGTTCCCAGTGTCCGGATACTGTTTTGCAGACCTCCTCTGCAGCCTGTTCCGCTTTCTGCGGGGCAAGGCCGAAATAATCGGCTACTTCCAGAGCCAGTTCCAAGTCAATGGTGTTATCATACTCACTCACATTGAGGGAAAGCCGGTCCCCCGAGGGGACTGGGTTCACATCATAGAGAGGGGCCAGCCGCCAGCCGGTGGGTGTCAGAAGGAAACCATGGTTGCGCAGGTGGTCGTCAGTATTGGATACCGCCATGCTGAACACGATCCGCTTCCACAGCTCGGCCAGATCCTGCCGGGGTGATGCCCCGTTGGCCCGGATGAACGCCGCCAGATTCAGATAGCTGCTTCCGTCCGCTGCAGAGGCTCCATCGGTCTTGCCCAGCAGGGTCATGGCGGAGGCGAAGTGGATGCGACGGCTGCCGGTTCGGTCAAATCGCTTGACGAGAAAGGTACTGCCGGTCTTGGAGAACGTCTCCAATTTGGATTCTGGAACATCCAGTCCGCAGAGCCGTGCCAGGTCATGGACGACCTTCTCCCACGCGCCGCTGTTATATTCATCATGCTTGGAAGGGAACTTGGCGATCCACAAGGCGCCATCCGTGGCCTGCACCGTCGCTTTGGGCCTTGCGCCTCCCAAGGAGGAGCCAGGGGCCAGAAGCTCACGCAGCCATTTTTCATTCAGGCCGCTCTCATCGTTCTCGAAAGCGATAGAGGCGTTTTCCAGCGTCCGAAGGTTTACCCATGGAGGCGTCGCAAATGCTTTATCGTTCGAAAGAAATTCGCCCCCTTCTTCCAAGCTGAACCGCAGCGCACCCATACGGGATTCATCGTAGACCCCCAACAGGAAGTCGCTCTCGGTGAGCTTACGGGGCTTGCGGTCCTCTTTGCGAGCGTCGATGGCCTCCTTGCGCCTCATCAGCAGGCGTCCCCAGCGATCCGGGCAGGAGTCGGAAAACAGGCCAAAGAGCTGTTTGTTCAGCGGCACATACTGCCGCCCGCGGTAGAGGGCCAGATCCGGGTCCAGAGAGAAGGAACTCTCGGCGGATGACAGCCAGGCCGGATCATACTCAAAGGAAAAGGTCTCCTGTCCGCGGACGAAGCCGCAGCGCAGCCGCCCCAGCAGAGTGGGTGCCTCTCCACGCCAATTTTCATATACATAGATGGTCTTTTCGTCCTGCGCCATGGGCTACTCTCCTTTCTTGGGTGCCCGCCGTCTGGTGGGCAGCGCCAGATCTTGCAGTTTCCTGCCGAATTCATCATCTTTTGCAATAAGCAGCAGGTCGCTGTCCATATTGTTTAATGCGTGCAACACAGCGGCATAGAAGCCGATGGATACCGTAGGGGTGCCTTTCTCAATGGATATAAGAGTGGCTCGGCTGATCCCGGCACGCTCTGCTACCAATTCCAGGCTCAACTTCCTGCGCAGGCGGGCCAGGCGGATCTGCTCACCCATCTGTGCCAGGATCTCCCGTGTTTGCGGCATGATGACCGCGGCTTTTTTTGCCATGCACAATCGCCTCCTAACATAAATTATATTATATTATTTTTGCGATTATGTCAATTATATTTGAAGTTATCAACTTTCTTTTTCCGGGCGTTCTTCGATAAGGTACCCTCCTCCGAAGATAATGTCCAGTCTCCCGTCGGGATACACCTTCACACACTCAATCATTTGGTGGACGATGGTATCGTCGTACTCCATCTTTTTGGATGCTCGGTCGGCGATGATCTGCTGTAGTTTAAAGATTCGGCTGTCATTCACCTGATCGGAAACAAGTGCTTCTTCGAGTTTCTGAATCCGTCCTTGCAGGAGTTCAATGGTATCGGAAAGTTCCTTGAATTCAGCTTCGTGACTCTCGATACCCTCCCCGCTTTCTACACTCTCATTGATAAGAGATACCATTTTCCGATTCAGCCCATCTATTTTCCGCCGGAGCAAGTCGATCTCATCTGTGCCTCCGGTTAGACCGATTGCTTCACCAATGGTTGCCCGCATGAGTGCCATATAAGTGGACTCGTCTTCCTCGTTGAATCGGTTGATTGCCCGAACAATAGCGGCGTGGAGGGCGGTCTCATCTACCGTGAGCGAGGTTTTGCAGTAGCACTTTCCATAGTCTAAGCGGCTGATGCAGCGCCAGACAACTCGCTTTTTTCCTCGGGATGTCCAGGTCACGCGCTTATATCGACTTCCGCATTCGGCGCAGATCATCACATTGGATAGTGCGTACCGGGAGTATTTTCCGGTAGCTGTGGTAGCCGTTTTGGTGGAATTTGGCTCCCGGCTCATCCGCCTGGCGAGTTCTTCCTGCGTTTTGTGAAAGAACTCTCGGCTGATGATACCAACATGGCTATTCTGTACATAGTACATGGGTGCCTCACCCGTGTTTTTGCGGCGAACCTTGCCAATACAGTCAATTGTGACCGTCTTTTGAAGGATGCTGTCCCCGCAGTATCGTTCATTCCGGAGAATACCCTTAATCATGCTCGCAGAGAAGGAAAATCGTTTTCCTGGTATCTGGAGATTTTCTTCTCTGGGTTTGGTTGAGATCCGGTTGATGGTTTCACCTGACAGGTACATATTGAAGATCCTCTCCACGATGGATGCCTCCTCCGGGACGATCTCCGGTTCTCCGTCTGCACCCTTGCGGTATCCCAGGAGGCACTTATAGTTGAATATGGGCTTGCCCTCCTGAAATCGCTTACGAAAAGTCCAGGTGACATTCTTGCTGATGCTTTCGGATTCGGACTGTGCGAAACCTGCGTAGATGACCAGATAGAGTTCGCTGTCGATTTGCAGTGTGTCTATATTTTGCTCCTCGAAGTAGATGCCAATCCCTCTTGCCCTGAGCATTCGGACATGGTCCAGGCAGTCCACTGTATTACGGGCGAAGCGGGAAACGGATTTCGTGATAATATAGTCGATTTTCCCAGACAAGCAGTCGTTGATCATCTTCTGGAACTGGGGGCGCTTATCTGCACGTGTCCCGGAGATGCCCACATCTGCGTAGAGTCCGGCGAACTCCCATTCGGGCTTAGCGGCAATCATCTCGGTATATACCTTTTTCTGGTTGGTATTAGGATGTGAGCTGCTCCTCGCTGCCGGTGGATACCCGGCAGTAGGCAGCAACCCGCCGCTGATGATACTGCTCCCTGTTGACGATCAGAGAGCGTTTTGGCTCAATAACCGATATTGTTTTCTTGGGTATCTTGGTTACATTCATTTTCTTCATCTCCGATCTCGACATCGGTCTTGGTATGTAGGATCACCTTTCCTCCGCTGCCAAGCGTCAGGTAGGCAGCGATGTCACTAAAGTAAGCCGGGCTGAATTCCTCCTGGGGAGTCATCAGACTTACCCGCTTTCGGGCGATGGATGCGGCGATCTGCAGATGGGTATCGCTCTCAGCATAGAGCCGCTCTGCCATTTCAATTGTTTTGACGATAATCAGCGCATCGCTGGGGTCATCCCGCTCCAGCTCGGCATCAATTTCCCGGTTGATTCGCTGGGCTTCCGCCGACAGCTCTTTTCGCTTTTTGGGGCGGGGGATAAGCAGATAGCTATTGGCGATGATGCGGTTCATCAGGATTGTCACCTTTTCCAACAGGTGTGGATCGGAGATCCGGATGCGCTGACCGCAATCAGGATTGGTGCAATCCCAACTCTCCCGAATCTGGTGCTTGCTGCTCACCCTTCGCCGCATAGGGGCGCCGCACTCCGCACATCGGACCAGATCCCGAAGCAGGTCGATCCCCTCCAGATTTTTTTCGAAGGTGTTCCACTGGCGGGCTGTTTTCACGGCAGCCGCTTCCTCATACTGATCTTCCTCAATGATCGGGTCATATTCCCCATCGCCAATGTATTTGGCGTTTCCGATGATTCGTGCGATACGAGCTTTATCCCACACATCCGTTCTCTCACTGTAGGGGATCTTCCTCTCAGTCAGCAGCTCGGCAATACTTTGGAGGGATGCGCCGTTGATGTAGGCGCTGAATATCTCGCGGATGACCGCAGCTTCATCCTGTGCGATGACGGTCCTTCCATTTCTCATGGTGTAACCGTATGGGATATAGCGTATCTTCTTCATGGCGAGGTTCCTCTCTGTCAGAGCATTTCTGTGAATCTCAGCCCGCCGATGAGGGTGACTGTCATTTCATCTCGGCGGCTGATACTGATGGCCTGAACGATCTCAGTAAACAGCTTCTCATCGAAGCGGTCCAGTGGTTCCTCGAGCTCTTCCAGCAGCTTTTTCAGCCGCGTCAGTTCCTCTATCATATGGGTAATGCCCGAGGAGAATTCACATTGGCGCTCCCGCTTGAGCTGGCGCAGTTGGTCGTTAATCTCCCGCACCTGAGCTTTGTGGACCTCATCTTTGAGGTATCCCTTTGCATGGAGCTGCTCCACCATCACCAACTTGGCGTTCAGATCTGCAATGTTCCGGCTGAGCTCCCTTGCGGCCGTGTTTTTCTGCTTTCGCTTCAGCTCGGCGGATTCCAGACGGAGTAGCGTCTGACCCATGATGTCGTATTCAGAGAACCGAAGCTTATTGACCATGGCGACGAAGGCATCGTAGATTCTCTCCTCGCTGTAGTAGTTTGAGCTGCACTGGGTACGATCCTGAATGTGTTTGGAGCATCCCCACTTTACTGCCCCGGAAACCTGCCTCCTGCGAAAATACGAGCCGCACTCAGAACACTGAATGCGGCTCGTAAGAGGGTAGATATTTTGCGTTGTGGATTTTCCAAAGACATCCTGACGCTTTTTCAAGAGGAGCTGGACCTTGTCAAAGGTATCTCGGTCAATAAGAGGAGCGTGGGTCATGGAGGCGTAGAACATATCCTCCTGGCCTCGATTTTGGGACTGTTTGAAGGGGACTGTGGTGTCGCGGTAGGTTTTCTGATATTTGCAATCGCCGCAATACCGCTCATTTCCAAGGATGTATGCCACCTTGGTGGAGCGCCAGGTGGATTTCCCGGTTTTGGTTTTGATGCCGCGGCTGTTGAGATCCCGGGCGATCTCCGATGTAGACTGGCCGCTCAGGTAGTTTTCGAACATCATGCGGACGATGGCCGCCTCCGGTTCATAGACCACCAGCGCCTTATCCACCAGCCGGAAGCCGTAAGGAGCGTTGCTGTCCACATATTCCCCAGACTGCATCCGCTTCACGATGGAAAGCCGCTGGTTCTGGGAAATTGCCTTAGACTCCTCCTGTGCGATGGCAGAGAAGGTATTGAGCAGCATCTCATCTCCGAGGGCCAGAGTGTAGATTCCCTCTTTCTCAAACTGCACCCCTACGCCGAGCAATTTCAGCTTCCGGACATATTCCAGAGACTCCTTGGCGTTTCGGGCGAAGCGGGAGACGGATTTGGTGACGATCAGGTCGATTTGGTGCTGTTCGCACATCTTGATCATTCGCTGGAATTCGGTGCGGTTCTGTGCGTTCATGCCAGAGAGCCCTTCGTCAGCGAATATCTCCACCAGTTCCCACTCTTTTTTCCTCTGAATGAGGCTGGTATAGACCCGGATCTGGTTGGCGTAGGAGTTCTGCTGATCAGCCGAATTGGAAGATACTCGGCAATAGGCGGCGACTCGAACTTTGCGGATTTCCTGCCTGGTGATGGGCGAGATGAGTTTGACCTGCGGCATCAGCAGAATCCCATTTCTGACTGAATTTTGGATCGTACTACATTTTGGTACAATCCACTTTTCCGGCTCAAGCAACATTATATTCAACGACAAGACAAAGTCTATTGAAAGAACCGTTGGAATGTCAAAATCTACATAGTCAACATGACACGATGCCTTGTCTGCATCATTTTGGGCGGTTTGACTCTAACCTCATAATCTGCAATGACGAGATCGGAGCCGGTGAGTTTCTGGTAGTAGCGCTTTGCTCGCTCGTACTCGGCCAGAGTAATCACGCCACCTTCTCGCATCGACTTCAGCACGGCTACGATAAACAGATAATTGGCACTCTTGGTCTGCGACATAGTGATCATGGTACGATCCCTCCCAATGATGAATATGAATTGATACCACAAAAATAGGGGTCACCCGCTTTGGTTGTGGAAGCCTCGGCTTTCCTACTACATGATGGGCGACCCCCATTGCTTCTGATATCAAGACATTTGAATGTCTTTTTGTTGCCTGTATTCGACACTACTTCCCCAGGCAGGGCGGTCAGCTAAACTGCGGTGGGCACCGCACTCCGGGAATCTAACCCCTCCGAGGATCTCTCCGAGCTGTCCCCATTGCTTGAAACTGTGGCTGGACAGGGGTACCATTATAGGCAGATGAGGTCGTGGCGAAACAGGCTGCCAAACCTGCTTTTGGATCAGAGGACCCGCTGGGCACCTTATAGGCCGTCATTGATAGAAGAGAAAGGCGCCTTTCGTCCGCTTTTCTTCTACAGGTGGTCATCGCGCTCTGTCCGCATCGCTCGCTCATTGCTGATGTTATTTAGCTGCCGGATATTCAGTTGAAAAGGTGCAATGAAGGCGTCTTCACAACCCCTTCACTTTTCAACGGACATCGTTTAAGAAAACCACAACCATTAGTCAAAAATATTTTTGGCTTTTTTTGAATGAGGCGAATTGCATTCTGGACGCTCTGATAGCTAACACCCATTTGGTCGGCATAAGCTTTGTAACTGATCCCGTTTAAGATGCAGGCTTGATAAATACGATATTGGGTAGGGGTAAGGCTCTCGCGCAGAATTCTCTCCAGCATTTTTGTGGCTATTTCTTCCGTATAATCTCTGGTGTCGGCTAACCAGATAGAGTCTGTCACATTTTCGGGAAGCAAATCCAGAGAGAGAACCGTTGGAGCAGCTTTCCCTTCTCTAGATTGTCCCTGCTCCGGAGATAAGGTGCGCCGGAGTCGCTTCTCCTCTGAACGTAGAACCTGCATGACGGAGCGTTCCACCTCTGTTATCTCACCGGTAGCCTTGATCCGAACCATGCATTTTCCTTCTGCTGTGGTCCATAGATCGTAATCGAATTCAACTGGGGTCCTCGGGATACTCATTGTCTTGTCCTTTCCGCTGGCATGAGGCCGCGGGAAGGCAAGACAACAATAGAGCCGCATGACGGTGGTCGTTCTGTCCATGCCGATAAACAGAGTCTTTCGACTCAGTCCATGCGGCATCAGGATGACTTCACCTATCAGGCGGCTCCACAGCTCAGCTATGTGATTCAGTTTTTATTTCGTTCTCCCTCTAACGAAGGCAAAATACGATTTTTCTCATGCTCAAAACATCGAAGACGGTGATCTTTCCGCACTTTTTGCACTTTGTTTCGACATGACCTCTTGTGTCCTCATATACGACGATAGAGTTATGTTGGCAGTACGGACATTTGATATATCGCGGTTTTTGCGCCGCAATTGCCTCCCGTGCCCGGATAATTTTGCTCAACATTTCTGCGGAAGGCTCTGTAATGCGAATATTTTTACTCATGCCCACACCTCCAGTGGATCAACAAACTCTACATACGGACGCTCTTGTAGATACCCAAGCTGCCGGAGACGAATCACGGCGGCAGACTTGGACACGCCAAGTGCATGACAGAGAAGTGAAAGTACCAACTTGTCCGCATATGAAAACCTCCCTTCATAGCTTATCAGTGTGCGATTTTGAGCGAAAAACCGCATGGCCCGATTTATCTCTGCCTGGGGCATGAGCAGGGCGGCCCCCAAGGCATTGGCCTGCCACTCGTTCCAGTCCTCTCTGCTCTTTAGGTCTCGTAGGGAGTAGGATCGCCGATCCGAGTAGAATCCACGGCACTTTTGCTGGGACTCCTCGGACTCCATCTGAAACAGGATTTGATGTGCGCACTCATGCGCCAAGGTAAAGCGGCGCTTGCCGCACAACTTTTTGACCTTGCCGGCCTCCAGAAAGCTGGAATCCAGAAGAATTTGATTTTGTTTGAGTTCGATGGTACGAACTACTCCCATTTCCTCAATGATGTATTCGGCATCAGCATAACTGGTCAGACCGCAGATACACCCATCTGCGGACAATCGGGCAAATCGAACGCTTAACCCCAGGTACTCGCGAGCGAACTGGTCGATGGGTGTTGCGCGAACTTTATTATTCCTTAGGGCATTGCTGCCGCAGTAGAAGAACTTGTTGAAGTCCTGAATTACAGCTGCACCGATATCCTCTATTTGGCGTAGAGAAAGAATCATTGACTTGCCTCCTTTGCTTCCACGAACCATTTGTTTCCTTCGCTGAACAGGAAGGTTTCTTTACCGTGGATCATGACAGTATATCGGATTCCACCTCCGCTCACCCGGGAAGAAGCGGCTCTGCACTTGTACTTCAGCCGGTCAATTTGATAGATACGACCATTTGTCCAGCGGATGAACCGGGGATGAACCACACCGTTTTGGTCTACATCAAGATTGACAGAGACATACTCTTTTCTGCATTGTACCTCCATTACAATATCCTCCGTTTTCTTTCCGGATGTACGAACATTTTTTCGTGTTTTAGATTGACAAAAACTCTGTTCGTGTGTTAACATCTAAATGCGAACAGAGTTTCGTGTTGCATTTCCATTATATCCAGAACAAATTTTCGTGTCAATCCCGAATTGCGAAAAAGTGTTCGTCCTAATGGCAGAGAAATAGAAAGAGGTGCCTTTATGGGGTTTAAAGAACGTCTGAAAGAAAAACGGCTTGAGGCTGGTTTAACACAGGCAGAACTTGCAGAAAAAGTTTCTGTAACAACGCGGACGATTCAGAATTATGAGATGGGTTCCAGGAAACCTGGCAACATGAAGGTGATTGGTGATTTAGCTACCGTCCTTGGTACAACTGCAGATTACCTTCTCACCAGTCCGGATATCTATTCGGTGGAAGCATATCAGAAGGGCGGTGCAAAAGCGGCGCGGGACATCGATGAGTTGGTCAGTGAGGTGACTGGCTTGTTTGCCGGCGGCCAACTTTCTGAAGATGCACTTGAGGGTGCGATGCGTGCCCTCAACGATGCCTATTGGATGGCCAAGGAGCGGAATAAGAAATTTACGCCAAAAAAATATCGCCAGCAGGAGGAGTAAGTCCAATCTGTGGGACCTATGCTGTGAGATAATAATGATGAATATCCGCAAGACGGAGGTGGGCTTCATGACCAGTAAAATGCTCTCCAAAGTCGGCGCATCCCTGGTGCGGCGCTTCGGAACACGCGATCCTTTCCAGATTGCAAGAGAGTTGGGGATTTCTGTTCTTCTATGTGAGGATTTTGGCTCTCTGAAGGGAATGTACCGCGTCATCAAACGAAATCGCTTTATTTTTTTGAATAAGGATCTGGGTGATAGAATGCTCCGCATTGTCTGTGCCCATGAGCTTGGACACGATCAGCTCCATCGGAAGCTGGCGCAGGCAAACAGTCTGCACGAATTTATGCTTTATGACATGACCACGCGGCCAGAATATGAGGCAAACATTGTTGCTGCCGAAATTATGATAGACAATGAGGAGCTGCTGGACTATATCTATACCTATCACTATTCTGCTGAGCAAATCGCAAGGGCAATGGATACAGACATTAACCTGGTCGCCTTAAAAATAGCACACCTGACGGAACTCGGATACGATTTACGTCCGGTGAATCATAGAAGTGATTTTTTGCGGCAGTAGCAGTAGTGCTACTAGGAAGGATTTCTCCATGAAATACAAGTTGTACCGTTCTTTTGGAAATTTAGATAAAGACATCCGTAGGCATGAGCTGGTTGCCGTGGAGTATGGCATGAATCTGGAGGCAGTTACAGATGCCCTAATTCGTGCGGTATCCGATGATCTGGCGGGAACGCCTGAATATGCGAATTATGAAACCGCAGCTTTTGCCCCGGAGCCAGTTAAGGAATTTCGTCGTGTGCGGAGATACGACTATGAGATGACAGGTATTGTTTATCCCACTCATGCGGACAAAAACATTCTGATCGACTACGGTATTATTGAGGAATACGAACTTGAGAAATAATATTACATCCCCTATCTAGGATTGTTTTGGCGTTAAATAGTGAGAATCTAGAGGAGGCGATCTTAGCATGAAGCAAAGGTCTTATATCGCAATTGACCTAAAGAGCTTCTATGCCTCCGTCGAGTGCCGGGAGAGAGGTCTCGATCCTCTGGACACCAACTTGGTGGTTGCCGACGAGAGCCGTACCGATAAGACCATTTGCCTTGCTGTTACGCCGTCCTTAAAGGCATATGGGATCTCTGGTCGCGCTCGGCTGTTTGAGGTGGTCCAGCAGGTGAAGGAGGCCAACCGCGGTCGGCTTCACGATGCGCCTGGGCACCGTTTTTCTGGAAAGTCTTGCCTTCTCTCTGAATTAAATGCTACACTGGGACTGGAGATTGACTATCTGATTGCGCCACCGCGTATGGCTTACTACATGGAGTACAGCACACGCATCTACAGCATCTATCTGAAATACATTGCTCCAGAAGATATCATCGTATATTCCATTGATGAATGAGACAAGGCCACAGATGTCTATGTTGGATCGAGCTGCACAGTTCTCTCCTTTTGCTGCTCTCAGTGGTTATGATGATGCCGTCAAAGAAGCTGGGCGCCTGACAGATAATAGGGTGGAGCTTGGAGATGAAGGCCAAGATCTGCTGGACAGAAAGCTGCAGTATCTCCAAGAGATAATCGCTGATAGACCGGAGATAAGCGTTACCTTCTTTATTCCAGACGAGAAAAAGCCTGGTGGTTCCTATGCCATCCTTATCGGAAACCTAAAACGGGTTGACCTCTATGAGCGTCTTCTGGTGATGACAGATGGGAAAAAGATTCCGCTGGATGACATTGCCGATATAAAAGGAGACTGCTTTCAAGGCCTTCTGTAATTCTCTCCTATGTCAACCATGAAGGCTCAACAATTCAGTAAAATGTAGCCATCTATAAGGATATGGTTGCGTAGAGTCAGGTAGAGGTGGGCAGATCATGAATACCCTCAAATATTCTACCTGTAACATTACCAATGGGCTGGACAGATATCCGAACTCCTGCTATAATACTGAGGATATCTGGGTGTAGCGCAGTTGGTAGCGCGCTTGCTTTGGGACTGCATTCCCAGACATTCGAACCCCACACGCCGGACCAAACACTGCCAAACAGAGCGAAAGAGCATCAAACACCAGCAAAAAGCATCGGTTTTTCTCTACCCTTTTTCTCCATTTCTTGCAATCCCAAACACGGAAATATTCCAAACACGCCCTCTACATAGAAACATCTTCCATGACAAGCTGTCCGCATTCTGTATTGCCGGAAAGAGATAGAACTTGCCTGTCATATCCGGTTTTTGAACCGAAGTACATCTGTATCTTTTCTACCAAAAGCAAGAAAATCCACACCGCCATACCACTTGTTTAGATGCAAAATGACTTGGTCGGCGTTTTTGATCCCCGAGGCATTTCCATCGTTGCTGACGCCAATATACAGCGTGCCGTCTTTTGTATTAGCAAAGGCAATGACTTCTTTGCAGATATCTCCCACGGCCTCTGCATAGGTACAATGCCCCAAACCTGAACATGAAAAAGAGCCCTTCTGGACAGGCGGCAGCGGATGCCGTACCTGGTTAAGAAGGGCTTTTTGACCATATATTTGATCACAGACAGCGTCGGAGCACACGGATACTGCGGTGACAGCTATAATTTCATTGCTGCGAGTGTAAGGAGAAGCCCCAACTGTTCCTGCTGTGTCTTCTGGGTCAGTTTTCTGTCCAAAATAGACCTGCCTATTTTGGAGGATTTGCCGCTTGACGGAACTTCAAAAACCAATATAATATTTTTAGAATCATTCTAAATTGGTGTTGGGTGCTATGACGAAGTATGGAAAGAAAATTTTAGAGATTGTGAGTTCCTCTCACAGTCATATGACGGCTGAGGAAATTTTTTACGTGCTTCGTCGAACCTATCCCTCGGTTGTGCTGGCCTCTGTATACAACAACCTCAATCGGCTGTGGGAGGATGGCCTGATCCGCAAGGTGTCGGTAGAGGGAATGCCGGACCGGTACGACCGGATCCAGCGCCACGACCATCTGGTGTGCAAAAGCTGCGGCAAACTGCTGGACATTGACCTGGGAGATCTGACCGCGCAGCTGGAGCAAAAGGCGGGGATCTCTATTTTGTCCTATGATCTGAAATTGACGTATCTATGTGAGGACTGCAGAAAGAAAATTGGAAAGAAAGGAATGTGAGGAAACTGAACCATTTGCCTTTATCGATTCGTGTCCCCATCGAGAATGATAATCCAAGTATTGTTCGTTGGGAAGAAAAGTGTATTCGCTGTGGTATGTGCAAAGAGGCCTGTACCAACCTGATGGGGGTACACGGCACTTACACGCTGGAACAAACCGGAGGAAAGGCTATCTGCATCTACTGTGGTCAGTGTGCCAATGTCTGCCCAGTGGACAGCATCACCGAGCGGGATGAAACCTCCCAGGTGCAAAAGGCCATTGCCGACCCAGACAAGGTGGTGGTGGTCAGCACGTCCCCCGCCGTCCGTGCCTCGCTTGGCGAAGAGTTCGGTCTGGAGCCCGGCGCCTTTGTGGAGGGAAAAATGGTGGCTTTACTCCGGGCTCTGGGGGTAGACTATGTGCTGGACACCAACTTTGCCGCAGACCTGACCATTGTGGAGGAGGCCAGCGAGCTGATCCGCCGCATTACGGAACAGGATCGGCCTCTGCCCCAGTTTACCAGCTGCTGTCCCGGCTGGGTGCATTTCGCTGAGATTTATTTCCCCGAACTGCTGCCGCACCTGTCCACTGCCAAAAGCCCCATCGGGATGCAGGGGCCTACGGTGAAGACCTACTTTGCCCAAAAGATGGGGCTGGACTCCGGGCAGATCGTCCATGTGGCTCTGACCCCCTGCACCGCCAAAAAGTTTGAAATCCGGCGGGAGGAGCTGCACGCCGCCGCTGACTACCACGGTGTGGAGGGAATACGGGACACCGACCAAGTCATCACCACGAGGGAGCTGGCCCGGTGGGCCAAGGCTATGGAAATTGACTGGGACGCCCTGGAGGATTCTGCCTACGATTCCCTGATGGGCAAGGCCTCCGGTGCGGGCGTCATCTTCGGCAACACCGGTGGGGTAATGGAGGCCGCTTTGCGCACAGCCTATGAGTATCTCTCCGGTCAGCGCGCTCCGGAGTCTTTGCTTCACCTCAGCCCGGTTCGGGGCTATGATGGGGTGCGGGAGGCCCAGGTGGAAATTGGGGAGCTGACGCTGCAAGTGGCCGTGGTTTACGGCACCGCCAATGCCCGCGCCTTCCTCCGGCGGATGGAGGAAAGCGGAAAGCAGTACCATTTTGTGGAGGTCATGGCCTGCCCCGGCGGCTGCATTGGCGGCGGCGGACAGCCAAAGAATCTCATGAAAAATGCCGACGAGGTCCGCAAGAGCCGCATTGCCGCGCTCTATCAGCGGGACGGCGCCATGACCCTTCGTACCAGCCATGAAAATCCTGAAATCAAAGAGGTCTACGAAGCCTTCTACGGACAGCCCCTCAGCCCGCTGGCCGAACAGATGCTTCACACCACCTACCAGGATCGAAACGAACTGATCCATCAGAAGGGAGGAGATTCTGTGAAAAAATGGGTCTGTGGAATCTGCGGTTACATCTATGATGAGGCAAAGGAGGGCACTGTCTTTGAAACACTGCCGGAGAGCTGGGTGTGTCCCCTGTGCGGTGCCGACAAGAGCGCTTTCGCCCCCCAGCAGTCCTCCGTTGAGACCAAAACACAGCCAGCCCCCATCCATCAGATGGACGAGATGAGACAGCTGTCCGCCGGGGAGTTGTCTGCCGTCTGCTCCAACCTGGCTCGGGGCTGTGAAAAGCAGTATAAAGAGCGGGAGGCCGCCCTGTTCCGGGAGATTGCGGACTATCTGTCCGCTGCCCAGTCTCCGGTGGCCGATCCCAGCCTGGACAAGCTGTTGGAGCTGATCCGGCAGGATCTCAGTGAGGGCTATCCCGGGTTGAATGGCGCAGCCGTGGCCGCCGGTGACCGGGGAACCCAGCGGATCTGTGTCTGGGGAGAAAAGGTCACCCGGATGCTGGAGTCTCTGCTGAACCGCTACCAAAAGGATGGGGAGGCCTTTTTGAAAGACACCCAAGTGTGGGTCTGCACGGTCTGCGGATTTATCTATGTGGGTGACAGTGCTCCCCAGCTCTGCCCGGTCTGCAAGGTGCCGGCATGGAAATTTGAAAAAATAGAAGGGAGAGGCTAAACCATGAAGCAAGTTGCAGTACGGAATCTGCGGTTATGCACCAAGGACTGTCTGTGCCTGTATGTATGTCCTACCGGCGCAACCGACACGGAGAACAGCATCATTGATGTGGACAAATGTCTGGGCTGCGGCATATGTGCTGATGCCTGTCCCAGCGGCGCCATCTCCATGGTCCCTACGGAATATCCGCCCCAGCAGAAGAAAGCTCAGAATGTGGTGACTGAAGCCAACCATATGGCCGGAAATAAGGCAGATCAGGAGAACATTGCCCGGCAGCTGGCGGAGCAGACAGACAAGGATGGTCTGTACCGTCTGATGAAAGCCGCGGAAAAATCCGTCCGCCTGGTCAATGAGGACCTGCTCCGGGAGGCCGGGTATATGCTTTCTCAGAGCGCTAACGCCCATCAGCTGCTGCAGAATTTTGTGGACGCGCCGCCCGCCTCCGATTTCCCTGTGGAGGCAGCAAAAGAACTGTTGGAACGCATTCCTTGTAATGAACCCATATCAGAAGGAGAAAAAAAGAGTATGAAGAAGTGGAAATGTAAAGTCTGCGGCTATATTCACGAAGGCGACAGCGCCCCGGAGTTCTGCCCCGTCTGCAAGCAGCCCGCCTCCGCCTTTGAACTGATCGAGGAAGCTCCCGTCAAGAGTACGAACAAGTACGCCGGCACCCAGACCGAGAAGAATCTGGAAGCGGCCTTTGCCGGAGAGTCCCAGGCCCGGAACAAGTACACCTATTTCTCCTCCGTGGCTCAGAACGAGGGCTATGAGCAGATTGCAGAGCTGTTCCTGAAGACCGCCGAGAACGAGAAGGCCCATGCAAAGCTGTGGTTTGAGGAGCTGCATGGTGTGGGAAGCACTGCCGAGAACCTGCTCCACGCCGCTGAGGGTGAAAACTACGAGTGGACCGATATGTACGACGGCTTTGCCAAAACCGCCGAAGAGGAGGGGTTCCCGGAGCTTGCCGCCAAGTTCCGTTTGGTAGCCGCCATCGAGAAGCGCCACGAGGAGCGCTATCGTGCCCTGCTGCACAATGTGGAGACGGCTCAGGTCTTTGAAAAGAGCGAGGTCAAGGTGTGGGAGTGCCGCAACTGCGGTCACATTGTAGTGGGCACTGCCGCCCCGGAGGTGTGTCCCACCTGCCTGTACTCCAAGAGCTTCTTTGAAATTCACAGTGACAACTATTGATTCCATAGAACATTGGGAATGCTGCGGGATCAAAGTTAAATGTACGCCGTGACACGTTCAGTCCCTGCTGGCATCTGAACGAGGCCTGACAAGGCAAGTGGTATGCCTTCGAGGCGGCATATGCTTTCGTCAACGATCTCTTCTCTCAAAAGTGAGAAACAAGGGTCTTTGATTATCTGCGGATTTTCAAAGGCCCTTATCTTTGATATAGCGACACAAAATGGTTTCAGCAGTTTGTCTTAGACTTAACTGATGTTTTTCAAACCCCTTTTCACGAAAAAAACGACTGTTTGTTATACCAATATATTTGTGAATTAATAAAGAATATTGGTTTTGACAAAATCACATATAATTCATCTCGTGTTCAGCAATCTTTTGGGAGTGGAGAAGGAACTAATTTTACAATCTTTCATTATACCGGTAAATGCTATCCCGTCTCATCTGAGTTATACTACATATCAAATATAAAGGTTGAACATCAAAAGGCTCCATCATGACATAACAATGGTGACAATATGAAGCTTCCATTTATGATGCGGCCTCCTTTTTGTGTTGGGCATATTTATTGTGTCCGGCTTTGATAATCCTCCATCGCTTCTTTGCAATCGCAATTTCAGCCGGCGGTGTTTTTTGGGGTTTCTTCGTAAAGCCGTGAAGCAGTACCAGCTTATTCCCATCCCAGATGAAATAGAAGATACGATAGATGTTGCTGGAAAATTTCGAGCGCAGCTCCCAAATCGGCCCATCAATATGTTTTGTATAGGGCTCATGTAAGTCGGGAGCATATTACGCCAGAAGCTCAATATCCCGGATCACCTTTGCCAAGTCTTTAGAGGGTAGGCTACTGTGCCATAGTACCTCCTTTCCTTTACATCGACGGACCATTCTGCCAGTTCTGTTCCTCATGATCATCCGCCTTATGACCAAGGGCAAGTCGCTTAGCCATCAACTTTTTCCTGCGCTTGGAATCCATTCGAAGGCCCAACGGACTGGCAGGCGCCATTCCATTATCTCGAAAAATCCGTCCCATATGATAGAGCAGTCGAGTCACTGTCACCATTACTGCCGGGTTGTGATGGTTCATTGGCTGTGACTTATATTGCTGTTGAGCGGTATCCGTCTTTTCCGGTGATGCGGTTGGTTCATCTTTTTCTGACTCTTTCTTCTGCTCCGGGCTGGCGGAATTGATCTCCTGTTGTTCCAGCTCCAAACGAAGATGTTCAGCCTCACGGATAATGGAATTTTTGATTGCCTTGAATTCCTTTTGCTTGGAGAGAGGATTATGGATGCGTGGTTTATCCTTGTAGTACCTTTCCAACTCATCGCGCAGGTCATTCCAGACCTGATAACAGGCAGCCACATCCGGCTGCAGTGCCAACTCATCGGTAATCGCATCTACCAGTTCCTTTACTCTTTTGGGCAGGTATCCATACTGCTTTTTCCCTTTTACGCTGCCCAGGGCATTGGCCAACTCCACCATTTTCTCGGCTAGCGAATCACTCTCTAACGCAGAGGTTTCCATTCGAGAGATAAACTCCGTCATTGCGGAGCGGGACTGGTTTACCAGATCCTCATAGGCCAGATCCTTTTTCACATAGAGATTGTGCATCTCATCCCGGAAGATCGTATTGGTGAGCGCAGATCGCATAGCCGCAATACCCGCTTTGTTCAGGTAACCATGTTTTTCATCTGCGGACCACACCATCATGTGTACATGTGGGTGGTACCCTTCATCGTGAAAGGCCGCACACCATCGGAAGTCATCCACTGGGATCTTCATAGCCTGTGCCAGCCGAGTCTTATGCTGCAAGAGAAGAGTGCGCCAACTCTCAGCACTGTCGTATCCAAGAGCTGACGCATCTTCACGCCGCAGAGAAAGAATGACCGTCCAGACAGGCCCTTCGTGTTTCGCTACTTCAGCCATTGTATCTTTGAGCGATACATCATATGAGTCACTGAACAGTCCATGATCGCCACGTTTCTCCACGCGAGGACGGGTGGCGATGTATTTGAGATAGCCATCTCCAGTCTCCATAGTGTGAACGTTGGAATCCAGTGCCATGGTGATAAACTCGGAGGCTTTGCCAAAGGAAGGACAGGCGCAGTAGTCACTGTACTCGAACAGTTCCTTGGTGTCCGGAAAGTCCTTGAGCAGTTTCTCAATGATTTCTTTCTGTGGTTGTGTGACAGGGCCGCGGCCATGCAGTTTCTCCACACCCTCTCGAGTGGCAATGTACTTCATGTATTTCGCCGCACTGCCTGCGCGGATGTAACCACACTTCTGCACCAGTTTCGGCATGACTTACAACCTCTTTTGGAATCGGAAGATCTCCTTGAAACTAATCATGCCATGGGTACGCATCACATCCTTTACACATCGGCCGCGCAGTTGCTCCAGTTCATCCAGAGTGGCGTCAGTGTCGTGTGCCATAAGGTGCATCATCATGGACATCTCCACCGACATCTTGAACAGCAGTTTCCCAAGACGATCTCCCAGAGCACCCAGTGATCCTTCCAGCACAGCAGACAAGGTGACCGGAAGGTATGTTCCGTCTTGCTCGGCCTCCAGATAACCAGTGTAGAACTGAATGGCTCGTTCAATGAATTCGCTCTGACTCTGGGAATTGTCAAGCTGATAGCAGCGTTCCACCAGTTCTTTTGTTCCCGGTGTCAGCCAGAGAGCGAATTTTTTCTTTGTGTAACTCACGTCGTAGTTCACCTCATACTCTCAGTAATCTTTGACCAATGCGAAACGCTTCCAGGTCATCAATGATGAACAGATCACTGCGCCAATGACCAGGCCACACTGCAAAGAGTTTGCTGGTACCCTGCTTGGCACGCATGTATCCTTTAAATTTTTCACCATATGTGACGAGTTGGTTGATCTCGCCGGTTGGAAATAATTCGATGTAGCAGATACGGTTGCTGTCATACGGGAACCCTTCAGTCGCTTTTGCGCTTCTCATCTTTGGACCTCCTTTTCAATCAAATTCATGTCAGGTCCGCTATCAACCCCGCCCAAAAGCCTGAAACGGCGGGGCTTGCGGGGATTCGCAACCCCTATGGCGTGTTATTTTCGCTTTAACAACCCCGATGGGAAAAGCCCGGAACTGCCCGCACTGCGGGCAGAAGTGAGAGAGCCGGGGCGTTCACGACCCCGGCTCTTTCTGCCTGCTTTTTTTTCGTCCTCCGTCCCCTGGTGGAAAAAGCCCTCAAATGAGGGCTAACCTTCCCGATTGGGGTAGGTGGTCTACCCCCACCCATAGGAGGGCACACAGGGCCTCACAGCGGCCCACACGGGGCCGTTATCAGGTGCCCAGCATTCACCCCATCTGCATTCCCGTCAAATCCTCGTTTTCATGCTCCTGAAGGGGGACCTGCGTCATATCTTCCATGTCGGCAATCCACATGGACATACTGTCGAGCAGCGTTTCTAAGTGATCAGACACAACTTGGAAAGAGTTCTCCAATGTTTTGCTTGAGGAGAACTCCTCTTGTTGCGTTTTGTGAATCACTTCCATCTGACGCTGCACAACAAACAGGATGTCCAACAGATCATAGGCAGAGGGAGTGTGGCAACCAACCGATTCCTGCTGCACAGGAGACTGTTCTGTCTTTTGGTAGATGCTATGACTCACTCGTGCATAGGGGAACGCAGGATCTTCAAGTTTTTTACTGATAGGCAACACAAGGTTGTTCTGTTCAATGGTTCCTGCGTACTGCGTTCCTTTGGCCTGTTCACGCACATAGTCGATGATCTCGCGGTATCGATGTGGCTCACCGTCATCCAGGAGTTCCCGGAAGCAGTTGAGCACGAATTCATTTTTGCTGTTGCGATCGATCAACATCTTTCACCTCCTACAATATAGTTACGGTTTAAGGCGCGGCAGCCAGCCGCGTCTTTTTCCATCTCAAAGCTGAAGCTGTTAGAATGGGAGAGTAAATGGTCTGACAGTAATCACCTTGGGCCAG
>NZ_JBHEVB010000025.1:0-23972 GCF_041925195.1 Flintibacter porci
TCCTAATCATTCGGCCATCTCCCTTAAAAGTATTGCACACACTTTTAAGATAGCCGGTCTTTAGGCGTGGGTCAATTTTTGCCCGGCGTATAGGTCTATTTTACTCCGGCGATGACACTGACGCTTGAAAACATTGACTTTTATAGAAGACCGGGCAGAATGAACCCCACCGGTTTTCACTGCGGATCCATACGCCAATGGCGTAAAAATGGAGTAGAAAATTTAACGGATTTACAGGGTAAAAGGCCACCACTACACAAGTGATAATCCGCGATTTCCTGTTGGCTAAAGAATGGAATTGAAGAGTAAGCCGCCCCACAAGCATTGTTCAGGAAAGGAACGGCAAAAGGCATGACCGAAACTTCGGCCATGCCTTTTGTTACTTGTTTAGCACTTGCTTCACTATTTCAATAATATCTTGACCATAAAGGGTAATCTGCGCCTCATCTAAACACCGTAGTGCCTTCAAATCTTCCAGTGAAATAGGTGCAAACTTAGCAATTCTATCGCATGAGACGTTTTTGAATACTTCATATGCCTTAATACGATTTAATTTGTATGTTTTAGTTCGGTAGGAGATAAGAGCCTCCTTGATTTCCTCCGAAACATTTTCTGGAATGTTACTTTCAGATGCTGCATCAACATATACGACATTAACATACTTCTCTAACAGCGCTTCATTACGGAGAATGTCTTCATCAGATGCCTCATATAGGATAGAGCGGAGCAAATCCAAATCGGCGGCAGGAATCCCATGGCGGTACTCAAATTCGATTTGCTTGAAAACATAGGTCGTATAGTTGTTGTTAATCTTGGTAAAGTTTGAATAATTGTTATACTTTTCCTTAAAGGTCTTAAGAAATTCGTATCCAGGTCTATAGAACTTTGTATAGCAATATTCAAACAGCGTGAAAAACTGTTCTTTTTTGTCCAAATCAGGGCGGAAAATCGGATGATCAATATCGTGCTGTGCAACTACTTCAAGTTTTTGCTCAGACATAACCGATGACGTAATTTGGCTGATGACATTCTGGCGATAGTAAATTTTGCACACAACACCGATAATGGCTGTCATGAAGAACATGCCGTTGCTTACCAATCCAACTTTGTAAGGATCGGTTCCATCATCAGTCTTTTTGATATGATTTGCCCAAAGTTTATAAAAAGCCTTGATTTTCAGAAGGTCACCAAGGAAGCCACTGTTGTATTTTTTGTTGAACAACAGATAATATCGCTCTTTATTGCCGCAAATAGACGCCTTGCTACCACGGGCAGTGCCGGGTTTTTGATAAACAAATGAGAGCAGAAATTGTCCTAACTCTTCGTTTGTTGTATTTTGCCATGGTGCTGGATACAGCTTTTTGTTAACCTTTTCTCCGCGCTTGATCTGACAGTAGATACCTGCATCGGCAAGCTGCTTTTTCAACAGACGCTGTTCGATACGGTTGGCAATTAAGTCTTTGTCTTTTATCGGCTTTTGAGTATTTGTAGCTTCAGCTACATTAGCAATGAATTCTAAGCGGTCATCAACCGATTCATACTTGTTTTTAATAATTTTACATTGAATATAAAAGTCCTGAGCAAATTCTGTTTCACCAACAAGTTTTGTTGTTTGCCCGCCGTTGATTATTGAAAAGTTCCGGACAAGAATGCAATTCTCTTCAATGAGGTAATCATCGCAAATAAGGATAACGCCATTGTTGTAATACCAGAAGTTTTCCGGATGTTCTTGTATGGATTCAACGATATTCCCATCGATTTTGGCATTCTTGACATAATACCTTAAGTTCTGCGCAAATAGTCCCCTATATCCATACTGTTCATAAAGATTTTTCAAGGAAAATGCAGAGATGTTTACAATCAGAGATCCCTCCGCGCCGAAATGCATATAATTGTTGGGCGCATCGAGTTTGATAACAGCCTCATCCACATATTCCTTTGGATTTTCAATTTCCATAATTTCATACTCAATATCTAACCCAAAAGATATATGGTATGTAACATAGTCATGCTCGGGCTTCATCGTTTGAATAGCGTTCGTGATTGCCCGCTTGTTTCCGACTGTTTTCGGGTTATAGTTAGTAATCAGGCGTATCTTGAGCGGCCTGGTAGGCGATATTCTGTACTCGTCCTCTCTAACAATGGAACCCAATTCTTTGCGAACGCTGAATTTTCGTTCTTGTGCAGAACAAACGGCTGATTCAGCATCTTTGAACATTTTCAAAATAGCGGGAAAATCAAAAGAATTATCATCAGAATAAACCGCGATAATTGCATCAACATCGCCATTATCGGAGTCCTGATCCAGATATATGCCCGCTATTCGATCCGAAGCATCCGGCTGATAGATGCTACCCTGAATGATATCAGTTATCTTACTGCTATCTGCATTGAAATAGTGATAATAGGCATAGAGATAGAGCAATTTTTCAGTATCCGAACAGTCCTCTACATCCTCATATGATAACCGCTTGAATTCGCAGACCAGATTGTTAATATACTTGTCCATGTCGCTCATAGCAAAACCCTCTCTATGCTATCTCTACAAATTGTCCTTCAAAACATGAAAACGGAATTTTGGCGCTTTCCCATTGTCCTTCCAAATTGTTAGTGGGGATGTAAGGCAGTAGCTCGTCCGGTGAAATAACAGCAAGCATTTTTTTGCTGTTGGATAAGCACCATAGGTGGAACACATATGCTCTGCTCGTTAGCGCGACATTCCACTCGTGAGATGTTACATGAAATACCGCTTGCCCTAAGGCGTATGTGGATGCTTTTACTTCTATGAGTAATATGTCCGAGCTGTCTTCACTCACGCGTGATTTAATATCATATCCCGCCAAATTGCTGTCAATAGACATCCATATAGGCTCAGAGTTTGTACGATTTCTTTCGTATTTGATAGTATTCCGTTCGCCGAGCCGTCCTGTTTCGTTTTTTGCCTGTTGATCCTGTGTTCTGATTTTGGTGGCAATTGTGTCCCACCAAGTAATAATTCCGGGATCTAAATGATCAGAGAGCAAGCCCGCATCTGCAAAACATGCCTTTTCATCTTTAGACATAAAGATTGTAGCCTCGCGTCTGCCGTAGGGGATACGATTTGACCATATGGGTGCAGTTTTTAATACATAATCTGCAAGCATTTGCCGCTTAAGGTTAATGAGTAGTCCCTGTGCCTGTAACCGCAGGAGTCCAGTGCCGTGCTTGGTCAAAATCAACGCATTTTCATTTTCAGAGACCCATCCACAACTGGCGGAAAAGGAAAATATATCCTCTGCACTAATAGAGACGATTTTGGAATATGCCAGCTCCGATAATGAAGAAAAACTGTAGGTTTCTATGCGGTTAAGCAAAGCAAGCGACGAAGCTAATACATTCATAGATAACCTAATCATTTTGATCACCACTAAAGAAATACTCAATAACGGCTTTCGCGTCATCTGCTGTTAGACTGTCATAGTCTTCGGCCTCCTCATCGTAGTCTACGGAGCTTATTTCAACACTTAAAGACGAATCTTCCAAGGCTTGAGCCATTGTTTTTACTTTGAGTTCCAACCTAGTTCGAACAACCTGATCGATGCTGTCTTCGCACTCAACAAACTCAATTTGAGGTTTTGCATCGGGAGAAAGGCCAAGTCTATGAATACGATCCTCAGATTGCATATAATGTGCAGCATTGAACGAACGATCCAGATAGATGGCGTACTGGCATACCTTGTGTAGGCTAATGCCTTCTGAGCAGGCGGCAGGATTGGCAACTAACACTTTACAGGTGTCGTCTGTATGGAAACGTTTAATTTTTCCCTCGCGAGTATCAAAGTCGCTTTCATCGCCAGCATCGACTCCACCATGAATAAATTCTGCGCCCAAGTCACTAAGCCGCAATGCTATCAACTCGACATTTTGAACAAAGGATGACCATATAAGGACTTTCTTTCCCTCTGCGGCGAGTTGTCTAGCTCTGCGACATACATAATCAATTTTGGGACCATCGGATTCTAGTAACAACGCTCCAACTCTGCGGTCAAATGCATAATCCATATCATTTGATAACAACGAGGGATTAGAGACAAATTCCATAACCTTCATCACACATTTTCCAATTCTTCGTAGCTCATATCGTGATGAATCTGAAAGAACAGGATTCAGTTGACGACGGACTTCTGATTTGAGGGTTTTATATATCTCGCGCTGGAGCTGTGTCATCGGAACTTGAACAACCCGGTGATCAAGCTTCGGTATACCCAATTGTCCTTTAGTTGTTCGAACAAAAATCGGCTGAATCAAATCAATTACGGTTGTGTCAGTCACGTCTTTGGTAGGATACAAAAACGAAAATTGTGAAACCAGATCCTTCGGGCTTTGAGGCATAGGTGTACCACTCATGATGAGTTTGCGTTTGGGTAAATGAGCCATCTCCAAAATTGCATCTGCCCGTTTGATTTGCTTTCCACCCTTTATTCGATGACTTTCATCAAGGAACATATAAATATTTCCAGAAGAAAGCGAAGAAACTATTGTGTTTTTTACACGAGAAAGTTGATCATAGGTAATAAGCATAAAACGAGGATTAGTTCGGAGAGCTGTTTGAATAGCAGCTTCGCCGCCGCGCAAACGAACAAATTTCCCGTAATTCTCACCCATACACGCGTCTAATTGCTCATCCCATGCAGAAAAAGCATTTTTCGGAGCAACAACAAGAAGTCTATCAATATCCGTTGCATTAACAAAGAAAAACGCTAATGCTTCCGTCGTTTTACCCGCGCCGGGAACAGAAAAAGTTGCAGCACCGGGGAGATGAGAAATCTTTTTCAGATTGTTTAACTGATTGATTGTCAAAGAGCGCTTGAACCCTATACTCTCAAGATGCGCTTTTATTTCCGCTTCGGATCTTGCATTAAGTGCAAGTGCAGTATTATAGGAAGTATCATTGGCTGTTTTCAGCATAGATTTTGCATTGTCTGTGAATACAACTCTATACTGGTTATGTCGCGCAGAAAAATACTGTCCCACAAATCCCTTGATGGATAGGAAATATCTCCACGGAAATGTGATGCTCCAATCCGAATAGGATACAACGGACATAGGCAAATAGTCACAGATGAAACTATACAAGGATTTCCATGCCACTTTATCTGTAGAATCATTTGAAATATTGACTTGTTCGGTATATGTCAAATAATCAATCCGAATGTCCATATTATTTTATCCAATCCTTAAGGGATACTAATGCTCCCTCAATATTTTCAATCTGTTTTCCGATGCCCTCTTTGCTCATCGAATCGTCCAGATTTGATACCGCATTGGTTAAAGCTGTAGCAGCTTTCATAACTTGATCGAAAATGAAGCTCTTTTTCTTCTTTTCTTTTTCAAGTTCCTCCGTGGTATCCAGTACGGATTTTACAGTCTGGGCAACAAGCGTAGGATTTTCTGCTTGCCGAATAGCAGCCGCGATTTGAGCGTTTGCAGTGTTGCTGTCGCTGACATCACCGCCGGTCAATAAGCTCAAATCATCATCATTGTTATCCTGAATAGTGATATCAAAAACTTCCTGCAACTTGGGCGCTATCTCAGACAGGCTCGAAACAACTTTGGGGATTTGCTTGTAAAGACGGTCTCCAACTGCCGGAGTCTGCAACATTGCTTTTGATATCTCCTGAAATAATTCTTTATCTCCGGGATTAACGATGTTCTTTCTTCCGATCACGATCTGCTTGAACGCATATTCCTGTTTATCTACCCGTGTCCATTCATCCGGATGCCCAATCGATTCCAGATACTGAGCTGCGTAATTGTAGCACTCAATATATGTACGAATTTCTTCCGGCTTTTTGTTTTGCTTGGCTGCCAGAATACCTATATCCATTCCAGCATCAAATTTTTCCTGGTAGTCTGCCGCTATTGCGTGCCATACATATTCTGCCTTCATGTCAGAATGAATCTGCAAGGCAACTTCAAGGTCATATATCCCTTGAGGATCACTATCTGGCAATACGGCCACACGAACAGTTTGGAAATGGGCATATTTGGATTTGTTGCCGTAATACAATTCGCGCCAAGCACAAAGACGGCGGTTTCCGTTTACAACGACACCATCCTTAGAACAAATAAGCGGTTCGGTTTGTTGGAGTTTATCGTTGTCCTTAAATGTTTTCAGCAGATTTTCTTTGTCTACCAATGATTTAAGTACCTGATGCTGATTCTCCTGCGCTTCGATTGAGTTCGGATCGCTAACAAATAAATCTCTAGGGAGATCGCGATGCTGTGCAAGCCATTCTTTCTGCAAACTTTTCGTTCGAATATTTTCAATTCGATAAACCAACATTTCTATAGGGACTTCGATAACCGTCAGCGGACGATACTTCCCACGATAATTGACCTGATACTTCTCGCCATTCTGCGCATTGTTAACTGCTTCGTCAATTGCAACGATGCGCTGCATATTGGGGTATCCAAAATGATATGTCACGCCCATTGTTCTCCCTCCGTTCCATCAAATCCAATAACTACTATTGGCATGGTGATAACTTGACTGAAAATCGGTAATTCTCTGATTAAACGCTCGTAGTTAGCCATGTTGGACCCAAGTTCTTTTGCTGTTTTTATCTGCGGAATGAGAATAATCCCGGCAGTGATATTTCCCCTCGTATAGAGCGTCTGTAGTTTTAAAAGATCTGCATATATTCGTCCCACATTTCCTGTTTGAAAGCACATACCAATACCTTTCAAATAAGACGAAATTGTAATTCGAGAGGATGAATCCAAGCGATATTCACCTGTCCATCCCTCTTTTTCCAATCTTTCTCGCACAGACTCTTTGATGCTTGCTACCGTTCTCTTTGATAAAATAGGATTGATATCCCATAGAATTTTTTCTACATCAGAGACGATATCGCGAGGAACTACTTTAAGACCGCTTCGATGCTCATATATCTGCGTTCTCATTGTTTGTTTCCCTCCATTCGTCTGGGATTTTTGACAATGCACTTGTCTTGGGGTCGTAAATAGGCTTGTCATAGGGGCGATATTTAATACTTCCAGCAACAGTTTGATCTAACCGTTCCTTGCCTTTGTTAGCATACTCCTCTACTAGCTCGCATCCCCAGAAAATTCTCTTATGAAGAAGTGCTGCAACACCAGATGATGCAACGCCAGAAAATGGATCAAAAACAAGGTCATTCTCATTGGTCAGGGCTAAAACAAGCCGCTCAATTAGCCCTACAGGAAATTGACATGGGTGATTAGTCTTTTCAATATGATTACCTTTCACATTTGGAATTTCCCACACATCTTCCGGATTTTTTCCCTTTGGGTTTCCAGACAGTTTCCCTTTGTTTTCTCCACGATAACTGCGTTTTCCGGGATACTTTGCAGGGACTCGCACATCATCCAAATTGAAGGTGTAGGTGTCACTTTTTGTGTACCACATAATCACTTCATAACGTCCACTAAATCTGTTTTTGTTATGAAGTCCATGCCCAAAATGCCAGATAATTCGGTTGCGCAAATGCAAATTCAACTCTTTAAAAATAGGGGCAAGCTCAATATCGAGTGGCGTAATACTGCCGTTCTCAACATAGTTTCCCACTTGCCAGCAGATGCTTCCGTTATCTTTGAGCCGAGGATATATCTTTTCAATGATTCTTTTCTGCCAATCGTAATAATCAGAAAGTGGCACCTGATTCTCATATTCTTTGCCAATGTTGTATGGCGGTGATGTAACAACCAGATCAAAAATCGGTTGCATGGGTAATGCATCCAGAAATTTCTCGACATCCATCAAGAATAATTGCGTAGTAGCGGTATTTGGCAAAACACCTTTTTCAATGTTTTGAATTATATCTATAGGCATCTTCATACCTCCAAATGGCACACATTATTTTCAATATCAATATTTGTCATAGTTTGTCGAATAGACGATTTAGGAAGCGTTGTAAACCAAGGGGGTAGTGCGTCCATTCGCACCTTTGAGGTGGAATACGCCCCATTATTTCGAGTCCGGGTCGCTGGGGATCTTACGCCACCAGCGTTTTCAACGTCTCGATGATTTGCTCATATTCAATGTCTGCGGCATACGCAAACTGCTTGCGGTATTTATCCCACATGGCGCGGAGTTCCAGGCTTTCTTCGATGTTGTGCAGGATCCCGGGGACATCTGCGATCTGCTCCACTGTGCCGCGATGCTTGGCTGTTGCACGCAGCGCCTCAGCAAACACGGCTTTATCAAATTTCTGCGTTGTGGTCAGTATGTAGGCATCGTAGAAATCTCTGGGGCGGGTATTGAACACACCGCGCCGCAGGATGGTTTCCACCTTTTCTGCCATGACGGTTTCAATGTTGTACGCCCACAGTTCGTAGGACTTCTCATCGTCAAAAATCTGCGTGAAGCTGTACTGCACCGCGTGAGGTGTGATGGCATCACCGGTGGACACATCAATACTCATCGGGGTCAGCAGCGTATCGAACCTGGCGTTCAGCATGACGCGGTAGCCGCCGTAAATATCATCCTCCCGGATGGGAGAAATGGTTCCAATCTCAAAGACCACGCCATCATCAAAGGGAATGGCACAGATCTGCTCCAGCGCACTGCGGATCGCATCCGGTGTGAGGGGCAGGTTTTTCAATGTGGTATCCAAGTCCATCGTTGCCCGGTTGTCCAGACCGACGATGGCCGCCACCAGCATACCGCCCTTCAAAACAAACTTTTCTTTGTATTCAGAAGCGGACAGGCGCACCAGTAACCGCTCGAACATATAGTTCTGCAGAATGACCTGTGCCGGAATATTCTTCTGTTTTGCGATGTTGCGGATCTTCGCTTTCAGACTCATTGCTTTGCTCACAGAAGCACCTCCAAATACTGCCGCAGGACATTTGCCACGCGCATTTTCTTCGCATAAGAGTGAAGTTTGTTCAAATCCTTTTTGGGGCTGGCGGCGTAGAGCTTCAAGGCGGCAAGAAATGTTTCCGTACCTACTTTGCTGCGGCTGCGGATCATGTCACAGATTGTGCGCTCAAGGTCATACACCGGCACTTCGTTTCCAGCGGGTGTGTTCAGCGTAGTCCGGCCAAGATCAAACAACTCTGGCTTGATGTAATAGATTTTGCACTCGTTTTTGATTGCTGCCGATACCGTGTAATCGGACGGCACTGTGATCGTATGCTCAAAGGGTGTCCGATCCGAAATGCCATGAAGGAACAGGGCAGTTTCGTGGGAAAAAATGATCTGATTGGAACGTTTGCTGATGGACAACAGCTCATCCTGCATATCGTCGGGCAGGATGTACTGTCCCTGAACGATTCTATGAATTTTATCTTCTCTGCACAGTTTATAAAGCATGGCTTTGGAGATGCCGTGCGCTATGGCAGTTTTCGTTTCAATGATACCGCCATGTTCCTGAGCAATGGCGGCAAGCTCGGCCATGTAATCCATATCGATCACCTCGCGATACCAACTTAAAAATATTATAGGCGATTTCGTTATCAAAGTCAACAGTGCAAGAGAACTTTTACAATGAAATAAATCGTAATTTCGTTATCAAAGTAAACACAATAAGGGCTTGGGATATTCCCAAAATCTCCGAGTGTACGGACACCGGATGTGCTTGCTATTCTCTGAAAAACTGAATCATCTTCGTTATCACGCGCTCTCGATTTCAAAACCGAGGGCGCTTTTTATTTTCAAAATGACTCACAAAGGGGGAATTGAATGATGAAAAATCGTACCAGACCAGTCCGCATTGAGTTTCGTGTCACCGAGCAGGAACGTCAACTAATCCAGAAAAAGATGGAGCAGCTTGGCACTAAAAACATGGGAGCCTATCTTCGCAAGATGGCTATTGACGGCTACATCATCAAGGTGGATTACACCGAGCAGAAAAAGCTGGCCGCTGCCGTCAGCAGAGCAGCGACCAACATCAACCATATCTGCCGCAGGATCAACCAGACCGGCCATTGCTATGCGGATGATGTAGCTGAGTTGAAAGCCAGACAATCTGAGATATGGCAGATGCTGAAACAGAGTCAGAAAGACGAGATTCCACCATAACGGGATTATCCATACATGGATTTTCCGTCACCGGTTTTTCAGACGATGGATAAACTGACGCTCCGGAGCGTTCCGTTATTGGATTTCTGGACGGCGGTTTTCCGAGCAGTCATCGGGGATGCAATTCAGCCCCTAATAAATAAGAAATAAATAATCTCTCAAGAGAATCATCCATCAATCCAATCAATACCGGATTGGATAGGATGGATGGGATGGAGGCGTTATGAAAAGTTTTTGCAAGTTTACCGTGAAAAGCCCGGCGGCTTCTTACATACCGCTGCCACGATTCCTGTTGCAGGATGAACAGCTGCGGGACATCAGCAACGATGCCAAGGTGTTATATGCTCTCCTGCTGGACAGAGCAAGCGTGTCCCGGCAAAACGGATATATTGAGCCGGATGGAACGATTCGTCTGTACTTTACGCTGGAACAGGCGCAGAAGAAACTGCACCGCAGCCGACAGTGTGCCACCCGGATCTTCCGTGAACTGGAATACAGCGGCCTAATCAATCGAAAGAAGCAGGGACTTGGCAAACCGGCGGTCATCACGCTGAACTACCCGGCAGACGCCAAGCCCATCACGAAGGAGGAAACCGATGAAAAGTGAAGTTACAAATATGAAATACCCGGCGAAAACACTACTGCGGCTCACACCTGGACAAGCCCGAAGCGTCCGAAAGCTCACCCACCAGTGCTGCAATAATGACAATGGAAACTGCCTTCTGCTGGACGATGGCGATCCCTGTGTCTGTCCGCAGACCATATCCTACAGCCTGATCTGCAAGCACTTCCAGCGCGGAGTTCTCCCGCTGGAGCCGGAATTGGAGGACGCGATCCTCCGTCCCAAAGGAACCCGCCGCTGCAAGGTCTGCGGTGCATACTTTACGGCCGGTTCCGGACGAGCCAAATACTGTGCGGAATGTTCCGCCAAAGTACACCGAAAGCAGAAGGCAGCACACGCCCGAAAAAAGAGGTCGGGCGTAGACAATTAACCCCTTGCAAACCCTTTGCACGCAAGGCTTTCCAAAGGCCACTTTTCAAGAGTGCGTATGTTTTTACTTAACCCCCGAAAAAACCGATTCAAACTGTCTACATTTTTTGATTGATGAAAGGAGTCAAAACCATGGAAAACAATAAGATCGAAAGAGTTCCCATTCACCTCAAGCTGGCCCCCACCTCCAAGGAGGCCGCCGAGTACAGCAACATCGGTATCAACAAAATCGACAGTATGCTCCGTGCGCCCAAGTGTCCCTTCGTCCTGTTTGTTGGTACGAAGAAGCTGGTCAAGCGCAAGGAGTTTGAGCAGTACATCAGCTCCAAGCTGGTGATCTGAGCGAAAAGCGGCGATATGCCGCAAGAAGTTTTCAAATTCACCTTGAGAGAAAGAGCACATTGTGATATACTTAAAGTGTAGTGGTGTGCTCTTTTCTCTCTGCGGAAAGGAGTTCATACATGGGAAAAAATCTCAAAGGCAGAGAATGTGGTAAGGGTATCTACCAGAGGAAGGACGGATTGTACAGCGCCCGGTTCGTAGACAGAGCCGGTAAGCGGCACGAGAAATACTTCCAGACGGTTCCCGAAGCAAGAAACTGGATCGCGGATGCAAAGTATGCGGATGCACACGCGGAGGTTTTTGTCGGCACCGATATTACGGTGGATGAGTGGTTTGATTTCTGGATCGAAAATATTGTCGGAGATTTGGCTCCCAATACGCTCCGCAACTACCGTGACAGATACAAGCACAACATCCAGCCGGTGATCGGCAGGATAAAACTTACGGATGTGAAACCCATGCACTGCAAAAAGGTATTCATCGAAATGGATGCCGACTATTCCGGATCCACCATCCGCCAGGCGTACATCACCATGGGGACGATGCTGAAAGCGGCGAAGATGAACGATCTCATCTCCAAGCATCCCATGGACGGTGTTCGATTTACCAAGCCGGTTCGTGCGGCAAACGACATCAAGTTCCTCACCCGCGAAGAACAGCGTATCTTTTTGGAAACGGCCAGACGCTCTCACAACTATAACCAATATGCGCTGATCCTCGAAACGGGGCTGCGCACCGGCGAGCTGATCGGCCTGACATGGGATGCCATTGACTTCGAGAAACGGACGCTGACGGTGAACAAAACGCTGGAGTTCCGGCACGGTACAAAATCGTGGCGGGCGGGACCTCCCAAAACGCCCAACAGCTACCGTACCATTCCGCTGACAGACACAGCCTATGGCATCCTCCGTGAAGTGTGGGACAGCCGGGAAGAACGAAAATCTTCTCCTGTGTTGGAGCAGACTTTGGAGTACATGGATCGTCGAAGCGGCAGCATGGCAAAGCTGGTGATGTGTGATCTGGTCTTTATCAACTGGCGTACCGGAGAACCGGCAAAGAATAGCTCCTATGACACCCACCTCTACAAGCTCTGCGACGAAGCGGGAATTGGGCGCTTTTGTATGCACGCGCTGCGCCACACCCACGCCACGCGGGCGATTGAAAGCGGGATGCAGCCCAAAGTGCTGCAAAAGCTGCTGGGACACGGCAGCATCAAAACCACCATGGATCGGTATGTCCATGTGACAACCGAATCTCTGGACCAAGCGGTACGGCAATTTGAAATGAATGGGGTTATCTGAATGAGAGCCGCAGTTCTGCACCAAAATGGCGTAAAAATGGAGTAGACACCGAAAGCCCCAAACCCGGAAACCCTTGAAAATACAGAGAAAACAAAGGAGAATGAAGATATATGAAATTAGGCATCGTGGGTCTGCCCAACGTGGGCAAGAGCACCCTGTTCAACGCCATCACCAATGCCGGCGCCGAGAGCGCCAACTACCCCTTCTGCACCATCGACCCCAACGTGGGCATGGTGGCTGTGCCCGACTACCGTCTGGACAAGCTGAGCGAGATGTATAACCCCAAAAAGACCACCCCGGCTGTCATTGAGTTCGTGGACATCGCCGGTCTGGTCAAGGGTGCCAGCCGGGGCGAGGGCCTGGGCAACAAATTCCTGGCCAACATCCGCATGACCGACGCCATCGTCCATGTGGTGCGCTGCTTTGACGACGAGAACGTCATCCACGTGGAGGGCTCCACCGATCCCATCCGGGATATGGATACCATCGACCTGGAGCTGATCCTGGCCGACGCCGAGATGGTGGACCGACGCATCGACAAGGCCCAGAAGGCCGCCAAGGGCGACAAGAAGTTCCTCCACGAGGTGGAGGTCTTCTCCGGTCTGAAGGAGTGGCTCAACGACGGAAAGTCCGCCCGCAGCTACCTCTCCGAGATCAGCGAGGATGACGCCGCCCTCATCGGCACCAGCGAGTTGCTCTCTCTCAAGCCCGTCATCTATGCCGCCAACCTGGACGAGGACGGCTTTGCCGATCCTCAGGCCGTCCCCTACTACAAGCAGGTGGAGGAGCGCGCTCAGGCCGAGGGCGCTCAGGTCATTCCCGTTTGCGCCAAGCTGGAGGCTGAGATTGCTGAGCTGGATGCGGACGAGAAGGCCATGTTCCTGGAGGAACTGGGCGTGAAGGAATCCGGTCTGGACCGGCTGGTAAAGGCCAGCTATACCCTGCTGGGTCTCATCTCCTATCTCACCAGCGGTGAGGACGAGTGCCGTGCCTGGACCATCACCAAGGGCACCAAGGCTCCCCAAGCTGCCGGTAAGATCCACTCCGACTTTGAGCGGGGCTTCATTCGCGCTGAGGTCGTCTCCTACGAGGACCTGATGGCCTGCGGCACGATGGCAGCTGCCCGTGAGAAGGGCCTGATCCGCTCCGAAGGCAAGGAATATGTCGTCCAGGACGGCGACATCATCTTGTTCCGTTTCAACGTGTAATTGATTTTCTCGCCGCTCTGGACGACAGGGCGCGATCGCGCCCCGCGCCTTTTGGCGCGTCAATTCGACGCGCAGCGAAGAATTGGGCCGGACGAATTCACTTCGTCCGGCCGGAATGAAAAGATTGGGGGGTCCCCAACGTGCCTGGCACGTTGGGGCGTCCAGGACGGCGACATCATCCTGTTCCGTTTCAACGTGTAATTTCCCCTGCTGAATTTTTCTCTGAGATATTGTATTTTCTCCCGCAATCGTGTACACTATGAACAACCCTAAATCCAGAAGGAGGATTTTAACTATGAAAATCGCCCGTTTCGTGCTGAAGATCGTGGCTCTCTCTCTGGCCGCCGCCGCTGCGGTGTGCGCCGTTATCGCCTACTGGGACAAGCTCTCTGAGCTGGGAGACTGCGCCAAGGTCAAGCTGCAGCAGCGCGCCTGCTCCTCTGAATATGACGATTACGAGGAGTAAGATACTCCTTCCCTACAGCCGTGGAACTTCCACGGCTGTTTTTTTCTGCCCAAATAGGATTCCCAGCAGCAGGCTCCCTGCCAGTGTGCCCAGGATGTAAACCGGAGTAAACCAAGGAGCGGTGGGGTCTCCGCCTCCGTGGACGCGTGCCAGCAGTTCTGAACATCTCCAAAGCGGGATACCGTAGATCCAACCGCTCAAAACCATCACGGCCCCCTTCTCTGCCAGCCAGCCTGCCAGCAGCCCTGCTGTCACCAGCTTTACCCGGTGCCGACTCGGCGGGAATCCCCGACTCAGTCTCAGTGCCCCGGTGAAAAAGGGAATCAGAAACAACAGCCCTCCATACACGAAAAGCCTTCCAGGATGTCCCTGAATGGGATATGCTCCGCTGTCATAGCGGAAGCCTGCCAGTCCCTGAATGGGATATGCTCCGCTGTCATAGCGGAAGCCTGCCAGTCCCAGCAGGAACATGGTAAGGACATAGCCGCCCGCCATCCAGCACCACCCTGCCGTCATGGTCTGAAGGACACTGCGCAGGGACTGACTGTGACGAAGCCATGCCTGCCGATACGCTTCTCTCAACTCTTTTGGGTCCCCCATCTCTTCCAGCGCACGTTCCCGGGCCTCATCCGGCCTCAGGCCGCTTTCCTCCAAGTTTGCCGCCAACTCCTCCAAGTGATCGGCAAGTTCTCCCTCCAGCCGTCTGCGGTATGCGGGATCCGTGATGGAGGCGACACACTGTGAAACAAAGTTTTTCATCCATGGCTCTCTATGACTCATCTTTATGCTACCTCCCAATGTACATAACATGGAGCTGCACCGTATGTTTTCCCGTCAGCAGTATCCCAGGATAGAAAATCGGTTGGAAAACGCCTTTTGATAGCACCCCAGCTGATATCCGTTCATCACGCTCCATACCGCCAGCACACTGTGAGACAACGTCCCGGCAGCACCGGATACCATCATTTCTGAAACTTCAAAGGGTCCACCCAGCGCCATCCAGCACAGGATCGGCAGTACCTGCATGGCCGCATAGATCCAGCAGCTGTATTTGATCAGATTCCAGCTACGGGGCAAACCGGCAATGACCGGAGCTGCTACAAGCACCAATGCCAGCAATACGGATACGATCCCCCAGTATCCCGGATGCGGCTTTCCGAAATTGTGTGTATTGATTATGTAGAGTACGCCAAACCCCAGCATGGCAGCTGCGTAACAAAGGAAAGATATCAGGAACAAAATCCGCGGAATCCTGTGCCTGGGTGTGTTCATCCGCTGCCTCCACTGCTCCAGGTAGACCGTGGAAAGTGCGCCGGGATCTCCCATGTGCTCCAGAGCTCGTTGGCGTGCCTCATCGGAAGACAAACCTTGCCCCTCCAGATCAGAAGCCAGCGATTCTAAATGGTCGGCCAATTCTCTGCTCAGACGCCGTCCATACACAAGGTCTGGAATCTCTGCAACACATGCGTGAACAAAGTGTTCCACCCAAGGCTTCATTCCTGTACACCCCCTAAAATTCGGGCCATGGCCCGGGTGTATATCCCCCATTGATCCTCCTTCTCCCGCAAAGCTCCCTGGCCGGCATGGGTCAAATGATAAAAACGGCGCTCTCTTCCGTTCTCCATCTGGGTATAGGAGGTGATCAGCCCCTTATCCTCCAGGGCATGGAGGAACGGATATAAGCTTCCCTGGCTCATGCAGAATACGTCCTCCGACAAAAGCGCCATCTGTTGAATCAGTTGATATCCATACATGTCTTGACGGCTGAGCAATTTCAGAAGGATCAGCTCATGGCTTCCTTTGGCCAGCTGCTTATCCAACTTCATAACAACACCTCTCTTTCAGAGGTATTATATACCTCTTATCCAGAGGTGTCAAGGAAGGCCTTGCGGCTTTCTCTCCGGTACCATTGCAGGCATTCCCGTTTTCCTGTACGGCGCAGCAGCAGAGCGGATATCAACAGATCCATTCCCACCGCCAGCACCGCCGCCGCGGTCACAGGAGCCGGAACGGCCTCCACCCAGCCCGAGACAGCCGGATGCACCCAGTAAACCGCCGCTGGCAGCAGGGCGGACCAGGCCAGCGCGAAGGACAAACACACCCGTCCGTGCAGATTCCAGCGCAGCTCCCGGTAATCCCAAAAGGAGACACCCAACACTTTTTCATAGAAAACTGCGGTGATATACTCCACACCTGTAGCCGCTGTTCCGCCCAGCACCATCAGCAGCAGCGGATGCGTCAAAATCTCCTCGGGCAATGCCAACACCACCAGCGCCCCCAGTCCGTACACCGGGCACAAAGGCAGCACCAAGGTACGCTTCCGGTCCCGGCGGCCTCCAGTACACCACGCATACCCCACTTCCAACAGGAATCCAAGCGCGCTATATAACACAAAATACCAGAAATACTCCATATTGGTTCTCCTCCCACCAAACAGCAGTCTTCACCGTGCTCTACAGCCAAACCAACAGAGTTAGCATTCCGGAGAGAGAAAAAATCATGCGTTTTAGCGGCAGGAAATCTTGGGCTTGCGCTTGAAGGAAAGCTGCACTTTGTGATACAATAACTCGAATACGGACAAAGAGAAAGGAAGGGGCCGCAATGCGAAATC
Organism: Flintibacter porci; assembly: GCF_041925195.1. Lineage (NCBI taxonomy): Bacteria > Bacillati > Bacillota > Clostridia > Eubacteriales > Flintibacter > Flintibacter porci. Next base: position 16,965 of record NZ_JBHEVB010000025.1, read on the forward strand.
TGATCGACTTTGGTGATATGTCCCGGGAGGAATGGGAACAGCTCTATGCCCGGGCCAGCCAGATCATTGATGCACCGGAGAAATTTATTGACGTTTGTCGTGGCAAAGTATCCTGCAATCTGTTTTATGAACCCTCCACCCGCACCAACTTCTCCTTCCAAACCGCCATGCTGCGGCTGGGTGGATCGGTGTTCGGCTTTGCAGACCCCAATTCTTCCTCCGTGGCCAAGGGCGAGACCCTGAAGGACACCATCAAAATGGTATCCAACTATGCTGATGTTGTGGTCATGCGTACTCCCTGGGAGGGTTCGGCCAAGGCGGCTTCCCTCTATTCCGCGGTGCCCGTGGTCAATGCCGGTGACGGCGGCCACATGCACCCCACCCAGACCATGGCAGACCTCACCACCATCACCCGCCTGCGCGGCAAGGTGGACGGGCTGTGCATCGGCCTGTGCGGCGACCTGAAGAACGGCCGCACCGTCCACTCCCTCATCAAGGCCATGGCCAAGTTCAACGACATCAAGTTCTTCCTCATCTCTCCCCGGGAGCTGGCAGTTCCTGAGTACATGCGTGTATTTATGCGGGAGCATGACATGTGGTACACCGAGGTCACCGGTTTGGAGCCCGTCATCCCTCAGATGGACGTGCTGTACATGACCCGCATCCAGAAAGAGCGCTTTGTGGATCCCCTGGAGTATGAGCGCAACAAGGGCATTTACATCCTCACCCGCCGCAAGCTGGAGCGAGCCAAGCCCGACATGCTGGTCATGCATCCCCTGCCCCGAGTAGATGAGATCACTCTGGATGTGGATGACGATCCCCGCGCGGTTTATTTCCAGCAAGCCCGGTTTGGTATGTTTGCCCGCATGGCTCTGCTGGAACATCTGGCCCTTCAGCCCCGAAATGACCATCCCGCTCCGGTGGAGATCGGCACCAAGCCCATCTGCCACAATCCCCGCTGCATTACCCAGACGGAAACCTATCTGCCCCCCCTGATCAAAAAGATCGGCGGCGTGGATTGCTGCGGCTTCTGTGACGCAGCCCTTTGATCCCCTGTTAAAAAATCCCTTTGCGCTGTAAATAAGCCGTTAAGGATCGTCATAAGCCCTTGACGGTGGGAATCCCTTTTGGTATCCTCCTGCCTAACAGGCCATCTGTGCCTGCAAACGTAAGGAAAAGGAGCCAAACGAACCATGGATTCCGACAGCGATCAAGCCACTGCGGATCATTATCATATTCGTTTTAAAAAGCATAGTCTGCTCTGGTCATCCAGGCAGGCCGTGCTTTTTTACGCTCTTTTTTCCTTCTGAACTTAATTGGGAGGAACAAACTGTGCCGCTTATTGCATTCCAAATTCTGATTCAAATCGTCTTAATTCTTATCAATGCTTTTTTCGCCGCCACAGAAATTGCGGTAATCTCGCTCAGTGCCAACAAGCTTCGTAAACTGGAGGAAGAGGGAGATAAATTAGCCCCGAAGCTGCTGCGTATGGTGGAGGAGCCTGCCGGCGTTCTCTCTACCATCCAAATCGGCATTACTCTGGCTGGCTTTCTTGGCTCTGCTTTCGCCGCTGACAGCTTCTCGGAGTACATCGTCCACTGGATCTGTGTGGATCTCGGCGTCACCGCACTTCCCCGCTCGGCCGTGGATACCCTGTCTGTGATCCTGATCACCTTAATCCTCTCTTACTTCACCTTGATCTTTGGTGAGTTGGTACCCAAACACGTTGCCATGCAGCGTCCCATGGAGATGGCGCGACTGTCCTGCCGACTGGTATCCACTCTGTCTGTTATCGTCCGGCCTGTCGTCCATCTGTTGTCTCTGTCCACTAACGGCGTACTGCGTCTGCTTGGTATGCGCACCGATGTGGAAGAGGAACAGGTTACCGAGGATGAGATCCGTATGATGATCGACCTGGGCAACGAAAACGGTACTATTGACGCAGATGAGAAGGAACTGCTCCATAACGTCTTTGAATTCTCTGACCAGCGGGTGGGCGATGTCATGACCCGGGCAGCCGATGTAGTGGCGCTTCCCGTTGACGCCACCGCTCAGCAAGTATTGGATGTGATCCGCACCAGCGGACTGTCCCGTTTTCCTGTCTACGGTTCTAATGAAAATCAAATTCTAGGCGTACTAAATGCAAAAGAATTTCTTCTGTCCTGGGCCGCCCAGGATGGGAAATCCATTGCCGCGCTTATGCGCCCCGCCTACCTGATCCCTGAAAGTCTTCCCGCCGATGATTTGCTGCGGGATATGCAGCTGAAAAAGGTTCATCTGGCCGTTGTCATAGACGAATACGGCGAATTGGCTGGTGTGATTACGGTGGAGGACCTCTTGGAGGAAATCGTAGGTAATATCTATGATGAATTCGATCCTGCTCAACCCCAGGAGTTAGAACAGCTGGAGCCAGACCTCTGGCGGGTAAACGGCGGTCTGAACGTAGAAGATCTGGCTAAAGCACTCGGATTAGATCTCCCTCAGGACGAAGATTACGATACCGTTGGAGGAATGGTACTCAGCAGACTGCGCACCATTCCTCAAGACGGCAGCACCCCAGTGGTCCATTTCTATGGTCTGGAGCTTCGGGTAGAGCGCGTAAAGAACCACCGTATTCAGCAGATTCTGGTTCGCAAAGAGCGCACCTCCGGACAGGGCGAGAGTTAACCTCTCCCCTGTCCACAACTTTTTTATAAAATTTCAAAAAAGCCATTGACAAAGGCACAAATCCTATGGTATTATTTCATGGCTGACGTGAGAGAACACATCGTCCATGCGGGTGTAGTTCAATGGTAGAATCCCAGCCTTCCAAGCTGGTCGCGTGGGTTCGATTCCCATCACCCGCTCCATATGCGCCTGTAGCTCAGGTGGATAGAGCAACTGCCTTCTAAGCAGTGGGTCAGGGGTTCGAGTCCCTTCAGGCGTGCCAATCTTATTTGGCTTTTATGCGGTTTCTCCCCGTCATAGTCCATGGTGGGTGTAGCTCAGTTGGTTAGAGCACCGGATTGTGGTTCCGGGTGTCGAGGGTTCGAGTCCCTTTACCCACCCCATACGAAGGCGTTCGGGCCGGAGCTTCGGCTCCGGCCCGCGCTTTTTTCTCCACTGTGACTCAGAATCCAGCCACACACAGGGGTGTAGCCAAGTGGTAAGGCAAGGGACTTTGACTCCCTCACTCGCTGGTTCGAGTCCAGCCATCCCTGCCAATTTTATATGACCCAGTAGCTCAGTCGGCAGAGCACCTGCCTTTTAAGCAGGGTGTCCGGAGTTCGAATCTCCGCTGGGTCACCAAAAATCCCGAATGCAAATGCGTTCGGGATTTTTACTTCTTCACTTTTCACTAAATCCAACTGCCTGCCCGGGATTTTTGGAAGTGATGAAGTAAGAGTGAATAGTGAAAAAGTGAGGTGTGCCGCAAGCGCCACGTTTTTTGTGTATTCTTACTGCTCTTATGTCTCCTTGCCTCCAGTGAACCAGTATGATATACTTTTGAAAAAGTATATCATAGGATAAAAAGGAGGATAGGACATGGGTACAATTCTGGTAATCGGCATTATTTGGACGCTGTACGGATTGGCTGGATTATTTGGCATACAGAAAATACCAAGCAAATTCAAAGACAAATCCTGGACGAAACACTACATTCGTTACCAAGGGATATCCTGGCTCCTTCTCGGGATTCCTTGGATTGTGCTGGACGTGATAACAGAGGATAAAGGATTCGGAATGCCTGTCATGTTATTCCTGATCCTTGCATGTTCACTTCCGGGATTTGTCTATACGGTGATTCTTGATCGAAGATATACCGCTAAGCTGAAACTGGAACAATGATTTCTTTCTCTGAGATTGTCATCTATAGTGTTTGGATCACACACTTCGGAGCAAGCGACATATCGCTTGCTCCGATTTTTTATAAAAGTCAGAATGCGCTCATTTTGCTGCTCCTCCTTTCCAAATTGCAACCGCTTGCGCTGGGTTGCAATTTGGTTTGAGGTACAGACCTGGAAGTACGTCCTCAAAGCTGAACAATGGTCGACTTTGGGAACCGATTTTGGGACTGTCCCAAAATCGGCCCTTGTTTTATCACCAAAGCCTCGCTATAATAAGCGGACGGGGGATTTAATGAAGATTTTTGAAGCAAAAAACAGAACGCCGGAGCTTATCGCACAATTACTGAAGGTATGGGAATCATCTGTACGCGCTACACATCTGTTTTTATCCGATGGTGAAATTGAACACATCAAAATCCATGTGCCACAATTCTTGCTGGAGGTTCCTCGTCTCTTTCTTGCAGAGGATAAGGCAGGGCATCCGGTCGCTTTTATGGGACTGGCGAACAGGTCTTTAGAGATGTTGTTTGTCGCTCCTGAAATGCGGGGCTGCGGGATTGGAAAACAGCTGGTGACCTATGGGATAGTAAACTACGCCATTGAGACATTGACTGTAAACGAACAAAATCCACAAGCCATAGGGTTCTATGAACACATAGGGTTTCATGCGTATAAAAGAACTGAACTGGATGAGCAGGGCAATCCTTATCCACTTCTCTATATGCGGTATGCACCATCTGCCAAGTAAGAATTATGTTTGGCATCGATAGTGTTGTGATTTTTCACGTCGGAGCAAGCGACATATCGCTTGCTCCGATTTTTATAAAAGTCAGAGCGCGCTCATTTTGCTGCTCCTCCTCTCCAAATCGCAACCGCTTACGCTGGATTGCGATTTGGTTAGGTACAGGGCTGCTGAACGTCCTCAAAACGGTTTCCTGTTTCAAAAAGAGGGACACGACATACGTCGTGTCCCTCTTTTCCCTTCTATGTGTCAACACCACATGTTCCGCTTTTGCTTGGTAATTCGGATTATTCTTCTCTCTGCCGGCATAGCTCCAGACAGGTCTCCAACCATTGGCAGGCGGCCTGTTCCCGGAAAATTCCCCCTAACAAAACCAGATAGTCGTTGAATGCTTGGTCATCCTGCGGCGGGATTCCATCAAACTTGTCTTGATCCTTCTCAAGCCGTTCCAGGCGCTGCCGATGCTGCGCCAGTCGGTTCTCCAACTGTTGTCTGCGATTATTTGCAGAGGCACAGTCAGAGAAAAACAGCCGCAGCCGAAATTCATCCTTCGGGGTCTGAGGTGCGGCGCTGGAGTCCTGTACCCATTTCCGGAACATCTGCTCTCCGTCAGAGGTAATGGTGTACACTTTTTTCTCCAGCACTGTGCCGGATATCTCCACCTGATAGTCGATAAGCCCAGCTTCATACAAGCTCTTGAGTTCAGGGTATATCTGGCTGTGTTTAGCACTCCAAACCTCAAACAAGCCTGACTCAAACTCCTTGGACAGCTCATAGCCTGTCATGCTCCGGCGATGGAGCAACCCTAAAATGGCATAACCCAGAGTTCCCAAGGCAGATCACCTCAATTTCTTAAAAATCACACTTGCCAGTATCATACCACAAACATGAAAAAAGGCAAGAGAAAACACTCCTACTTGAACATGTCAATATTGACATGTTCAAGTAGGAGTGTTAATCTGGAATGGCATTGTGTTGTTGCCAAAGCAGCACACAAAATTAAAACGGGAGAAATGTGCATGGAAAAAGCAAAGCGATATCTGGTTTTTCTTATTGGATTATTTATCAACTCTTTGGGTGTGAGCCTGATCACAAAGGCGGATTTGGGCACCTCCCCTATCTCTTCTATCCCCTACGTACTCAGCCTGAACTTCCCCCTCACACTGGGCGAGTTCACAATTATTTTCAGTCTGCTGCTGATCTTTCTGCAGCTGGTTATCCTACAGCGGAATTTCAAGCCAGAACACTTGCTTCAAATCCCGGTGTCCATTGCCTTTGGCTACTTTATTGATTTGTGCATGGCACTACTTGCCTTTGTTCAGCCTCAAGCCTATCCGATCAAGGTGGTAGATTTGCTCATTGGCTGTGTCATTTTGGGGTTTGGCGTGTTCTTGGAAGTCATCGCCGACGTAGTGATGCTCCCAGGAGAATCCTTTGTTCGGGCCGTGGTATTCCGCTGGAAGACGGAATTTGGTATAACCAAGGTCGTATTTGATGTCTCCATGACAGTCATTGCTGCCGTGCTGTCCTTTGTATTCCAGGGCCAGCTTAACGGTGTACGGGAAGGCACTGTGGCAGCTGCTATCCTGGTGGGCTTTATCGCCCGTCTCATGGGACGAAAGTTGGAAATTTTGCCACGAGTGCTGTTTGGTAAAACCAAAGCTTCCCAGGAGGATACGGCAGCGCCGGAACAAACCGTATGCGTAGTCATTGACCGGCAATATGGCAGCGGCGGCCACGATATCGGCCAGGCCCTGGCCCAGCAGCTTGGTCTCCCCTTCTATGATCGGGAAATCATCCAGATGGCGGCAGGTTCTACCGGCTATTCCCAGGAATTTATATCCCAACGGGAGGAAAAAATCTCCGGTGCTCTGCTCCACGACCTGGCCAGCGAGATGTACGGTTACTCCGAGCAGACCCCCGCTCCTACTGACACCATTTTTGAAATAGAGGCTCAGGTCATGCGCCAGGCAGCTGAGAAAGGAAACTGTGTTATTGTGGGCCGATGCGCCGACGTGGTACTGAAAGGTCGGGCTCGCTGCCTGCGCATCTTCCTTCACGCTCCGTTGGAGTATCGGGTACAGCGTCTGATGCGCACCGAGGGCTTTGAGGAAAAAGAAGCCCGCCGTCGTCTGCGTCAAACCGACCGTACCCGCGCAGCCTACTACCAGTACTATACAAACCGCACCTGGGGTGCAGCCTGGAATTATCATCTGTGTATCGATACCTCTTTGGGAGAAGCTCGGGCACAGGAACTGATTGCCCAATCCTTTCAGCAAATGCAGAAATAAAAAAAGAACCCGTGGCCGTCCCAGTTGGGATGGAGTGCCCCAGATTGTACGGACAGCACAAAAAAGCCCCTTGGTAGGAAAATATTGAAGTTTTAAGCGGAGTGGCGCAGCATGAGCGGTGCCACTCCAGTTTTTAACTGGATGCGCT
>NZ_JBHEVB010000026.1:0-19508 GCF_041925195.1 Flintibacter porci
TGGTGGCAGCATCGGTTTGATCCGGTCCCATTGTTCTTTTGTTAACTCATAGCGTTTCATGCCCTTAGTTTTACATATTGCGTCCTATTGTGCAACTTTTATTTTTCAAACAAGGCCTACATTCGGCGGAAATTGTCAATTTGCTCTTTTGGAAAAACACACGGCTTCAAAGGCAGGAAATTTTTGTGATTCCGCCCTTGACAATCCGGAGGGGGGAAGGGTATAGTATGCCCATGAAAAGACGACGGCGTCTTGGAAGTGAAATTCCAGGGCGCCGTCGCCTTTTTTTGAATTTTTGAAAGAGGTGAGTCACATGATGACCGTACCGGAGTATTTTGGATGCAAAGCCTTTGACGACCGCGTGATGAAGGCCAGACTGTCCCAGCCGGTGTATGAATCGCTGCGCAAGACCATGGATGAGGGGGCCAAGCTCAATCTGTCCGTGGCCAATGCGGTGGCCCAGGCTATGAAGGACTGGGCCGTGGAACAGGGAGCTACCCATTTTACTCATTGGTTCCAGCCCATGACCGGGATCACGGCGGAGAAGCATGACAGCTTCATCAGCCCGGCGCCCGACGGGCGGGTCATTATGGAGTTCTCCGGCAAGGAGCTCATCAAGGGTGAGCCGGATGCCTCCTCCTTCCCCTCCGGCGGCCTGCGGGCTACCTTTGAGGCCAGAGGCTACACCGCCTGGGACCCCACGTCCTACGCGTTTATTAAAGACGATACCTGTGTATCCCCACCGCCTTCTGCTCCTACGGAGGCGAGGCGCTGGACAAGAAGACCCCGCTGCTTCGTTCCATGCAGGCGCTCAACAAGCAGGCACTGCGGGTGCTGCGGCTGATGGGAAATGATACCGTCAAGTATGTGCGCACCTGTGTGGGACCGGAACAGGAATACTTTTTGGTGGACAAGGCCCTCTATGACCGTCGCCCCGACCTTATCTACACCGGCCGCACTCTGTTCGGTGCACGTCCGCCCAAGGGACAGGAACTGGACGACCACTACTTTGGTTCCATCAAGCCTCGGGTGGCTGCTTACATGAAAGAACTGGATGAGGAGCTGTGGAAGCTTGGTATCCTGGCCAAGACCGAACACAACGAGGTGGCTCCCGCCCAGCACGAGCTGGCTCCTATCTACACCACCACAAACATCGCCACCGACCACAACCAGCTCACCATGGAGATCATGCAGAAGGTGGCCGCCCGCCACGGTCTGGTGTGTCTGCTCCATGAAAAGCCCTTTGCCGGGGTAAACGGCAGCGGCAAGCACAACAACTGGTCCATTTCCACGGATGAGGGAGTAAACCTCCTCTCTCCCGGGGATACTCCCCATGAAAACGCCCAGTTCCTGGTGTTCCTGTGCGCGGTGCTCCAGGCGGTGGATGACTACCAGGACTTGCTGCGTATGTCGGTAGCCACCGCGGGCAACGACCACCGGCTGGGTGCCAACGAGGCTCCGCCCGCCGTGGTGTCCGTCTTCCTGGGAGATGAGCTTACCGGCATCCTGGAGGCCATCGAAAAAGATGCGCCTTACGCCGGAGTGGAGCCCACCCAGATGAAGCTGGGAGTCCACACCCTGCCCCGGTTTGCCCGGGATACCACCGACCGCAACCGTACCTCTCCCTTCGCCTTCACCGGCAACAAGTTTGAGTTCCGGATGCTGGGTTCCTCCAACTCCATCGCCTGTGCCAACATCATGCTCAACACCGCGGTGGCCGAGTCCCTCAAGGAGTACGCCGATCGTCTGGAGGGAGCGGGAGAAGACAAGAACCAGGTCCTCCACGACCTTATCCGGGAGACTGTGGCCAAGCATAAGCGCATCATTTTCAACGGCAACGGTTATGACGATGCCTGGATCAAAGAGGCTACCCAGGAGCGGGGACTGCTGAACCTGCGCACCACGCCTGACTGTGTGCCCTGCCTGCTCAGTGAGAAAAACGCGGACCTGCTCACCGGACATAAGGTATTCTCCATGGCGGAGCTCCGTTCCCGCTGCGAGATCATGCTGGAAAACTACACGAAGACGGTGAGCATCGAGGCCCTGACCATGATCGACATGGCCCGGAAGGAGATCCTCCCTGCGGTGGAGGAGTACACTGCCTCGGTAGCCGCCGGAGTTGCGGCCAAGCGGGCGGCAGTGGCTCAGCTGAGCTGCAGCTATGAAGCTGGGCTGGTGAGCAAGCTGTCTCAGCTTACCGATCAGATTGCTCAGCGCACCGACGAGCTGGAACTGGCTATGGTGCACTTGGGAGATGAGAGTGACGTGATGGTCCAGGCCGACTATGTGCGGGACGAGATCCTGCCTAAGATGGGCAGCCTGCGGGCAGAGGTGGATGAGGCCGAGACCATGACAGCGAAGAAGTATTGGCCCTTCCCCAGTTATGGGGAACTGCTGTTCGGCGTGCGCTGAATATAAGGAGGAAAAATTATGTGTTCCATTATGGGATATTGCGGGGAGGGTATGGATTACGAGACCTTCCGACAAGGATTTGACCGTACTCTCTCCCGTGGACCGGATGACACCCGGATCGTAGATACCGGGATGGGCTTGCTGGGCTTTCACCGTCTGGCCATCATGGATCCCCGGCCGGAAGGGATGCAGCCCTTTGAGCTGGAGGGAAGCTTTGTAGTCTGCAACGGCGAGATCTACGGCTTTGATGCTCTGCGCAAGAAGCTGGAGGGCAAGTACACCTTTGTCAGCGACTCGGACTGCGAGGTGCTGCTGCCTTTGTATCGGGAATATGGAACCGATATGTTCCGCATGCTGGACGCAGAGTTTGCCTGTATCCTCTTTGACGCGGTGAGCGGCAGCTATGTGGCCGCCCGGGACCCCATCGGCATCCGGCCTTTGTATTACGGCCGGGATGAGAAGGGCGTCATGGTCTTTGCCAGTGAGCCCAAGAACCTGGTGGGCCTGGTGGATAAGATTGCCCCCTTCCCTCCGGGACACTACTATAAGGACGGCGTCTTCGTGCGCTATGCCGATATGACCCGGGTGGAGCGGCCGGTGTACGACGATCTGGATACTATCTGCCAGAACATTCGGGAGAAGCTCATCGCCGGTGTAGAGAAGCGGCTCATTGCCGATGCCAAGGTGGGTTTCCTCCTCAGCGGCGGCCTGGATTCTTCCCTGGTGTGTGCCATCGCGGCCAAGAAAAGTTCCAAGCCCATTCGTACCTTTGCCATCGGTATGGATACCGACGCCATCGACCTGAAGTATGCCCGGGAGGTGGCCGAATACATCGGCAGCGACCACACCGAGGTCATCATCAGCCGGGACGATGTGATTGAGGCCCTGGAGCCGGTAGTCGCCCTGCTGGGCACCTACGACATCACTACCATCCGGGCCAGCATCGGTATGTACCTGGTGTGTAAGGCCATCCACGAGCAGACCGATATCCGGGTGCTGCTCACCGGAGAGATCTCCGACGAGCTGTTCGGTTATAAGTATACCGACTTTGCCCCTTCCGCCCAGGAGTTCCAGCATGAGGCGGAGAAACGCATCCGGGAGCTGCACATGTACGATGTGTTGCGGGCCGACCGGTGCATCTCGGTCAACTCTCTGGAGGCCCGGGTGCCCTTCGGTGACCTGGACTTTGTCCGCTATGTCATGGCCATCGACCCCGAGAAAAAGCGCAATCACTACGGCAAGGGCAAATACCTGCTGCGCCGGGCCTTTGAGGGCGACTACCTGCCCACTAACATTCTCTACCGGGAGAAGGCGGCCTTCTCTGATGCGGTGGGCCACTCCCTGGTCAACGATCTGAAGGACTATGCGGAGAGCTGCTACACCCAGAAGGAGTTTGCAGAGAAGTGCAAGGCATATACATACGCGCAGCCCTTCACCAAGGAGTCTTTGCTATACCGGGAACTGTTTGAAAAGTATTATCCCGGCCAGGCGGAGATGGTAGCCGGCTTCTGGATGCCCAACCGCAGTTGGGAGGGTTGCGATGTGGATGACCCCTCGGCCCGTGTGCTGTCCAACTACGGTGCCAGCGGACTGTAAGAAAAGATACAGCATGAAGGAGGAACAGAGAATGTGGGGAGAGGAGCGGCACCTGCACGAGGAGTGCGGTGTATTTGGGGTGTGCAGCCCAAAGGAGCAGGATGTGGCCAGCCTGACTTATTACGGCCTGTTTGCTCTGCAGCACCGGGGACAGGAGAGCGCCGGCATCGTGGTCAACGACCGGGGGGTGTTCTCCACCTGCTGCGATGTGGGACTGGTCAGTGAGGTATTTCCTCCCCAGCGGCTGGAAGCGCTGGGCCAAGGAAATATCGCCGTGGGCCATGTGCGCTATGCCACCACCGGCTCTGACCATAAGCGCAACGTACAGCCCATCGTCATCAACCACTTCAAAGGGCGTATGGCTCTGGCCCACAACGGCAACCTCACCAACTCTGTGCCTCTGCGCCATAAGTTGGAGGAGCAGGGCTCCATCTTCCACACTACCACAGACTCGGAAGTGATTGCCTATCTGATCGTCCAGGAGCGGCTGCGCCAGCCCTCCATCGAGGCGGCAGTTTCTGCCGCCATGGATCGGCTGGAAGGGGCATACTCCCTGGTCATTTCCTCCCCCGCCAAGCTCATTGCGGCCCGGGACCCTATGGGGTTCCGGCCGCTTTGCTTGGGAAAGCGGGACGACGGGAGCATCGTGTTTGCCTCCGAGTCCTGTGCTCTGGACGCGGTGGGGGCCAAGCTGGTGCGAGATCTGCTACCGGGGGAGATCGTGGTGGCCGACGCCCAAGGGGTGCGGACCGACACAAGTCACTGTGGACGGACCGCGCCCCACCTTTGCGTGTTTGAGCTTATTTACTTTGCACGCCCAGACTCGGTGATCCAGGGCTGTAGTGTGAGCCGTGCCCGGGAGCGGGCGGGGGCTTTTCTGGCCCAGGAGCACCCGGTGGAGGCGGATGTGGTAATCGGTGTGCCCGACTCCGGCCTGGATGCCGCGCTGGGTTACGCCAAGGCCTCCGGCATCCCCTACGCCATCGGCTTTACGAAAAATCGGTATGTGGGCCGCACCTTTATCGCGCCCACCCAGGCTATGCGGGAGGAGGGCGTGGACCTGAAGCTCAACCCGGTGCGGGAGGCGGTGGAGGGCAAACGAGTGGTCCTCATTGACGACTCCATTGTTCGGGGCACGACCTGCCGGCGTACCATTGCCATGCTCCGCCGGGCGGGGGCGAAAGAGATCCACATGCGGGTCAGCGCGCCGCCCTTTGTGGCCCCTTGCTACTACGGTACCGACATCGACAGCGGTGAAAACTTGATTGCCAACCACCATAGTGTGGAGGAGATTGCAGATATCATTGGGGTGGATTCTCTGGGCTACCTCAGTTTGGAACATACCAGGGCGTTGGCAGGCCGGGAGATGGGCTTCTGTACAGCCTGTTTTGGCGGAGGATATCCCACATCGGTTCCCCAGAGCGGAGAGAAGGACCGTTTTGAATATAAAATTCCCCGCAAGCCACAATAAAAGCACGGGAGGCTATGATATGAAGTATATATTTGTGACCGGCGGTGTCGTGTCCGGACTGGGTAAGGGTATTACCGCCGCATCCCTGGGCCGACTGCTGAAGGCTCGGGGGCTGAAAGTGGCCGCCCAGAAGCTGGACCCCTATATCAATGTGGACCCGGGGACTATGAGTCCCTACCAGCATGGAGAGGTGTTTGTCACCGAGGATGGGGCGGAGACCGACCTGGACCTGGGACATTATGAGCGTTTCATTGACGAGGATCTGAACCAGTTTTCCAACCTGACCACCGGGCGGGTCTATTCCAACGTGATTGCCAAGGAACGCCGGGGGGAATATCTGGGCAAGACCGTGCAGACCATCCCTCACATCACCGACGAGATCAAGCGGTTTATTTACTCCGTAGGAGAAAAAACCGGGGCCGACGTGGTCATCACGGAGATTGGCGGTACCACCGGCGACATGGAGAGCCAGCCCTTCCTGGAGGCTATCCGTCAGGTAGGACGGGAAGCAGGCCAGGGCAACGCGCTGTATATCCATGTCACCCTGGTGCCCTACCTGCGTGCCTCCGGGGAGCACAAGTCCAAACCCACCCAGCACTCGGTAAAGGAACTGCAGGGCTTTGGTATTTCACCGGATATTATCGTCCTGCGCTGTGATGAGCCCATTACCGACCGGAGCGTGTTTGAGAAGATTGCAGGCTTTTGCGGGGTACGGCCCGACTGCGTGATTGAAAATGTGACCCTGCCCAGCCTGTACGAGGCCCCTCTTATGCTGGAGGCAGCCAATTTCTCAGGGGTCGTGTGCCGGGAGCTTGGACTGCGGACTCCGCCGCCTGATCTGCGGGAGTGGCGGGAGATGGTGGAGCGTATCCGCCGGCAAAGCCGCAGCGTCACCATCGGTTTGGTGGGCAAATATGTTCAGCTCCACGATGCCTACCTCTCGGTGGCCGAGGCCCTGCGCCACGCGGGGTATGCCCTGGATACCCGGGTAAATATCCGGTGGATCGACTCGGAGGGGCTGACCGGAGGAACGGTTTCCTCTCAGCTAGACGGGCTGGATGGGATCCTGGTCCCCGGCGGGTTTGGAAGTCGGGGAATCGAGGGGATGGTTCTGGCTGCCCAATACGCCCGGGAGAAGCAGATTCCCTACCTGGGGATCTGTCTGGGTATGCAGATTGCCGTGATGGAGTTTGCCCGCCATGCGGCTGGGCTCTCCCAGGCCAACTCCGGAGAGTTTGACCCGGCCTGTCCGCAAAAGGTCATCGACTTTATGCCCGGGCAAAATGATGAGATCGATAAGGGCGGTACGCTGCGTCTGGGCAGCTATCCCTGCCGGGTGCAGTCGGACAGCCGTCTTTACCAGTGCTATGGTGAACCGTTGATTTACGAGCGTCACCGTCACCGCTACGAGTTCAATAATCAGTACCGTGCCCAACTGGAGATGGCCGGGCTGAGGCTCAGTGGCCAGTCTCCCGACGGTCGGTTGGTAGAAGCGGTGGAGATCACCGGACACCCCTTCTTTGTGGGAGTTCAGTTCCACCCGGAATTCAAGAGCCGTCCCAACCGTCCTCACCCCCTGTTTCGTGGGTTTGTGGCGGCAGCCGGCAGCCGGAAAGAACAAGCAAAATAAAAAATGTCCGCTCCAACTTGGAGCGGACATTTTTTATCCAAACCAGTGTTATGCCACCAGCGCACGAATACCGAAAAACAGCAGGACCAGGATACCCAGGACGATGCGGTACCAGCCAAAGGGCTTGAAGTCGTGCTTTTTCACAAAGTCCATCAGGAAACGGATGCACAACAGGGAGACTACAAAAGAGACGATAAAGCCTACCGCCAGGATAGCGGCCTCCGGACCGGTAAAGAGAGCCTCGCCGGCAGCGATCTTCTCGGCGAAGAACTTGCCCAGCTTCAGAACGCTCACACCCACCATGGTGGGGATGGCCAGGAAGAAGGAGAACTCCGCAGCCACAGGCCGGGCACAGCCCAAAATGATAGCGCCCAAGATGGTAGCGCCGGAGCGGGAAGTGCCGGGAATGATGGACAGGGCCTGGAACAGGCCGATGCACAGGGCAATCTGCCACGTGAGGTCGCTGGTGCGGCGGATAGCAGGGGTGCGGCGGCGATCCTCGATCATGAGGAAGCCCACGCCGTAGACGATCAGGGCAGCGGCTACCACCCAGGGGGTCATCAGATGCTCATCCATCCAGTCATTGAGGGGGAGACCGATGGCAGCAGAGGGGATGCAGGCCAGAACCACCAGGCCCCACAGGGTCCAGGTCTGCCGCTTCTGATGGGAAGATTTCCGGGGAGAGAAGGGGTTGAGCTTATGGAAAAACAGCACGAGTACGGCTAAAATCGCGCCCAGCTGGATCACGTAGCGGTACATATCCATAAACTCGGTGGTGACATTCAGCTTGATGAATTCATCTACCAGAATAAGGTGGCCGGTGGAACTGATGGGCAGCCACTCGGTGATGCCCTCCACCACACCCAGGAAGAAGGACTTCAGCAGCTCAACAATCAACATGGCAAAATTCCTTTCCAACGTATGTCGTTTTCGCTGTGCCTGTTACAAACACATTAACCGAGTGGAAAGTATAACACGGAGAAAGGAAAGAAACAAGGGCAAATAGTCCATTCTTTTCTTAAAAATTGTATAAAAACAGACATGGCCGTACCAGGAGAAATGCTGCGGCAGAGTACAAATGAAAACCAAAAAAGAATAGAGGTTGACAATCTGCTGCCGAAGAATTAAACTTAAATGTAAACCAAGAAAATAAAATGTTTACAAACAGGAGGGGCAGAGCCATGAATTTTGTGGAGGAACTGAAAGATAAAGTGCTGGCCGGAGGTAAGGTGACCCGGGAAGAGGCGCTGGAGCTGGTCAGTGTTCCCCTGGAGGAGTTAAGCCAAGCGGCCGATGAGTTGCGGGAGCACTTCTGCGGTGACCGTTTTGACCTGTGTACCATCGTTAACGGCAAGTGCGGCAAATGCTCCGAGGACTGTAAATACTGTGCCCAGAGCGCCCACTACCACACCAGCCTGGAGGAGAGCTATCCGCTCCTCTCTACAGAGGAGCTGGTGAAGGGGGCCGCGGAAAATAAGCGCCAGGGCGTACTGCGCTACTCCATTGTCACCTCTGGGCGTAAGCTATCCGACCGGGAGGTGGATCAGGTCTGTGAGAGCATCCGGGCGATCCGGGAGCAGGTGGGTATTGAAGTATGTGTTTCCTTCGGCCTGCTGGGGGAGGAGGCCTTTCGAAAGCTGAAGGAGGCGGGGGCCTCACGGGTCCACTGTAATTTGGAGTCCTCCCGGCGTTACTTCCCCCAGGTGTGTACCACCCATACTTATAACGAGAAGATCGAGACGCTGAAAGCTGCTCAGCGGGCGGGACTGTCCGTCTGTTCCGGCGGCATCCTGGGACTGGGGGAGACGATGGAGGACCGGATCGACATGGTCCTCACCGCCCGGGAGTTGGGAGTAAAGTCCGTGCCAGTCAATCTGCTCAACCCCATTCCCGGTACACCCTATGAGCACAATCCGATCCTGACCGAGGATGAGCTGCGCCGGGTGGTAGCCATCTTCCGTTTCCTCATTCCCGACGGCAACATTCGTCTGGCGGGAGGCCGAGGCCTGCTGGAGGATAAGGGAGGGCGCTGCTTCCGTTCCGGAGCCAATGCGGCTATCTCGGGAGATATGCTGACCACCGCAGGCATTACGGTGCAGCGGGATCAGGAGATGCTGAAGGGACTGGGGTACACGGTCCGTTTGGAATAACCTTCAGCAGGGATACTCATATTCAAAGGAGGCTTGGCAGCTTTCTCCCGCCCAGAGAAGCTGCTCATCCTGAAACAGGCGGTATCGGGCACGGCAGGATACGTTTTCCCGGATGGTTCTGCACATTTCACCTCCTTGGGGAGCGTGCAGAGGGCGGCCTTGATCAGACAGAAGTTCCGCGGTTAGCAGCAAGTCATTTTGCTTTACAGAAATTTTTCCACTTTTAACAGATAAAATCCTAGCGCCGCAATATGTGGCAAGGATTATAACCTTACCAAAGATAGATAGCGCGGCGATCACGCCGGGAAAGGCAATCGGGCCCAGAGGGATATCTGCGGCTGAGAGCATCAGGGAACCTTCCGGAAATAGGCACTGGGTCCAGAGGTAGCGGCGAGGAAAAGAGCGGCCTTGGTCCCCCTCGATATATCCCAGATCGTGATTGAAGTGATAAGCCTTTCCGTTGACACAGAGTTGGCCTGTGACCGGATGCCGCATGCTGAAGACCCGGTGCCGACACTCCAAAAAGGGAACAAAGCGGAAGGGGCCCATAATATCGCCGGGAAGCGAGGCAGGCTGCCCGAAGCGGAGCTGCCCCTCCACATGGCAGTGCTGGGAATGAAGATGAAGCTCCACCCCCTGAGGAGAAAAATAGTTTTGTCCCAGTTTGGCCTGGGGACGATCCCAACGGACAAGGCATCCCTCTCCGGGGAGGGGGATGTTCCAGTGTTCGTGTTCTGTGACGATCTGGATGGAACTGGTCTGACGGCCCCGGCAGGTATGAATAGCTGGAATCAAGGCCAGGGTTTGGGTGGGAGACTGGCACTTGAAGTACCAGCCGCGAAAGCTGTTCCCCATAGGTTGACCTCCCAAGTGAAATAGGAGCGCTTTCCTTCCCATGTGAGGAAAGCGCTCCTATTTATTGTCTCCGGATATCGATGGGATATTCTTCGTCCTGTCCCTGCCGCCTTGACAGAAACATGGGGAGGACTATAATAAATCTCGTTATCAAAGCTCAAGAAAGAGGTAGAAAAACCGAAGCAGAGCCGCAGGGAAGGAAGCATTGGAATGAAAACAGATGTTTTGGGGCAGGTCAAGCGGTATGTGCTCCTGTGTGTGGGGCTGACCATTATGGCCTTTGGTGTGGCCTTTTCCATTAAGGCGGGATTGGGTACCTCGCCGATTTCCAGCCTGCCCTATGTGCTCAGCCTGTTGACGCCTCTAACAGTGGGAACCGCCACCATTGCCATGCATGTGGTGCTTATTTGCCTGCAGATTTTACTTCTTCGCCGCCGATATGACCCTATTCAGCTTATGCAGCTGCCGGTAGCCCTGATTTTTGGGGTATTGACCGATTTTAGTGTCTGGGTGCTGCAGGGGGTGTCCGCCACATCCTACCCCATGCAGTGGGTGCTCTGCGTGGTCGGCATTCTTCTGGTGGGTGTGGGAGTCAGTTTTGAGGTCACCGCCAACGTAGTGACACTGGCGGGCGAAGGAATGGTTCTGGCCTTATGTAAGGCGTTCCCTTTGAAATTTGCCAACACCAAAGTGGGATTTGATGTGACACTGGTGGTTATTGCCAGCACACGGTCTCTCGTCTTCCTGGGACAGCTGGAAGGAGTGCGGGAAGGCACCGTGGCGGCGGCCATCTGCGTAGGGCTGGTAGCGAAACAGGCCAACCGGCCTATGACCGCCTTTGCCAAGCGATATCTGTAAAAAAGCGGTCCAGACACAGAGACCAAGTTCTCTGCATCTGGACCGCCTTTTCATGGGTTACGGAGTATGATACAATAGGGGACACATCCAATGAATCATGTCAGAGGGAAAGGAGCAAGGGTATGACCGAATTTTCCTGCTGCAAATTGGAGATTTTTATTCCAGAGAGCCATTTACCCGTTCTTCAACAGGCATTGCGAGAGGCAGATGCAGGGCATATCGGCAGCTACGACAGCTGTCTGTCTTACAGCCCGGTTACCAGCTGCTGGCGGCCCTTGACCGGGAGTGAGCCCTACCTGGGTCAGGTGGGGACGCTGAGCACAGAGCCGGAGCTGAAGGTGGAGGTCACCTGCCGCCGGGAGAAATTGGATGAGACATTGAGAGCGGTGAAGGCTGTGCACCCCTATGAGGAGCCGGTGATCAATGTGATCCCGCTGTATCAGGTGGGAATATAAAAAGCCGCCCGGAGGCGGCAGAGAAAGAAGGAATGTCCATGACCGGACGGTACATTGCCTTTGATGTGGAGACGCCCAACTCTGCCAATGACCGTATTAGTGCCATTGGTGTTACCGTGGTAGAGAGGGGAGCAGTGGTGGAGCAGTACGACTACCTGGTCAATCCTGAGACCCGGTTCGCCTCTTTTAATGTGGCGCTCACCGGAATCACACCGGAGATGGTAGCAGATAAGCCCGCCTTTCCTCAGCTTTGGCAAGAGCTGGAGCCTATTTTTGACAGTGGACTGCTGATCGCCCACAACGCCCCCTTTGATATGTCGGTGCTGGCGAAATGCCTGCGGGATTATGGGATCCGTTGGCGGCCCAGCGTGTCCTATGCCTGTACCTGCCAGATGAGCCGTCGTCTACTGCCTCAGCTGCCCAACCATAAACTGAATACCCTGTGTGATTTTCTGGGGCTGGAGCTGGACCACCACCGGGCGGGCAGCGACAGTCTGGCCTGTGGGGAGATCCTCCTGCACCATCTGCATTCCGGGGCAGATTTGAGCCCGTTTATTCGCACCTATGACCTTATTGCGATTCGTACTATGCAGCCGGCCAGACGGGGCTGGGGATCACGACGCTAATGATTTGTAAGTGAAACGGATCATCAGCACGGCAATCAGAAAAGTGAGAAGATCGGAGATCGGCATGGAGTACAATACGCCGTCCAAACCAAAAAAGACAGGCAGAAGTAATGCAAAACCGACGCCAAAGACCACTTCACGTACTGTGGACAGTACCGTGGAAGCCAGTGCCTTTCCCAGAGACTGAAGGTAGATGAAAGTGCCCTTGTTGATGCAGGCCAGGACCATCATGCACAGGTAGATGCGGAAGGACTTGATGGCAAAAGACGTGTAGTAAGAGCTTTCATTGGCTGCGCCGAAGATGGAAATAAGCTGGACTGGAAAGCACTCTACAATAACCAGTGCTACCGCACCCACTGCCGCCTCTGCGAGCAGAAGGTGGGTAAACAAGCTCTTGGCCCGATCCTTTCGTCCGGCACCGATGTTAAAGCCAACGATGGGGATACAGCCTGCAGCCATTCCTACGGCGATGGAGATAACGATCTGGAAAAACTTCATTACGATGCCTACTACAGCCATGGGAATTTGGGCATACTCAGGCTGCCCGAAGATGGGGTCCAGAGCGCCGTATTGCCGAATCATATTGTTAATGGCGGCCATAGCGGCCACCAGAGAGATTTGAGAAAGCAGGCTGCACAGACCTAAGGGAATGAATTTTCCAATCAATGCCTGACGCATGCGGAAACTGTCTTTGGACAAGGATACCGCCCGCATGTGGCATAGATACCAGACAGCGAGAACTGCGGTGAGAATCTGACCCAGCACAGTGGCTACCGCGGCCCCCATCATGCCCCATTTGCATCCGAAGATAAAGACAGGATCCAAAATAATATTGACCACAGCACCGGCCAAGGTAGAGGCCATGGCAAATTTAGGACTGCCATCGGAGCGGATGATAGGGTTCATTGCCTGCCCGAACATGTAAAAGGGAACTCCCAAGGTGATATAAAAGAAGTATTCTTTGGAATGACGGAAGGTTTCGTCATTGACCCGACCGCCAAACATGGTCAGGATAGGCTCTTGGAAGAGCAGATAGATAGCGGTAAGCAATATGCTGGCCGCCAGGCAGAGAACAACGGCATTGCCAATGCTGCGGTGAGCGTTTTCTTTTTCATTTGCACCCAGGCAGATACTTACAAAGGCACAGCAGCCGTCACCAATCAGCACAGCCACAGCCAGTGCTACCACAGTCAAAGGAAAGACCACGGTGTTGGCTGCATTGCCGTAGGAGCCCAGATAGGAAGCGTTAGCGATAAAAATCTGATCGACGATGTTATACAATGCAGCCACCAGCAAGGAAATAATACAGGGGATAGCATATTTCCCCATGAGTTTTCCGACTGGTTCCGTTTCCAAAAAAGAATTTGATTTCTGACCCATTTTAAGCGTCGGTGTACAAGGGGTACAAACGAGATAAAATAGAAATGAGGGGCGATAGAGCGGAAATGTCAGATTTTCCACTCTATCTGAACACGGTCGCTGGTGGCCTTGATTGTAGAAATCAAGCCATCGGCGGCTTTTCTTTTGTCGTCAAAATCTATGCTCTCCCAGTTGTCGAGATAATAGGAAAGTTTCTTTATCTGCTGGGGCGATATGGTTTCGACGCTCAAATCGGCTATGGCTTTTGAAATGGTCTGACGGCGGGTGTCCAGTTCTTCGATTTTCTTGTTGGCGTAGGCAAGCAAGGTCGCATTGGCTCCGGTCAGCGTGTCCAGCAGTTTTTCAATTTCTGCCTCCACCTGTGCCAGCTCTACTTGATAGGCTGTCAGCTTCGGATTAACCTTTTCCTCTTGGCCGTGGAGTATCTGAAAATCTTTGAACTTCTCTTGCATGGCCGAGAAAATAAATTGCTCAAATTCTTCTTTGCGGATTTTCCCGCAGCCCGGACAACCTTTGTTTTCCGTCCGTTTGGTGCAGCGGAAATAGCCTGTGCTGTTTGGTACATGGGTGGCTTTCAGCGCATACCCACAATGCCCGCATTTGATTTTTCCGGCCAGCCAAGTGTTTTTTGGTTTCCGCCCCTGCTGGAAGGTGGTATTTGCCATGAGCTTTTTCCGGCATTTCAGCCATGTGTCAGAGGGGATCAATGCTTCATGCGGAGCGATAACAAGTATCTGGTCTTTTAGGCACCTGTCCTTGTCCTCCTTCACATCCCGCCCCTGATAGAGATAGCAGCCGTTTGTTCCGGCAAAATCGGAAGCGTCATTGACAATCGCTGCGCCCTGGCTCTTGAAAAACTCGTACAGTTCCAAGTCGGCCTGTGCGTAAACAGGGTTCCGTAAAAGCTGGGAAAGAAAACTCCGAACCATTGACTTTTCGTAAATCTTGATACCCTGTTCCTCAAAGTAGCGGGTAATGTCTCCGAAAGATGTTTCCGGTTCGGCGTACATCTCAAACATCAGCCGTACATGGTCGGCGGCTGCGGGGTCGGCAACCATCTTTTTTGTACGGATACCCTCTACCACCGTGGGTTCCAACTGATAGCCGTATGGAGCCTGACCGCTCATGTGAAAGCCTTTCAGGCACCGGGAATAATAGGCGTCCGTGACGCGCTTCTGGATTGTCTCACGTTCAAGCTGGGCGAATACAATGCAGATATTCAGCATGGCCCGTCCCATCGGGGTCGAGGTATCAAACTTTTCCGTGGATGATACGAACTCTACATCGTACTCTTGAAACAGCTCCATCATATTTGCAAAGTCCAGAATAGAGCGGCTTATCATCAGACAGCATTGCCAGAGGGCTCCCCACAGGTTTTTACTACATTACAGACACACCGGACGGGCATAGGCTTTCTGCCCCATAGTATTTCAACTCACCCCATTCTGATGGCAAGGCGTTCTCATTGCCTGCGACGGATCACGGCTTGCAAGGCCGCTTCAACGCTCGGACTGTGACTAAACGCAAGTATCCGGGTTATGTGCCTGTTCCGGTGGAACCAGCCTTGCTCCACCTATGACATGAGCCTGATCGCTCGCTCTGTTTTATAGGGACTGTATTCTCCAAAAGCAGAGGTCATGGCGGGCCTGTCACACAGCGCATTTCCCTTCGTATCCGGGTGCCTTTTTATTCAGTTTTCGATTTGCATGAGGGCTTGTCCGAACCTCGGGCCACCTTGACCCGAAGTGTTTTGCCTCTCATAAGCCATTTCATTTTTTGGCCTAAATCGGTACACCTCACAGAGTTTTTTTCAAAATCTTTTCCAAGTGCCGCAGCCCGCGCTCGATTGCCACACGGACTACTTTCTCATGGACCCCTTCTGCCCGGGCAATATCCTGTTTCGTCATGCCAAGAATAAAGTGAGCGTAAATCCGTTTGGCCTGTTTGTCCGGCAAGCTGGCAATAGCAGCGTGAAGCTCCTGCATGGTAACTTTCCTCTCGTACAACTCATGGGGTGAAAGTGCGACAAAGACAGCCTCATGCTCCAGCCCATCATCCCGATCAAGGGAATAGTAGGCTTTATGGCGGTATGTACGCAGTCGGTAGGCTGCCTCCTTGCGGTCAAATTCTTTGAACATTTCAGCAACTTCGTCCGATACTTCCATGAAGCAATCCGATGTATAAAACGGGTAGTAATCCCGCAGATTGATAATAGCCATATTGACCTCCGTTTCGGTTGATGGTTGACAAGTGACCGAAACGAAGGCGGTGGGGAGCGGCACCGGGGAATGACTTCGGGCCAACATGGCCCGAAGCGGCCCCATAAGAACGCAAAAGCGCCCGGGCGGCACAAGGCCACTCGAGCGCATGAAATGACATAATAGTTAAGGTTCCAACAGATTTCGCATACATAGCCGGAATAACCCGGAGGCGGGGCTATGCTTTTTTTAGCTGGTGCAGGCTATGAGGACTATGAAAAAGTAAAACTGGCATGGCGGCATCCTCCTAATGCCGCCGTGTGTGTTTACAAAATATAGAGTCGTTGTTGAATTTTGCAAAAAGAAGCGGCGGCTCTAAAAAGCCGCCGCAGGGTAAACAAGCGTGTCAAAGGGCTGCTGTACGACGGCTTTTTTCTTTTGCCGTCGCCCGGCAGATCAAAATATGATACTATAACTCATTTATGGTTGCAGTAATCGACATATTGCGAATTCGTTTTGCCGGAGTATATACAGCTGCGATTGCCGCAATCGAGACAAACAGAAGAATAACGCCCAAAGAGGTAATTGGGAACTGCCACACAGCAGATGGAAAATGCCCCGCAATAAGGAAATCATACAGCGATTTGCTAAGCGGCAAGCCAATAGCACAACCAACAACGCACCCCAAAACAGCATAGGTGAATGCTTCACAAGCAATCATTTTCGTCATTTGCCGTTCATCCATTCCTACTGCCCGCATAGCTCCATATTGCTTCATTCTGGCAGACACACTCATGGAAATGCTATTGACGATGTTCATTACCGTTACCAGTGCAATAATCGCCAAAAACGCATAAACACAGAAAACAAAAGCCATATAAGTTCCCGTAGTGCGCTCGTCGCGTTTATCTCGAAAGCTATATGTTTGATCTACGGAATTCTGGATTGCCTGAACATTTTCGTCCGTAACATCTCCCGTTGTCTGTATCAGCACAAGAGAATAACCTTCCTCTCCTGTCAAACGGACAAATGTTTCACCAGAGGTAATCAATGTGAGCTTTCCATTTGTCAATCCATTCTCACTAAATGGGTCATTTTTTAACAGTCCGGCTATGGTAAGGGTTTCATCCCCAATCTGAACAGTGTCACCAATTTCCCATGTGCTGTCCTGATCGGATGTTGCAAAAACAAAATTGCTGTCCCCAAAAACTTTGGACAAATCACTCCCCCTTTTCAAAGCACCGTCTTTTTTCAGACATTGTAAATCAAAATCGTCATAAGAAATCAAATCGACTGTGCCAGAAAAGTTGGTGTCGTCGTTTAGTTTGGCAGAAACATCAAACACACTACGACGCCCGTAAACTTCCTTCACTCCATCCATTTCGCAGATGGATGTAAGCAGTTCCCGAGGAATCGTATTACCGCCAGCACTTGCAATATCTATATCTGATGTGGCAGCCGACTGAGGAATTAGGTAATCCACAAAATTGACCATAACAGAAAAGCTCAAAAACAGGATGATGCTAAGTGCAAAAGAACCTGTCATCAGGAATAAATTTTTCTTCCCGGAGATTGCATGGCTGACACCAAGAAGGGATTCAATTTTTCCGAAACCTACATACGGCGAATGACGCATTGTTTTTTCGTGGCCTGCATTTCCAGACACCGCTGTGATGGGAGACACCTTCGCAGCATGTTTTGCCGGAGCATTTGCGGCAATCAGTACAGTAATCAGTCCCACAAAGATACCGCAAGCAATGCCAAAAATACTAATGCCAAAGAGGGGAATATCAGAAAATTCTTCTCTGACTACAAAACGCAGTACCGCGCAAAGTCCCCATGTAGTAACAACCCCTAAAACAAGACCGATAGGGATAGCTGTTTTGCACCAGTTCAATGCCTCTAAACGGACAAAGCGGATGATCTGCTGCTTACTCATACCAATGCAGCGCATCATTCCGAAAAATTGGGTTCTCTGTGCAACGCTGCTATTCATGCTACTGGAAATCATCAAAACGCCTGCAATCAAAATCAGCAGGAACAGAACAACCGCAACAGAAAGAAGGGTTTGCCCCATGGAACTGCCGAGTAAGTCTCCAATAGAGAAACTTCCATGCTTACCAACCAATCGGGCCTGTTCCATCCGAAAACCCATTTCTGCCATACTGAATACTGCTGTTACCATAAACACAGCAAATACAATGCAAAGCAGCGTCATACGATTTTGACGGCGGTGGACTTTAGCGGAGATGGGAATGAGACTAAGATAACTTTTCATTCACGGCACCTCCCGAAATCCGTCAGTACACCATCGGATACCCTCAAAATACGGTCAGCGGTCTGGGCGATGCTTTTGCTATGCGTAATCATAACAATGGTCTGCTCATATTTTCTGGATGCTTCTTTCAGCAGCGCAATGACTTCGCTTGTGTTTTGCGTATCCAGATTGCCGGTCGGCTCGTCTGCCAAGATCAGAGAGGGACGTGTAATCAAGGCACGTCCAATAGCGACACGTTGCTGCTGGCCGCCAGAAAGTTGACTGGGAAGATGGTTCCTCCGTGCGGTCAGGTTCAGTACCGCCAGCAATTCTTCCAGATACTTTTTATTTGGCTTTTGGTAATCCAGCAACACCGGGAAAATGATATTCTGTTCTACCGTCAGCTCCGGGATCAGGTTGAAACTCTGAAAAATAAAGCCAATATTTCTACGGCGAAATACCGTCAAGTTCCGGTCTTTCATAGAAAAAATATCTTTGCCGTCAATAAACACCTTGCCGGAAGTTGGAGTATCCAGTGCGCCGATCATGTTCAGCAGCGTGCTTTTGCCGGAACCTGATTCACCAACTATGGCAACAAATTCACCTTTCGGAACGGAAAAGGTCGCACCTTTCAAGGCATGGACAGTGGCCTCGCCGCTTCCATAGGTTTTTGACAGGTTTTGCACCTCTAATAAGTTCATTGTTCTAACACCTCTTTCTGCTTTGGTATAGAAAGAGTACCATACGAATCCTACTGCAAGATGACATTCACCCTACAATTTTGTAGGAATCAAAAAATTGATTGTGAATGTCGTTCCTACGCCTAATTCGCTGTCTACCTCTATTGTTCCGCTATGGGCCTCAATAATTGCCTTTGCAAGAGGCAGCCCCAAGCCAACGCCCTGTGTGTCTTTTGAAAAACGGCTGCGGTAAAACCGCTTAAAGATGTGGGGAAGATCTTCCGGGTGAATACCACTTCCATCATCTTTTACTACAATCTGCACCATTGATGTAAACTCACGCCACGAAACTTGAATGGTACTTCCTGCTTTCGTATGATCCAGAGCATTTTTTATGATGTTGCCGATCGCCTCCATAAACCAATGCGCGTCACAAATCAGCAAAACAGTATCTTGTCCAGCAAAATTCAAATTCTTTTCCTGTTGCTGCGCCTGAAATGCAAATCGCCTTTGGATTTGTGCCATCATATCATCAACGTAGTGTTCGCTCTTTTCCAAAACAATCGTCCCGGCATCCAACTTCGTAATTGTGAGAAGATTTTGGACAAGGGTTTCTATTCGGTCAAGTTCTTGTTCAGAAAGATCAGTAAATTCCTTAATCGCCGGGAAATTAGCAGTTTCTTCTTGCAGAAGTCCATTGTATATATTTAGAGCTGCAAGGGGCGTTTTCAGTTGGTGAGAAATATTTGATATGGTGTCTTTCAAAAAAATCTTTGCTTTTCCCTCATTTTCTGCATGAGCATTTAAGATTGCAACCAAAGCTGCATTCTGCGGCGCTCGGCGGCCACCGGTGCGGTCACCAGCGGCCACCTTGCGGCGCAGCGGCCACCCGTAATTAGGTGGTCATTTTAGGTTTAATCACCACGGTGTAGTGCTTTGT
>NZ_JBHEVB010000027.1:0-16536 GCF_041925195.1 Flintibacter porci
TCATCCACATGGTCGTTCATCCAGGCGGCCAGCACAGGCTCCTTGATGGTGCGCATAAGCCCCGCCAGCAGGAACACCAACAACATGAACCAAAAGCTCCGCCCCACCGCGAAGAGAACTAGGCACAGGATATACCCGGCGCTGGTGGACATGACCACACTGGTTCGGCTGACAGTCCCTTTTTTCTCCATGCGGGCGATGAGCAACTGAGAAGCCAGAATACCTAAGCCGTTGCCGATAAGCCTGATAACACCGAACCAAGTGACGCTGTTCAGTGGCCCGATAACGGGTATTACCGTGTCATCCAGAAAATGAGCGGTGGAGAGCCGGTCAAAGCCTTCACTGGCAAGTCCCCCGCACAGTGTGATTGCTAAGAGCGCCAGCAACACAGGTGCGCCTTTCACAAAGCCCAGGTTGAGCTTGAACAGGCAGACAAAGTCTTTAAGCAAGCCCTGCCGTTCCTCAATAGCAGGGGAGAAGTTGGTTTCTGGCATGATGCGAACCAGCACCAGCCCCAGCAGCAAGCACAAACTGCCCCCCAAGATGATAGGCATTTGCAGGTTTATGTTTCCCAGCAGTGTGCCCAGCACCACGCCCAGAACGCCGCCGATTTGCCCCATTTGAATGCCACGCAGGAACACCTTATCCATGGGCTTGTCCTCTTCCTCCGAGGCAATCCACGCCTCCAGAGCGCCGGTGATGAAGGTATCACCGCAACCCCAGACAACCTGGGCCAGCAGAACCGTCGCGAACCACGGCAGCGCACCCTCCATCAGAAAGCCCAGGCCGTAGAGGAACATTCCAATCAGCACCGAGCGCCGACGGCTATACAAATCCGCCACCACACCGGTGGGTATCTCGAACAGAAAGCAGGAGGTTTCCAGAACAGTCCCCACCAGGACAAGCTGAAAAGCATCCAGCTGCACCACCTCCAGGTGGTACACGATGGAAAGCACTGTGGCCATAGAAGCCGCCAGGGAATAGACAAATCGGAACAGCAGATAGACAGAATATGCCTTTGAATTTTTAGAAAACATGAAGTTACATTCTCCTTTCTCATTTTATACGACTTTCGCAAGCTGTTAGGCTAACTTGTGGAACATATGCCGAACCTTATCTATACGGCTATTCGGGCGGCGGGGTTGGCAAATAAGTTTACCAGTAGCTGGCTGGTATCCTTTTAACTCTGTCAAGCAGACTCCCTGCCCATTTGTGAAATAAGTTAAATCGTTCCTGTATTCTTGAATACATCTGGCAGGGATTTCTCCTTTCAGAATGACCTCGTCATTCTTTATCTGGGTACTTACAATATCTGCACAATACCTTGGGGCATCATGATACGCCCGTGAGAGATATTCCTGCGGTGCATAAATTTCAAATTGGAGATATGGCTCTAATAGTTCTGTCCCTGCTTTTTTTAAAGCCTGCTCCAATACGATAGGGGAAAGCAGCCGAAAGTCTGCGGGGGTACTTACAGGACTATAATACAATCCATATTCAAAACAGATTTTACAGTCTGTCACTTTCCATCCATACAGCCCCTGCTCGCAGCCATAAAGAACCCCCTCCATAACCGCATTTTGGAACGATTGATTTAAATATCCAAGTGAAACTCTGCTTTCATACTGCACTCCGCTTCCAATAGGGAGCGGCTCTATGGACAACCCGACAGAAGCCCAGAAAGGATTTGGCGGGACTTCTATGTGGATGGTATATTCTGCTTTTCTAAGCGGTCTTTCCAGATAAATAACCGAAGGCTCTTTCATAGCCACGCCCACATGATATTTTTCTTCTAATAGCGAACAAATAACTTCTAACTGTACTTTTCCCAAAAAAGATAATATAATCTCATGTGTAACAGTATCAATGTCAAAATGCAAAAGAGGGTCTGTATCAGCAATCTCTGTGAGGGCATTTAACAGGGCTTCCCTTTGCTCCGGCTTTTGCGGCTCTACCGTTGTCCGAAGTAATGGCATGGGATTATCAATCCGTGTTTTGTGAGGCAGGAGTTTTTCATTTCCCAGAATGTCGTTCAGTTTCAAAGTATCATCAGCTAAAATAACAATTTCTCCCGGACAGGCATGGTCAACCGGGACGATTTCACCATTTGACGGAATACACATTTCTGTAATCTTTATTTTTTCCTTTTTTGACAGCAGCAGGGTATCCCGTAAATGGAGCGTCCCATGATACAGGCGTAAATAAGAAAGCCGTTTTTTCCGCTCTGTATACTCAACCTTAAAAACATATCCACATAATTCAGACTGAATATCGTCTGTTTCTGTAATGAAAGTTTCTGTAATCGCTTCAATCAGTTTTTCTGTTCCTAAATTGTCTTTTGCACTCCCATGATAAACAGGAAACAAAGAGCAGCATCTGGTTCTTTTGCACTTTTCATATTGTAATTCCTGTATATCCAAAGAATCCTCTGCAACATATCGTTCTAATAGTTCATCGCTTCCGGAAATAATCATATCCCATTTGTCCAAATCAGAAATATCGGTCATGGTTATCTTTGGCGACAGGGAAACCTCCTGCATGACAATCATATCACTGGTAAGTTTATCTTTAATGCTTTGGTAAACACGCCGCAGGTCGATCCCATTTTGGTCTATCTTATTTATAAAGATAATTGTCGGAATGTCCATTTTCTGAAGCGCATGGAATAATATACGGGTTTGTGCCTGTACGCCGTCTTTTGCCGAAATGACTAAAACAGCTCCGTCAAGGACAGATAAAGAGCGGTATGCTTCGGTTAAAAAATCCATATGACCTGGCGTATCTATAATGTTGACTTTTACATCCTCCCACTGAAAAGATGTCACTGCTGTCTGGATAGTGATTCCCCTTTGACGCTCCAAATTCATTGTATCTGTCCTTGTTGTGCCTTCATCTACGCTCCCTAGTTCTGCAATTGCACCACTGGTATACAATAAACTTTCCGTTAATGTTGTCTTTCCTGCGTCAACGTGAGCCAGAATGCCTAAGTTAATTATTTTCATGTGATTTTCCTCCTATCAACACCCAAAAAAGGGCATAAAAATACCCAGTGATAAATACTCCTATCACTGGGTAAATAACTCCAATAGCCCCAAAACACTTATATGTTTTCGGGCATATAAAATTACATGATAAAAGTATTCTTAAACTGGGTACAAAAAACTAAGCCCCATATTAAAAGTGAAACGGGACTGCTACTTTTTGTTCCCACTATCAAATTGACAGTTTATTTAAGAATACCTTGCCGCATATTTTTTACTCCTTTTCTGGAATGAAGCTATTATATCACATCAGTTTTAGGAAAGCAAGTACTTAAAAGAAATTTTTCTTCCCCTTATATGTAACAATCATACCGGCTTCCTGGTGTTCAGAATGGTTTCTGCTGTCTGCTGTGGTGTTTGATTGGAATTGTCCAGCCAAAAGCCGATCCGTGGTGTTGTCTGCATAAATGTATCGTATATTGATAAAATCAGCATCAGAGAGGAGGAACCATTTTGAACCAGAAACAGACGGATATTACAACAGGAAAGCAAATACGTCATCTGCGAACACAATCGGGAATGACACAGGAAGAACTGGCTGGGGAATTGAATGTTACCCGGCAGGCGCTATCGAATTGGGAGAGAGATGTTAATGAACCCGATTTAAATACGTTGAAAAAAATTTGTTTTCTTTTTGGAGTCCACATGGACGATTTTGCGAAGGAGGTAATAACAAAAATGGAAACATGTGAAAAAAAAGAGAAACGACAATTTAATAAGTATGATATGGCAATTGGACTTTTTTATGGTGTCGGGATATTTCTTGGCATTGGTATTTTCTTTGTTGGCGGTTTTATGACAATGACGGGTGCAGGGTGGGGAGCATCACTATTTGGCGGTGGCTGTTTTTCTCTTGTATTTGGCTTGATATGCCATGCAGTTATTACATTGAGAAGAAATGACAAATGATGACATATCCTGCTTTCTAGACTTTTCGGTCATATCGCGTAAAAAAGCCGCTGCTTTTGGCTTTCCAATAGCGGCGGCAAAGGGAAATATCCTTTGAATACCTTACAGAAGAAAAGTTTTGCAGCATTATAAAAATAAAAGCCTATACCATTTTGGAAAGAAAAGATACATAATAGTCAAGACGGCAACAATCAGAAGTTATGGAGGGTAACAATGGAATATAGTAAGGAAGATTTAATGGAAGCAAAAAGGCAAATTTTGGGAGTGGGAGAGAACATGGGAACAGAGGAAAGTAAAAAAATCTGGGAGAAAAACGCACAATTTTGGGATAATGCAATGGGTGACAAATCTAATGAATTTCACAGAGAGGTAGTGCGTCCCAAAGTAACGGAACTTCTATCTCCTAATCCTGCGGATTACATTTTGGATATTGCGTGTGGCAATGGAAATTATTCTTCGTATCTTGCACAAAGAGGCGCTTCGATTGTCGCTTTTGATTACAGCAAAAAAATGATAGAATTGGCTAAAAGACGGCAATCACAATATGCAAAACAAATTGAATTTTGTGTAGCGGATGCGACCAATAGAGAAAGTATATTAGAATTAAAAAGAAATCGAGCCTTTACGAAAGCAGTTTCTAATATGGCAATTATGGATATTACGGATATTGAACCACTTCTTATGGCTGTTTATGAACTGTTGGAGGAAAGCGGAATTTTTGTCTTTGCAACGCAACACCCTTGTTTTATCACGTTGACTGAAAAATATATGACACCGCACAGTTACTATGGTATAGCGATTGAAGGGCAACCGGAGGAGCAGATTTATTATCATCGTTCCATACAAGATATTTTTAACCTTTGTTTTAGAGCTGGATTTGTCATTGATGGATTTTATGAAGAATGTTTCAAAAACAACAAAGAAATTCCTATGGTAATGATAGTAAGGCTTAAAAAGGTAAAACGTGATAGCTTAAAATAAATTCAAGTTTGCCGGATAAATAGCAAACCTGGCCGAGCCAGTCAACGGTCAAGATGAACGGGCTTCGCCCGCCGTTGACAGCCCCGCCCGGTTTTGCAGTTAGGCAGTCAAGGAGCGACAGCCTAAAGTGCTGCCGCCCCTTACTATCATAAAAAGCAACTACTAACCAGCCACAGCCCTTTTGGGAGGAAAGGGGGATTTTCCATGACCTGTACAGAAGAATATCGGGAACATATCGAGTACACTTTCCATGCCTTTTGCAAAGTCGTTATCCGAAATGCAACGATCAACGCAGCGAGGACACGGAGCAGGAAGCACAAAAGAGAAATATCCCTTGAATACCTCACAGACGAAAAGCACTACCCTTTAGGCACGACAGATGAATATTTCCAAGCCCCGGAGCCGGACGAGGAATACATACTTACCCTTTGCGGCGATACGGTCATTTTCAGCAGCGGCTTACTTGCGGAAGCCCTGTCACGGCTGGACGAACGGGAGCGGGAAATGATTTACCTGTCCTTTTTCAAGCGTATTCCACAGCACGAAATTGGCAGACAGTACGGGCGCAGCCGCAGCACAGCGGGCTACCATATCCGAAAAGTCCTACGGCAGCTCCAAGCGGAAATGGAGGGAATGGCATATGAGAAATAATAGGCTTCTCCCCTATGAAACAATCGTCCAAGCCACCAGCGGGGAGCCGGAAGCGGTGGGAACTGTATTGCAGTATTACCGCCGCCGCATACAATGTGCCGCCCGTGTGAATGGACGGGTAGACCAAGATACAGAGGACTACATCACCCAGACGCTTCTCACAGCTATTTTCAAGTTCCGCTTTGGGAGATAGCCCTACCGCCTACAACTGAATAACCGCCGCTTCGCCGGCAACCAGAAAGCAGTAAATCTATTCAACAGATTTGCTGCTTTTTTTCGTTCCTGTTTGGCATTTTTGAAAATCCCCAGTATGAAAAAACAAAAGGGAAAATTGCCGCCGCAGTTGGCAAAATCCCTTACTTATCCGTGGAGGGTATCAAAGAAAAAAATACTGCCATTGTCCGCCTTTTTCGGCTTGCGTGGTGTTGTAGGGAATAAGGGGAAATTCTAAAAATCTCCGTCCATTTTGCTTTGCGTGGTGTTGTAGGTAGTGAAAGGAAAATTTTCAAGATATGCCGGAATAGCGGGTAGCAAAGCCCTTTTGAAACGTCTTGTTAGCGGAAAGTACGGAAGCCGGGGAACGCCGGAGTTTTTCAGAGCAAGATTCTACCGCAGTACCAAAATTCGCTTATCGCTCATTTTGCCCCTGCGGGAATCTTGTTGGGGAGTGCCTTCCCCAAACCCTGCTTATGCGGCTTACGCCGCTGGAAAATCCCTCAAAATAATTTTTCGGATTTTTCAAAAACAGTTCCGCTTTACACCCTGTTTTTCTCCTATTAGTGAGAGGACACCACGCACAGCCGAAGGAGGTTTTACCATGCGAAAACGATATAACACGCCGCACCGCAGCCGGGTAGTCAAGACACGCATGACCGAGGAAGAATACGCCGAGTTTGCGGAAAGGCTTTCTGCTTACAACATGAGCCAAGCCGAGTTTATCCGGCAAGCCATAACCGGGGCAGCCATACGCCCCATCATAACCGTTTCCCCCGTCAATGACGAGTTGCTTGCCGCTGTCGGGAAGCTGACCGCCGAATACGGCAGGATCGGCGGCAACTTAAACCAGATAGCCCGGACGCTGAACGAGTGGCACAGCCCCTACCCGCAGCTTGCCGGGGAGGTACGGGCGGCGGTTTCCGACCTTGCTGCCCTAAAGTTTGAAGTCTTGCAGAAAGTGGGTGACGCTGTTGGCAACATTCAAACATATCAGCTCTAAAAATGCGGACTATGGCGCAGCGGAAGCCTATCTCACATTTGAGCATGACGAGTTTACCATGAAGCCCACCCTTGATGAAAACGGGCGGCTGATACCGAGGGAGGATTACCGCATTTCTTCCCTCAACTGTGGGGGCGAGGATTTCGCTGTTGCCTGTATGCGGGCTAATCTCCGCTATGAGAAAAACCAAAAACGGGAAGATGTGAAAAGCCACCACTATATCATCAGCTTTGACCCACGGGACGGGACAGACAACGGCTTGACCGTAGACCGGGCGCAGGAGCTGGGCGAGCAGTTCTGTAAAGAGCATTTCCCCGGACACCAAGCCTTAGTCTGCACCCACCCGGACGGGCATAACCACAGCGGCAATATCCATGTGCATATCGTCATCAACTCCCTGCGGATTTATGAAGTCCCGCTTCTGCCCTACATGGACAGACCAGCCGACACACGGGAGGGCTGCAAGCACCGCTGCACCAACGCCGCTATGGAATATTTCAAGAGTGAAGTCATGGAGATGTGCCACCGGGAGGGGCTTTACCAAATCGACCTCCTAAGCGGCAGCAAGGAACGGATAACCGAACGGGAATACTGGGCGGCAAAGAAAGGACAGCTTGCCCTTGATAAAGAGAACGCTGTCAGAGAAGCCGCAGGACAGCCGACCAAGCCCACCAAGTTTGAAACGGACAAGGCGAAGCTGCGCCGGACGATACGGCAGGCACTTTCCCAAGCTGGCAGCTTTGACGAATTTTCTTCCCTTTTGCTGCGGGAGGGTGTGACCGTCAAGGAGAGCCGGGGGCGGCTTTCCTACCTCACGCCGGACAGGACAAAGCCTATCACAGCCCGGAAGCTGGGGGACGATTTTGACAAGGCTGCTGTCCTTGTCCTGCTTACGCAGAACGCCCACAGAGCCGCCGAACAGAGCAAAGCCATACTCGAATACCCTGCCGCGGTTAAAAAGCTGTCACAAGGGGAAAAAACCACAAAAACCACCCCGGCAGACAACACCTTGCAGCGCATGGTTGACCGGGAAGCCAAGCGAGCCGAGGGCAAGGGCGTGGGCTATGACCGCTGGGCGGCAAAGCACAACCTAAAGCAAATGGCAGCTACCGTTACCGCCTATCAGCAGTACGGCTTTTCTTCCCCGGAGGAACTGGACGAAGCCTGTTCTGCCGCCTATACCGCCATGCGGGAAAGCCTTACAGAGCTGAAGCAGATGGAAAAGACGCTGAACGGGAAAAAGGAGCTGCAACGGCAGGTGCTTGCCTATTCCAAGACCCGCCCTGTCCGGGACGGGCTGAAACAGCAGAAAAACGCCAAAGCAAAAGCAGCCTACCGTCAGAAGTACGAAAGCGACTTTATCATAGCAGACGCAGCCGCCCGCTATTTCAGGGAAAACGGCATTTCCAAGCTGCCGAGCTATAAAGCCCTGCAAGCAGAGATTGAAACCCTTATCCAAGAGAAAAACAGCGGCTACAACGATTACCGGGCAAAACGGGAGGAATACCGCCGCTTACAGACTGTCAAGGGCAATATCGACCAGATTTTACACCGGGAGCGCAAGCCTGTGAAAAGGCAGGAACAGGAACGATAAAAACCGCCCCAAAATGTACCCGAACCTATACAGAACAAGGGGGCTGCCCCGTACCCTATCCGCAAATACCAAAGGATTTTTTAACGGGCTTATAGGGCAGAAAAAACCCGAAAATGATACCGAGATGATACAGAATTACCGCCGATACCGCCACACCAGCGGAAACGGCAGAAAGGAGCGCACCCATGCCAAGAATGAGCAAGAAACGGCGGCTGGAATGGTCTTTTTTCCTGCGGCAAGTGAAAGTCGGGAATTCCACCTGCGATCGTATCACATACAATGACCTCTGCCGGGGCTGTACCCATAGCTGCAAGCAGAGCTTCCGGGCGGTTATCATACTCTGCCCCCACTACTACTCCAAACGCCGGAAAAAGGAGGACAGGGACAATGGCAGATAACCGCAAGTATTACTACCTCAAGCTGAAAGAGAACTTTTTTGACAGCGACTCCATTGTGCTGCTGGAAGATATGAAAGACGGGATTTTATACTCCAATATCCTCTTGAAGCTGTACTTAAAATCGCTGAAAAACGGCGGGAAATTGCAGCTTGACGAGCATATCCCCTACACAGCGCAGATGATAGCGACACTGACCCGCCACCAGATAGGGACGGTTGAGAGGGCTTTAGAGATTTTCCGGCAGTTGGGGCTTGTGGAGCAGCTTGACAGCGGGGCTTTCTATATGACCGACATTGAGCTGATGATAGGACAGTCCTCTACCGAAGCCGAGCGGAAACGGGCTGCAAGACTGGAAAACAAGGCACTTTTACCGCCCCGGACAAAAGGCGGACATTTGTCCGACATTCGTCCACCAGAGATAGAGATAGAGTTAGAGAAAGAGATAGAGATAGAAAAAGAGAGAGAGGGAGAAACGGGACACCCCGCCCCCGCCGCTTATGGCAGATACAACAATGTGATACTGACCGATACAGAGCTTTCCGGGCTAAAAACAGAGTTGCCCGACAAGTGGGAGTATTATATTGACCGGCTTTCCTGCCATATCGCTTCCACCGGGAAACAGTACCACAGCCATGCAGCCACCATTTACAAGTGGGCGCAGGAGGACGCTGCCAAAGGCAAGGCTGCCCCGAAACAGGGCATACCCGATTATTCATGCAAGGAGGGCGAGAGCTTATGACGAATGGATTTGATGAAATGATTTTGAATATGACCGACACCACGCCGGAGCCGGAGGACTACACCGGCGAGGACGGGCTTTTATACTGCGGGAAGTGCCACAAGCCCAAAGAGGGCTATTTCCCCAAAGAAACCGCCGCATGGCTGGGGCGTGACCGCCACCCGGCAGAATGTGACTGCCAGCGGGCAGAGCGTGAGGAACGGGAAGCCGCAGAGAAACAGCGCAGTCACCTTGAAACTGTCGAGCGGTTGAAGCGGCGGGGCTTTACAGACCCGGCTATGCAGGGCTGGACGTTTGAGAACGACAACGGCAAGTGCCCGCAAATGGAACACGCCCATTTCTATGTGGAGAACTGGGAAACCATGAAAGAGCGCAACATTGGCTATCTGCTATGGGGCGGCGTTGGCACAGGCAAGAGCTATTTTGCGGGCTGTATCGCAAATGCCCTTATGGAGCGTGAAATCCCCGTGTGCATGACAAACTTTGCATTGATATTGGGTGACCTTGCCGCCAGCTTTGAGGGCAGGAATGAATATATCTCCCGACTTTGCAGCTTCCCGCTGCTTATCCTTGACGATTTTGGAATGGAACGGGGAACGGAATACGGCTTAGAGCAGGTCTACAACGTGATTGACAGCCGTTACCGCAGCGGCAGGCCGCTGATCGTCACGACTAATCTCACGCTGGAGGACTTGCAGCACCCGGAGGACACCGCCCACGCCCGCATTTATGACCGTCTGATTGAAATGTGTTCTCCTGTCCGCTTTACCGGGAGCAACTTCCGAAAAGCCACGGCGCAGGAGAAAATGGGACAACTGAAAAAGCTGATGAACAGAAAGGAGAGCCGCCTATGACCAACACCCCAAAGAATGACCGCAGCACCCGCCGCCCGGATTGCGTGACGGAAATCCGCATAGGTAATTCTGTCCTTGTCGTTTCCGGCTATTTCAAGCAGGACACCACCGCCACCGCCGCCGATAAAATGCTGAAAGTGCTGGAAGCGGAAGCTGCTACACAAAAATCGGCAATTTGACGGGACGTAAAGAAGCAGAAAGGACTGTACAGCCAGCCCCGGCGTGTGGTATGATAGTCATACGGAATAGTGGGGCTGGCTGTCGGAAATGGAGGACACTATGTTAAGACAGACCACCCGAAACCTTATTACCGCCCTTTATCCGAGATTATCCCACGAGGACGAGCTGCAAGGTGAGAGCAATTCTATTTCAAACCAGAAGCGTATTCTTGAAACCTATGCGAAGCAGAACGGCTTTTCCAATCTGCAATGGTACACAGATGACGGTTATTCTGGGGCGAACTTCCAAAGACCCGGTTTTCAAGCCATGCTTGCGGACATTGAAGCCGGAAAAGTCGGCACCGTTATCGTCAAGGATATGTCACGGTTAGGGCGAAACTATCTGCAAGTGGGAATGTATACGGAAATGATTTTCCCACAGAAAGGCGTCCGCTTTATCGCTATCAATGACGGAGTGGACAGCGCACAGGGCGACAATGATTTTGCCCCTCTGCGGAACATTTTTAACGAATGGCTGGTGAGAGATACGAGCAAGAAAATCAAAGCAGTAAAACGGTCTAAGGGTATGAGCGGGAAGCCCGTCACGAGCAAACCCGTATACGGCTACTTTATGGACGAGGACGAAAATTTTATCATTGACGGGGAAGCCGCCCCTGTTGTGCGGCAGATTTACAGCTTGTGCCTTGCCGGGAACGGGCCGACCAAGATAGCCCGTATGCTCACAGAGCAGGAGATCCCCACGCCGGGAACGCTGGAATACCGTCGGACGGGAAGCACCCGCCGCTACCACCCCGGCTATGAGTGCAAGTGGGCGACCAATACCGTGGTACATATCCTTGAAAACAGGGAGTACACGGGCTGTCTGGTAAACTTCAAGACGGAGAAGCCGTCCTACAAGACCAAGCACAGCGTAGAGAACCCCATTGAGAAACAGGCGATTTTCGAGAACCACCATGAGCCTATCATTGACACCCAGATGTGGGAGCGTGTGCAGGAGTTACGCAAGCAGCGCAAACGCCCGAACCGCTATGATGAAGTGGGCTTATTCTCCGGCATACTCTTTTGTGCCGACTGCGGCAGCGTCCTTTACCAGCAGCGTTACCAGAACGCCACCCGCAAGCAGGATTGTTATATCTGCGGGAGCTACAAGAAGCGTACCCGTGACTGTACGGCGCACTTTATCCGCACCGACCTGTTGACCGCCGGAGTGACCGACAATCTGCGGAAAGTCACCAGCTATGCAGCGAAGCACGAAGCCCGGTTTATGAAGCTGCTGATCGAGCAGAACGAGGACGGGGGCAAGCGCAGGAACGCCGCAAGGAAAAAGGAGCTGGAAGCCGCCGAGAAGCGTATCAGCGAGTTATCCGCTATCTTCAAGCGGCTGTATGAGGACAGCGTGACCGGGCGCATTTCAGACGAGCGTTTCACGGAGCTGTCGGCAGACTATGAAGCCGAGCAGAAAGAACTGAAAGAGAGAGCCGCCGCTATCCGGGCAGAGCTTTCCAAAGCGCAGGAAGCCACGGTAAACGCAGAAAAGTTTATGAATGTTGTCCGCAAGTACACCAGCTTTGAAGAACTTACCCCTACCCTTTTGCGTGAGTTTGTGGAGAAAATCGTTGTGCATGAGTGCAGCTATGACGAGAACGGCACACGCAGACAGGACATTGATATTTATTACTCTTTCGTTGGCAAGGTAGACCTGCCCGAATGACCGCCCGACCTATCCGGCGCAATGCGCAAACGCCGGATAGGAACGGCAAAATTTTTTACACTTCTACTACTTCTTTATCACACATCAGCAAAGAGCCAGGGCATGAAGCAGCTCGTGGCTAATTAGATGTAATAAAAGTGAAGAAAGGAAAAGCACAATCCAGACGGAACCGGCGGTTGTGTCAAGAAATGTTTGTGAGTTCGCAAGAATTTTGCTATAATGAGGACAGAACCCCCTATACAGGGAGAAAGGCGGGAGGACAAATGCACATCAGTTATCAGCCGCTTTGGAATACCTTAAAAGAGCGCAACATGAGGAAAGAGGACTTGCGGCTGGCCGCCGGTCTTACCACGAATATGATTGCCAATATGGGTAAAGGCAAGAACATCAGCATGGAAACGCTGGTTCGTATCTGCGAAACCCTGAATTGTGGTATTTTGGATGTGATTGAGTTGGAACAAGACGAAATTATTACAAGGGCAATAAAGTAACATGTAAGAATTCGTGTATGTTAAGGAGTGCAATGTATTATGAACGAATTAGAAAAATGTATGGCAGGAGAATGGTATGACTGTCATAATGAGATTTTTTTGGAATACAAGAATAACGCAAGAAAACTGCTGGCACGATATAATGCATTGGCATACGACCAGAAGAAAGAGAAAACAGAAATTTTGAAACAGCTTTTTGGAAGTATTGGAACTAATGTATCGGTAGGTCTTCCCTTTATCTGCGATTATGGAAAAAACATTCATATTGGAACTAATGTATCTGTTAATATGAATTGCACCTTTGTGGACTGCAATAAAATTGAAATAGGCAATAATGTACTGATTGCGTCCAATGTACAGATTTATACTGCCACACATCCCGTTGAGCTGTCTGAAAGGCTTACTCCGGATTGGAATCCGGAAAGCGGAGAATATTTCTGCCGTACATATGCATTACCGGTAAAGATAGGAAATGGATGCTGGATAGGGGGTGGCGTCATTATTCTTCCTGGAATAACCATAGGAGACGGTACAGTCATTGGCGCAGGAAGCGTTGTAACAAAGGACATACCGGCAAATTGTGTCGCCGTTGGCAATCCTTGCAAAGTGATTCGAAAAATAAATGGAGAATGTGATGATTAGGTTAGTGGCTTTTGATTTAGACGGAACAATAGCCGATACTATCCCGATGTGTATAGAAGCATTTGAAAAAGCTGTATCGCCATATGCGGGACATACGTTGACCAAAGAAGAAATTATTCAAACATTTGGGCTGAATGAAATCGGAATGGTAAAGGCAGTTGTAAAAGAAAGATGGAAAGATGCACTGCGGGACTTCTATATTCAGTACGAAAAGTTGCATTCTCAATGCAATACTCCTTTTGAAGGAACCATTGATTTAATAAAGCATTTAAAGTCTAAGGGAATCATTGTGGCTTTAATTACCGGAAAAGGAGAAAAGAGCTGCAAGATTACTTTGAAAAAGCTGAATATGAAGCATATGTTTTCTGATATAATGACAGGAAGTGAGTTTAAAAACTGCAAAAGCGAATCCTTGTTAATACTGATGAGAAAATATAATTTATCTTCGGAAGAGTGCCTCTACATTGGGGATGCAGTTTCTGATGTGATTGCTTCAAAAAATGTTGGCATTACATGTTTATCTGCGGCCTGGAGTGAAGCAGCTGACAAAGAAGAATTGTATAAAATAAATGGAAAGAATGTATACGAAAGTATACAGAAATTGGCAGGAGTATTCCAATTGCCGTTGCAGGAGCCGATCCCGCAACGGCAGTTTTCATTTCCACGGCCTACGGCGGAAGTTGATCCCGGAATTTTTAATCAGCGGCGATCTTTTGAACAGCCTTTTCAGGGTTGTTCTTTCTTCGTCTGTGAGCCGCTTGTATTTTAGCTGGAACGCCTTGCAGAAGATTTCCAGAAATTCCTGCACCCTGTCGCCGGTGGACTGCATGGCCTTTCGGACTTCCTTTATCAGTTCATCGGCGGGCGTGGTATCCGGCGCACTCTCCATGTCGTTCTCATGGGCTTTGCGTATATCGTGAAGGATAGCGTCCCATGTTTTGTGTGTCACATGGCAGAAAAAATCTTCTTCCTCTATCTGACCGGCTTCCAGAATTTTCAGGGAACGGTCTGCGGCAGCTTCGGGATGTTCTTCCAGTATCATTGCCCGGACAGCGGCCAGCGCACTGTTGATGTCATGGAACCGCATGGTAGCCATTCCATCCACATAGATTTCTGCGTCAGCCATCAGCTCTGCAAATTTTTCGTGGGACATCATCTCGCACAGCAGGCGAGTATTGATCCGTCCGCTTTTCAGAAGTGCCACGGCTTCATCGGTCAAATGCAGTTCGGACAGCGGGGTGTTGATTTGTTCCCGGTTTTCTGTCCGGCAGAACAGATAGTCAATGGACACCTCATAAAAGTCTGCCAGCGTGATAAGATTGCCGTGATTGATTTCCTTGTTTCGGTTTTCTTCATTTTCATAGCTGGCTAAAGCAGATTTTGAAATGCCGGTCTTTTCCGCCAGTTCTTCCAGCTTCAAGCCCTTTTCCACCCGTAAATCTTTCAAGCGTTCCTGCAAAGAAACATGGTCTTTCATCGGTTTGCCACTCCCTTTCTATGTGGTTTTCGAGCATATATAACCATTATACCATACCGTTCCGA
Source organism: Flintibacter porci (assembly GCF_041925195.1). Taxonomy (NCBI): domain Bacteria; kingdom Bacillati; phylum Bacillota; class Clostridia; order Eubacteriales; genus Flintibacter; species Flintibacter porci. The sequence goes on from NZ_JBHEVB010000027.1 coordinate 14,949, forward strand.
AATCGTGGAAATTTTCGATTTTGGGGCGGTATTCCTACTTTTTGGACATACGGGAAAGGGTTCAAAAATGAGCTATGATTAAGTCAGTTCATCGATGGATTATTCCAATCGAATGACCGGCCTGATGGGATATGCTCCCCGGCGATGTAGCGCAACGACCTGCGGCAAGGAGTTGGAGGAACCTTGACCGCAGCGAGCGTACCAACGGGAACAAAACGCTGCTGTGAGATTCAGGGGCAGGAACGACATCAGGGAAACCCGGCAGAACTGACACCAAAACGCTACCCAAACATGACAAAACGGCGGGGCGTAGTCTGCCCTGTCCGTGATACTATGGGGCTTTTTAGAGCGGCTCTATGGCCGCATTTTCCTTGAAAATCGCCCCGAAACATGACACCCAAAACCGCTATCCGCCCATCTCTACCGTTACGGCTGAAATGGACGGATTTTCGTAACCGTCAAATCTCCCGGCGTATAAAAAGGCCGCCATCTCAGCGCACAGGCATTGAGATGGCGGTCGGCATTTCCATTATGGTTTTGGAATTTTACATTCCTGGGGTGCGTTCACTGGGAGGAAAGATTCCGCCCAGGCTTCATCCTTCCGGCTCAGCCCAGGTGCGGTGTTCAGAAGCCAAACCAGGTAGCGGTAGGGATCCAGGTCATTCTCCTTTGCGGTTTCAATCAGACTGTAGATCACAGCGCTGGACTGGGCGCCGGCAGGGGTGTTGGAAAAGAGCCAGTTCTTCCGGCCCATGACGAATGGCTTAATGCTACGCTCGGCACGGTTGTTGGAGAGCTCCAGCCTCCCGTCCTCCAGATAGCGCACCAGGTAGGGCCACTGCTCCCGCAGATAGTGCAGTGCCTTGCCCAGGGCAGACTTGGGGGCAGTCTTGGCGCTGGCCTCATTTGCCCATACCAACAGAGCGTCCAGAACCGGTTTCTCCAGTTCCAGCCGCTTGGTATAGCGTTCTTCCGGTGTCAGATCCATGAGAGACTGCTCCAGCTGAAACAGCCGGGTGCAGTAACACTCGCCGGTCGCCGCCAGAGAATCCTGCCGTTTCTCTTTGGGCTGCGTCTGCAGCGCTTCGTCAAATTTTCGCCTGGCATGGGCCCAGCAGCCAACTACCCGGATGTTCTCGGGCAGTTTGTGGTACCCCTGGTAGCCATCTGCATGCAGCCAGCCGGAGAAGTCCTTGAGAAAGGTGGCTGCGTGCTCCGCCTTCCGGCTGGGCTGGTACTCGTACAGAACAATGGGATATTCAGCGCAGCCGCTGGTCCGGTAGACCCACATGTAGGACTTGCTCGTAGACGTCCTGCCCGGCTCCTTCAGTACCTGCAGCGTGGTCTCATCCCCGTGCAGCACGGTCTCCTGGCACAGCTGCCGGTGCAGGGCGTCATACACCGGTCTCAGCCAGGTGTCCGAGGCCTGCAGGATCCAGTTGGCCATGGTCTGCCGGGACAGTTTCAGTCCCTGCCGCTGAAACTCCTGCTCCAGACGATACAGTGGTGAGTACATCACAAACTTCTGCGTCATGATATGGGCTACTGCCTCCGGGGATGCAAAACTGCCCGGGCAGAGCGTCGGCTG
>NZ_JBHEVB010000028.1:0-11375 GCF_041925195.1 Flintibacter porci
CATCATTATGGAGAATTTCCGAACTACTTCAATTAGCTGTCTATATTGGGGTGGCCGTTAGGCCGCACAGCGGCCGCTGAGCTCCGCAACCGTGGCCGCTGGCCACCGCCGTATGCAATGTATCTTACTATAATTGATTCCAAAGAAGGTCAGCAAAAGTTTGAATTTATATATAATAGATATAAAAAACTGATGTTTTATATAGCAAATAAAATTCTGGGTGATACGAGAGATTCTGAGGATACTGTGCATGATGCCTTTCTAAAAATTATTGAAATAATCGATGATATAAAAGACGTAGAGAGTCCCCAAACAAGATCATTGATCGTTACAATAACTGAAAATAAAGCGATAGATTTGTACCGCAAACGGCAAAGAAAAACAGTCCTGCCTTTTGAGGAGGAATACTTAGGAGTGCCAAATTGCTCGGATATTGAGAGCGTAGAAGATAATGAGGTAGTGACCAAAGCGATTGCCTCTCTGTCAGGAAAATATCGTGAGGTTCTTTTTCTGAAATATTCCCACGGATATTCTATAGATGAAATGGCGCTGATTCTTTCAATGTCAAAAGAGAATGTAAAGAAGACAATTCAACGAGCAAGAAGAAAGTTAGAACAAGCATTAAAAAATGAGGGGCAGATATGAAAATAACAGACTCACAGCTTTATAAGTATGTACCTAAAGCAGAAAAGTTGTGGTTGAGCTGGCTGCCGACGGATGAGGAAATTCCTGAACACATATTTTCTAAAAGATTTGAGAGGAAGATGAAGCGGTTGATTCGAAATCAGCGGCGTACACCAAGAATCAGGAAAATATTTCTTACAGCAAAACGGATCACGGCAGCTGTGTTGGTTTTAACCATGCTTAGTTTTTCGGGATTAATGACTGTAGAGGCATACCGTGAAAAATTTATTGAGATGATTACCGAAGTTATGGATGATTTGACACACTTTAAAATCTTCTCTTCTTGGAACGAAAGTATAAGAATGGGGGAAATTATATTTGGATATCTACCGGAAGGAATGTCTGAGGTTGAGCGAATGTGTGACGAGGAAACTCAGGGACAAATAATTTATTTTGAAGATTTAGATGGCAAACAGCTTAGAATAGATATACAGTTAGTAACAGAGGAAACAGACTATGAGATCATTTTGGATACGGAGCTTGTTGACTCTACTAAGGTTGATATAGCCGGAAACGAGGCAAAACTCGTTGTTAAAGGTGAGAGGAGTACGTTGTTGTGGAAAGATGAGCCCTTCATTTTGATGGTAACAGGAGATATGAATTCGGATGAGTTAATTCAAGTGGCTAAAGGGATTACAGTAACGACAAAATAAATTGAAAAAATTTTTGAAATTACTGTCCCATAATTGCTTCTTCATTCGTCACAATATATGAAAGGGAAGGGAGATGGTTTTTATGAGAAAGTATATTCCCAAGCAGTTCTTTGGCTTTTTCTGTGCCATTATATGCGCGTTCTCTCTGGCGATTCCAGGCTATGCTGTGGAATTGCCTGATCCCGATACGGATATCAGCTTTTATATGGAGAATATCTCAGATGCCCAGTGTGTGTTGAGTATTCGAAACGGGAAAGCAGCAGCGCGTGTTAGCGTGAATGGAAATCGTGGAGCGGAACGTAGCAAAATCATCTTGGAGATTCAAAAACAGCGGGGAAGTCAATGGGTCACTGTTGAGTCTTGGAGTGTGGAGGAAGATGGACGGAATGCATCTCTCAGCAAATCAGTAGAAGCCGAGAAGGGGACAACATACCGAGCAAAAGCTGAAGTAACTGTGTGGATTAATGGAAAATCGGAAACAAAAACTATAACCACCACAGGGAAGACGGCATGAATAGATCCCTGCCTATAGGCAGGGATGCGGAGAAGAATCTCCGCATCTGAAAGTGTTATAGAAGAAATTCTATATTATTTTGATTGTGAAAGGATGGTATAACATGAAAAAAGGAAGAATCGCAATTAGTCTCATCTGTGCAACGGCATTGACCAGTGTAGCTATGCTCCCTGCTTTTGCAGCATCGGAGCCGGATGATGTTCCTGCTGCGGCGATTGGGCACGCTTGTGCCATCAACACAAATGCAACCTTTGCTGCCTCCGACGAGATTCCTGAAGAAATCATTATCGAAGGAGAGCCTGGTGACTTCTTTGTTGTTGGCGATCTCGTCTTTGAGATTGTTACACCAGAAGAGGTCGAATCTGTAGTGACCGCCCCCGAAACCAGGGCAAGCACTTCTCGATGGAGCATTTCTCTTTCCGGAACCGAGATGAGTAAGGGGATTGAAGTAACGTCTTCTTATCCGCACGCGAAGGTGTGGGTCGACAACAAGGGTTCCCAAAGTATCAAATTCACGATTACGAAGGGGTCCGAAACGGGAAGCGTTGTGAAGGGAACCAGCGTTTCTATTGCTGCAGGTACTTCTACAAGTGTTTATAGTACGAATAAGTGGCCTGCGGATACCTATTATGCCAACTTTACCTGTGGAAAGGCAGAAATGAAGGGGTCTGCCGCCTGCCGTGTAGCATCCACCATTCCTGAACTCGATATTTAAAAGCAATTTAAGAAGGACTGAAGCGGCAGCCAATTGTATTGGCTGCCGCTTCTAATTATTTTTAGAGGATACGAAGGGATGGTACCTTGATATTTTGTGCTATAACGGTTTACCCGTTTGCGAGAGCTGTGAACGGGTAAACCGTTATCCGGTTGTTTTCCTGCGTATGCTGTTGACTTCCTCGTTTATTTATGGTAGTATGAGGATGGGTTAGAAGAGTATTTTGCGGGGCTGCGGTCGGCGTCAGCTGAGTGCTGCAGCAGGATTCGATGCTCGTCTGGGCGAGGGTAAATAGTAATTAGGCCCAGAGCGTCTTGGCCGGGAGCTGCCGGTCAGGGGTTTAGCAGTTTGCTAATACAGAAGCCATATCAGGGTTGATACTCCTGTATGGTGTGCGGGCTTGCCGAAGTAACCTTTGTGAACTGGAAAGCACACCATGGACCCCAGAGTAAGTAATCTTTGTGAAAGCCTGGGTAAGCAAAATGTATCATGTCCCTACCCACCTTCTGATAGTAGCCAGGATACTGTAGATCTCCTGGAGAGCCGCACCCTCTACAAAAGTGCCGACAGATCTCGAACTGCCGTAGATCTCAATAAATCGGGGCTGCACACATAAGCAGTTCAAAAAAGTGTCGGGAGCAATCCCAAAACCGTCACACATAAGACGCTAAAAAGTGTATTTGCCGATTGCCGAGTCTCCGAGGGGAGCTGACATGAGGCGGCCTTAGCTTTAACGAAATACATGATGAATAGAAAAATAGAGTTATAGAAAAGTAGTTTACTATAAATATATTTTTATAAATTTATAGTTATATAGTTTTTGCAAGAAAGGAGGATGCTGCATGGGCCGACGCAACAAGGCATACTCCAAGGATCTTCACCAGCAAGCCTATGACCGCTTGACTGGGATGCAGGCGTTTGGCGAGAGCAAGAAGGAGGCGGTGGCCAACGGAACGGAGAAGGAGAAGATCTTCTCCTTCAATACCTACAAGTCATATTGGAAGCATACAAAGTATTTCATCAAGTACATCAAGGAAAATCACCCGGAATGCACTACATTGAAGAGCGCAAAAAAATATGTGAATGAGTGGCTGCAGGCCAGGGTGGACCAGGGCCTTTCTGCATGGACGGTCCAGCTAGAGGCCAAGGCCATGGGAAAGCTGTACGGCATTTCTCCGGATGATGAAAACTACTTCAAGCCCCCAAAACGGAACCGGGAGGACATCAAACGGAGCCGCGGAGACCGGGTGAGAGACAAGCATTTTTCAAAGACCAATAATGACGAGCTGATCAAGTTCTGCAAGGGGACGGGCCTGCGCCGGGCGGAACTGGGAGAGCTGCGAGGGAAAGACCTGGTTACCAGGGAGGAGATCGAGGCGGAGATTTCCCAGCTGGAGAGCCGGCCGGCAGCGGAGCTGACGCCAGCTGACACAAAGCGGCTTGAAATGCTCCAGGACACCCGGTTGTTCGAGGGGGACTACTTTACCCATGTCCGCAACGGAAAGGGCGGCAGGGCGCGTCTAAGCCCCATCATCGGCCCGGATTCGGCGCAGATTATAGAGCGGATGCAGAACACCCCCGGCGAGGAAAAGGTGTGGCAGCACGTCCACAAGAGCGCCGACATTCATGGTTATCGGGCGGAGTATGCCACGGCCATGTATAAGGCCCATGCTCGCCCCATCGAGGAGATTCCTTATGACCGGGTGAACCGTGGGACCGGCAGGAAGTATCAGAGTGAAGTTTATACCTGCAGGAAGGACGAGGCCGGCAGGAAGCTGGATAAGGCTGCTATGCTGGTGTGCAGTAAGGCCCTGGGACATAACCGGATCAGTGTCGTGGCCGACAACTACATCCGGGGGCTGTAAGGAGGGTGGGCCGTGAGCGAGTTCGTAAAAAAGACGATGATAGGATATAAAGAGCTGGACAGTGGCCACGCTGACCCGGAGTGTACTCATGTGATCCTGACTCTGAAGGAGTACGATGGTCTTTTGCGGGAGATCTCCCAGGCGGAACAGAAGGCCAGGGACGAAAAGAGAAAGGCTGAGGAAGAAAAAAGATCTTCCCAGAGCAGGGAGCAGCAGACAGTTCAAAAGGCAAACCAGGTTATAGAAAAATGGATGAAGGCGCTGGAAAAAGAGAAGGCGGAAAGCGCCTATCAGAAAGGGCTGAATGAAAACCTGCTGCGTATTGCCAGGGAAAGGGCTAATGCGGATCGAAAGCTGAAGCCCAAGAAAGAACATTCCGGCTATGTGGTGGTAGTGTCATCAGAAAAAGTTTATCGCTATAAGTATAACCGTAGGTTGGAAGCAGTGAAGTTATGGGAAACTGTGATTCAAAGCCCGTATTCGATAGAGTTTCCAGCAAAAGAGGCAAAGAAGCTGATACTGCAAGAGTTTTTTCCAGAAACCGGGGAGTGGGAAGCTGCCAGGTTAGGGATAGAACGATGGGTTGCCGGTGACTATGAGGATTTCCTGAGTGCTGCGGATAAAAACGAGGAATTTATGAAGCAGAATGTGGCTCTGATGGGATACCGGAGTTTCAGGGCCAACTATCGGGCAGGGTACTGGGAAGTGGTGTTAGTTCATACAAGGCCCTTGGGGGTTGTCCCGAAGGATATGCGAGTGAGCTGAAGGAGGTAGAGAAGCTGTATCTCGCCGCATAAAAATTGGCCAGCAACACATGGGCTGCTGGCCGAGAAAACTCCATATTTTTTCAGTTCTCTTAATGAGGAATGGTGCAAGTTTGGGGCTTTTTATTTCGTTGTACACTCCTTTGTTTTGAACTGCGGAGTGGCAACATAGTTCGGTGGAGGTGTGATCAACGCTAATGCGTGTACCGTATATGTTGTTTTACTTTTTAACCCATTGAAAGTATCATCTATGCTGCAAAAAATTGCATCATCTTCCGATTCTGAATTAAAGTCAACATATATGCCATCTTCGTTGTAAAGAGTTACTGCGATTCCCAATTTAGGACAAGGGATTGTGCTCAGTAAACTACTGGTATAATCAATAGAATCTGTTGTTGGATCTACAGTCAACTTAAAAGCTGTTATGCCTAAGTCAATGGAACGGTCTTGAGTATCAGCATTTTCTATAGGGAGGATGAATCCGGTGGATGTAGTATCATCATTTTCAATAGGGAAGGTAAATCCGGTAGATGCAATATCAGCATTTTCTGCAGGGAGGATGAATCCAGTAGATGTAGTATCATCATCTAACAGTATGGAATTAAAAATTTGTTTCTCCTCCGGAGACAAAGCAGCAAATCCGTCTGGATCGAAATAACGATAAAGGTCACCCCATGTAGAATTTGCAGAAGGAATAAAGCCCTTTTCAGTTGTTTGTACATCGGAAGCAAGAGCGGGAATAGAGGAAAGGGATACTATGGCTGTAACAACTAAAGCCGAACAAAGAATTTTAGAGAAAATCTTCCTCATTATTTCTGACCTCCATTATGTATTTTTGTAAAACTTATCCATAAGATAGTATATAATTACTTGAGTAATTTGTCAAGTTGACCTCTCTATAATTTGTGATAAAAGAGGGCATTAGGAGAAAATTAAGAGTATGCGAGCGAGCTGAAGGAGGTAGAGACGATAAAACTGGGGCTGTGTGCAGAGGATGCGGTAACGCATAACCTGACTGTGGTATGGACTGGCCTTGATGCCGGGGAGCTTAAAGAAGGGGAGCAGCTGGAGATCCAGGTAGCTGGGCACTGGATTGAGGCAGAGCTGGAGCGTGATTCTGACGGTGGATGGTGCTGGCGGGACCTGGAGAGCGGCTGGGTGCTGCGGCGTACCAATGTGGCCCCCATTGGGGTTAGGAAAGATAATGTCTGAAATTAGCCTGTCCAGGGACCTTGAAAGAATGCCCAGGACAGGCTATAATAACAGCAAAAATAGGGAATTAACTTCATTGATAATATATGCCCCATAGAGGCAGGGGATGACCAGGCTGGATATAGCTCAAATTGCGTTTATCGAAAATAGGGAATTAACTTCATTGATAATATATGTCCCATAAAAGGCCTTTTTGGGCCTGGAAAAATAGTCTTATTTTTCTCTCGGACAGGGAGAAAGTCGGAGGGGAAATAGGGGGTGGGCGGAGGCTGTGGGAATGTGGTAAACCCGTAGGGTTTTCCATCATTTCCATGGCCGGAGCCAGGGGGGAAAGGGGGAGGTGACTTTCTCTTTAAGGCCCCGGAGGGGCCGCTCTTTGGCTCCTCCTTTCCCCCCTCCCGCCCGCAGGCGTTCCCCGCTGCAGCGGATTTTCTTTTTGTTACTTTTCCTTTTGGAGGTGATTGCTTTGTTTATTAGGAGACGGAAAGGAAAACCAGAAGAAAGTAAGACTGTCCGGCAATGGGCGCTTTTGGGGCGGATACCCATAGATCCGCTACAGCCGTGTTACATATGGGAGACACAGACCGATGGGCCGGTAACGGTTTATTATCATGAGGATAATACCAGAGAAATGACAGAAGAGGAAAAGGCAGATTTTTTAGCAGATCAGAAGGGCTATGGTCAGAGGTATTTGCAGCTGATAATTCAGGAGAAAAGGCGGTTGAAGAAAGAGCGTGGTGGTACAGAGTGAGGGATAAACAGGATAATATGGAGCAGCTGCGGGTGTTGTATCAAGAAAAAAATGAGCATTTGGAGAAATTCCTGGAGCCGGTCACGCCATTTGAGTTCTATCGGGAGATCTTCCCGGTAGGTAGTTTTGAGAGAAAGGGTCATTTTGAGGACGCAAAAGGAAACGGGATTGCGGTGACGGTGCCGAAGGCCGCAGGGATTGCCCTGGAGATCCAGGAGGAAGGCAAGGCCAAACGCTACACCATCACCGATGAACTGTCGGAGCTGTCGGAGGTCTATGATACGGACTTCACCATTATGTCCCCTCTGTCTTATTTTGGCCGGCGGCGGTGCGGTAAGAATGCCCGGTATCTCTATGCCCTGGTCTTTGACCTGGATGGGGTGGGGATGCCCCAGCTCCGGGACACGCTGCACCAGATGAACAAGGATATTCTTCCCCAGGCAACCTTTGTCGTAAACAGTGGGACGGGGCTTCACCTGTATTATGTCCTGGAGGAGCCGATTCCTATGTACCCGCACAATCAGAAGTGCTTGAAGGAGCTGAAATATTCCCTCACCCGGCAGATCTGGAACAGGTATACCTCCACCATCAAGGAGCCGCAGATGCAGGGCATATTGCAGGGGTTCCGGGTGGTTGGCTCCGGCTCCAAACTTGGTCGGGAATACCCTGTGACGGCCTACCGGCTCGGCGGGAAGGTGACGCTGGAAAAACTGCTGGAGTTTATCCCGGATAGCAACGGGGAGCAGCAGAAGCTCCTGGGACTCATGCGGAAAAGTCGGCTCTCGCTGGCCGAGGCGAAGGAGAAGTACCCGGACTGGTATGAGCGGCGGATTGTCAGGAAGGAGCGGCGGGGCCGCTGGACGGTCAAGCGGGATCTTTACGATTGGTGGCTGCACCGGATCAGGGACGAGATCCGGGTTGGCCATCGATTCTATGGCATTATGACGCTGGCGATTTATGCGAAGAAGTGTGGGATAGATGAAGAGGAACTGCGGGAGGATGCCTTTTCTCTGCTGAAACCCTATGACGATATGAGCGTGGAGGACATCAATCGCTTCACGAAGGATGATGTGGTGTGCGCCCTGGAGATGTTCAATGAGGACTATGTGACATTTCCCAGGGACGATATAGCGAAGCTCTCCGGCCTGACTATGCCAGTGAACAAGAGAAACTGGCGTAAGCAGAGTGAACATATAAGACTGATGAATTTGATTCGTGATGAAATCAATGGTAATAAGGACTGGCGCAATAAGAATGGACGGCCCATCGGCAGCGGGACAGCCCAGGAGCGAGTACATGAATGGCGTCAGCAGCATCCGGAGGGGCGCAAGGCCGACTGCCACCGGGATACCGGCCTTGACCCTAAGACGATCCGAAAGTGGTGGGAATACCCGTCCAGAGCTGTGTGCGATTTCTCTCTTTTAGGTGGTGAGTAATCTATAGATGTCCACACATTAAAAATTAACAATATTCGCTTGCAATGCAAATGTATATTGAATATACTGATAGTAGAAAATAGCAGTTACGGAAGGAGCGATATTATGGCGAACAAAGAAAATACGACACTTCGGATTGAGCCGGATCTGAAGAGACAGGCAGCAGCTCTTTTTAAGGCTCTCGGAATGGATTTGAGTACGGCAACGGGTATTTTTTACAGGCAGGCACTTCGGTATCAGGGCTTGCCGTTTGACGTCAGACTGGATGAGCCTAATGAAGTTACCTATGCTGCGATGGATGCAGCAGAAAAAGACGAGGATATGTATGGCCCGTTTGATAGCGTGGCGGATCTGATGGAGGCTCTGAATGCTTAAACCAGAATTTTCGGGGCAGTTCAAGAAAGATTACAAGCTGGCGGTTAAAAGGGGCTGTGATCCTAAAAAGCTGGAAGAGGTAATTTCCCTTTTATGCAGTGAAACACCGCTGCCAGAGAAGTATCGGGATCACGCCCTTACCAATTCGAGGAACTATAAAGACATGAGAGAGTGTCATATACAGCCGGATTGGTTGCTGGTCTATAAGATTGTTCAAGATATGCTTATTTTGAAGTTAATTCGTACAGGTTCGCATAGCGATTTGTTTTAGGAGCGTGTCAGATGGGTGAGCTGGTCGAAGTAACGCTGGAGATTGATATAGAGCTGAAAATGAAAGCAGAAAAGGTTTGTGCTGAAAATGGTTTGACCTTGGAAGAAGCATTCGTTTTATTTGCTGAAGAAACAGCTCGCCTGGGGAGATTCCCTTTTGAGCTGGATAGCTTCACTTCCGACATTTTTGAGGGTGGCCGTGACCAGGAGATTCAAGAAGAACGGGAAGGTTTCTGAGCTATAGGGAGAAGTTTATGAATGTCCATAAGCAGGAACAGTCCTCTGGAGCAGGGGATAGCACTTTCTATTTGGAAAAGCTGAAAAGAGGGCTTGAACAGGTGCGTGCGGGCCTTGGGATTACAAAGACCATGGAAGAGCTGGAGGCGATGGGAAAAGATGAAAGCTAAGGTGTTGCAGATCGGCTACGAGCCGGAGCGTGATCGCCTGACCTGGGATGGTTGGGACATTCACTGTGGCCAGGGAATGGAGGTGCTACTTCCGGATCGGCTCGATGGCGGAACATGGCTGGTCGTCTCCTTTGAGTACAATGACGAGGGATGGTATATGCCTGGGTGTCCTGGTGTTTCTCCAGTGGGCCTGTGGGCACGCGAGAGAGCGGAGGGTTGATATGAACTGCCGCTATACGGATGAAGAGCTGAAGGAAGATGTAGAGCGTACCATCGGGATCAGAGCGAAGGATATTGAGAAGATCCAGTTCTGCGGCCTGTGGCACATTCGATTCCGGGCCTTTGGTACGGACTTTTATTATTATCGTGCCGATTCCGATGACACGGTGCATTTAGTTGAGTCACCCTGGCAATGGGAGTAAAGATGGAAAAAGCCGGCCAAACCAGGCCGGCTTTTTCTTGTTTTCTGAATCTCTATATTGCTATAAAAATAGATATATAGTAAAATAGAAATAAAGATACATAGAAAACTATAATCCTATAATTGTAGAAGGAGTGTGACAAATGATAATTGCAGTAGCCAATCAGAAAGGTGGCGTCGGAAAGACGACCACGGCCCAGGCACTTGCTGCAGGTCTGGCCGGGAAGGGGTATAAGGTGCTGGGCATTGATCTCGATCCCCAAGGGAACTTCTCATCGGCCTGTGGCGTGGAGAGCTACAATGTACCTACGGTCTATGAGGTGATGAAACGGGGGGCCACCATCCAGGATGCCATGCAGCGCACCAAGGGAGGCTATGATGTTGTGCCGGCGAATATCATGCTGGCCGGAGCTGAGCAAGAGCTGTCCCAGACTGGGAAAGAACATCGGCTGAAAGAGGCCGTGGCTCCGGTCGCCGGCGACTATGACTTCATTGTGATCGACACACCGCCCTCCCTGGGAGTGCTGACAGTAAATGCCTTCACTTGTGCCACCGATATTCTGATTCCAACTACGGCCGGGATCTTCGCTACGGCCGGGATCTCCCAGCTCAGTGAGACAGTCACCAGCGTTCAGAAGTATTGCAATCCTGGTGTGAAGATCAGGGGCATTCTCTTTACCAGGTTCAATCCCAGGGCAAATATTAGCCGGCAGATTAAGGAGCTGGCGGAGCAGCTGAGTGAATATATCTCGGCGCCGATCTACAAGACCTATATTCGCTCTGCAGTGGCCGTGGAGGAGGCCCAGGCAAACCGGGCCGATATATTTGACTATGCGGGGAAGTCCACGGTGGCAGAGGATTACAGGTCGTTTATTGAGGAGTTTTTGAAAGGAGTTAATGGGTGATGGCAGGGAAAGCGAAGTTTGACCAGGAGGCAGCGTTCAAGTCTATCATTGGAGCTGACCGAGAGCTGAAGGTTGGTAGTCGGGAGACACCTATTGCAAAAGGGAGGAATAAGGATCGAGTGCAGCGGTCGTACTTTCTGGATAGAGATATAGACAAGGCGCTACGGCGCATGGCAATAGATGAGGAGAAGAACCTTACGGAGACAATTAATAATATCTTGCGAAAAGGATTAGAAAAATATATGTGATTATTGAAAGAGAAAATAAGTAACATGTTAATGTATCTGCATTCTGCGGCGCTCGGCGGCCACCGGTGCGGTCACCAGCGGCCACCTTGCGGCGCAGCGGCCACCCGTAATTAGGTGGTCATTTTAGGTTTAATCACCACGGTGTAGTGCTTTGT
>NZ_JBHEVB010000029.1:0-10877 GCF_041925195.1 Flintibacter porci
AGTGAACGCACCCCAGGAATGTAAAATTCCAAAACCATAATGGAAATGCCGACCGCCATCTCAATGCCTGTGCGCTGAGATGGCGGCCTTTTTATACGCCGGGAGATTTGACGGTTACTCGCTTTCTCGTAGACTTTGTTCCAATTCATCCCTTAAAACTTCAGCTGCCAGCAATAGATTTTCGGGATAAGCAATAGATTTACTTTTATCAGCTTCATAAATATATCGCCAAGTTTGAAAAGCTTTTGCATGAATTTCAAATGTTTGTTCCAATGTTACCGGATATTTGCACTTTTCTTCAAAGCGATATGCCAAATTGTTGCAAAGGCAAGGAGGTAAATCTTTGTATAATAATAAAAGGTCGTGCTCGTATTTCAGTTTACCTGCTTTATCTGATTCTCTTGTTAATAGAGCTTTCAGGTACAGTTCACACGCAAATGCAATATTTACAATCGCAGGAATACTGTAAAAACTGTCACATGCAAACTGAATTCCTGTAGTTTTTATTTGCTTGTCCAATTCATTGCTATAGGATCCTATATCTAAAAACGCATTGGCTACATTATGGCATAAGTCTTCGTTGATTTTATGGTTGTTACTCATCATGTTATCTCCAGCAACGTCAAGAAGTCTTGTTTAGGGAGCTTTTGCTATCCGGTACCAAGTATTGATCAATCTTGATTATCCGTCCACATCTCGCACTGGCTCATGACCGTCTTCACTGCATCCTCCATCCCCTCCGGCGGATACTTATGCTTTTTCAGTAAGCGCTTCACCAGACGGCGCATACCGGCCCGGGCGCTCTCTTTTTTCTGCCAGTCGATGGTGCGGTTTTTCCGCAGCAGATCGGTCAGTTCTTTTGTGATGGCAATCAGCTCGTCATGCTCGTAAAAATCCTTGATGGCCTGGGGCTTGGTCAGTGCATCATAAAAAGCCAGCTCCTCAGCAGTCAGGCCTAGCTTCTCCCCTTCCGCGTTGGCGGCAGCGATGTCCTTGGCCAGCTTCAAAAGTTCCTGGATAACCTCCTCATTGGTCAGCATCCCGTTGAGGTAGCGATTCATAGCGCTCTGGATGATTTCGGAGAACTTCTCCGATTTCACCACATTGGTACGGCGGTAGACAGAGACCTGCTCTGCGATCAGCTTTTTCAGCAGATCTACAGCCAGGTTTTTCTCCTTCATGCGGGAGATCTCATCCAAAAATTTGGGATCGAACAGGGAAAACTCAGTGCCCACATCCGAAAACAGGTTGATGACCCCTTCGCTCTTGATGCTGTGTTTGAGCAGTTCGTTGATCCGCTCGTTGACCTCCGGCAGGGTGAATTTCTTCCCGGTGCCGCTGGTGGTCAGACGGACAAGCATCGTCCGCACAGCCTCAAAGTAATTTGCTTCCGCACGGGTCTGCTTATCCACCATGCTGCTGCACAGGGAGAGGGCCTGCTTCAAGAGCAACGCCTCCTTGATGTAGACATTCTGGGTCTTTTCCTTATCTGACAAGTCGTGCTCAGCAACCGACTTACCCAGCAGGAAGTTCACGCCGCCGCTGATCATCCGGGCCTTTTCCAGATCATCTCCGGTCAGGAAGGTGGTATAGTCAAAGCCGTGGAACAAATCCCGGCATACCTCCAGCTTCTCCAGGAACTTGGGATAGGCCGCCTTGCTCACATCGGGATCGCCATAGTTTTTCTTATCCCGCACCGTATAGTCGTTCATGGCCTGTTTCAGGGCGGCGGCGATGCCCACATAGTCCACCACCAGGCCACCCTCCTTATCCCGGAACACCCGGTTTACCCGGGCGAAGGCCTGCATCAGGTTGTGGCCGGACATGGGCTTGTACACATACATGGTGGCAAGGGACGGCACATCAAACCCGGTGAGCCACATATCCACCACGATGGCAATTTTCATGGGGGAATTGTTATCCTTGAACTTTCGGGCCAAATCTTCCTTGTGGGCCTTGTTGCCGATAATCTCCTGCCACTCCTCTGGGTCGTTGTTGCCCTGAGTCATGACCACGCCCACCTTCTCTGTCCAGTTCGGGCGCAGCTGCAAAATCCGCTTGTAGATCTTCATGGCGATGGGGCGGGAGTAGGCCACGATCATGGCCTTGCCGGTGAGCAGATTAGCCCGGTAGTTCTCGTAGTGGTCTAGAATGTCGTCCACCAGAGAGGCGATGGTCTGGTCATTGCCCAGAATGGCCTCCATCTGCCCCAGTTCCTTTTTGCTCTTTTCGATCACATAGGGGTCGGCGTTTTGGGCCATCAGGTCATACTCTGCGTCAATGAGCCGCAGGGTGTTCTCGTCCAGTTTCAGGTGGATGACCCGGCTCTCATAGTAGACCGGGCGGGTGGCCCCGTCCTCCACGGCCTGGGTCATATCGTAGATGTCGATATAGTCTCCGAACACTTCCCGGGTGCTGCGGTCCTTGGAGGAGATGGGAGTGCCGGTAAAGCCGATGTATGTAGCATTGGGCAGGCTGTCCCGGATGATGCGGGCGGTACCGATGGAGGTTTTGACCTCCAGCTCGCCCTTTTCATTCTGTTTAGTGACCACCTTTTCGGTCAGACCATATTGGCCCCGGTGGGCCTCATCTGCCATGACCACGATATTCCGGCGCTCCGACAGGGGCTCCCCGGTCTCCTCGAACTTCTGCATGGTGGTAAAAATGATGCCATTGGCCTGCCGGCCCGCCAGCAGCTCCTGCAGGTTCTGCCGGCTCTCGGCCTGCTGGGGCGTCTGGCGCAGGAAGTCCTTGCACCGGGAGAACTGGCCGTAAAGCTGGTTGTCCAGGTCGTTTCGGTCAGTGATGACCACAATGGTGGGGCTCTCCAGGGCCTTTTGCAGGTAGTGGGCATAGAACACCATGGACAACGACTTGCCGCTGCCCTGGGTATGCCAGAACACGCCGCCCTTGCCGTCGGTGACGGTGGCGTGCTGGGTGGACTCAACGGCCTTTTTGACCGCGAAATACTGGTGGTAGCCTGCCAAAACCTTAAAGGTGTTGGCCCCGTCCACGTTGAAGCAGATGAAGTTCTGCAAAATGTCCAGGAACCGCTCTTTCTCAAAAATGCCCTCAAAGAAGGTGTCAAACTGGGCATACTGAGTGTTTTCGTAGCTGCCGTCCTTGGTTTTCCACGCCATAAAGCGGTCCTCGCCGGAGGTGATAGTGCCCGCTTTGGAGGTGGTCAGGTCACTCATGACGCAGACCTGGTTGTAGATGAACAGGGACGGGATCTCATACATATAATTGCGCAGCTGCCGGTAGGCGGCGGAGGCGTCGGTCTCCTCCCGGGAGGGAGACTTCAGCTCCACCACCACCAGAGGCAGGCCGTTGACAAACAGCACCACATCGGCCCGTTTTTCGCTGTTCTCGATCACCGTCCACTGGTTGATAGCGGTAAAGCGGTTATTCTCCGGATGCTGATAGTCCACCAGATACACCAGACCGGAGCGCTCCTCTCCCTTCACCACGAACTTCACCGGCACGCCGTTTTGCAGATAGTCGGTAAAGACCATGTTTTTCTGCAGGAGGGAACCGGATTCAAAGTTTTTCAGCTTGTACACCGCATCGTCCAGCGCCGCCTGCGGCAGATCAGGGTTGACGGCCCGGAGGGCGGGCAGCAGCTCGTCCTCGTACAGGGGCGAGTGGTAGTCCCGCTCGATATCCGGGCCGTAGGCGTAGGAATAGCCCAGGGTTTGGGTGAAGAGCTGCAGCACGGCGTTTTCATAGTTGGATTCGGTGAAGGGCATGTTGGATCACTTCCTAAAAGATTATAATCTTAATGATTTTTCAAAAAGCATCCAATATTTTTTATGGAAATCGTTAATTCGGGAAATAAACATTTTCCTTGCGGAATCATCATATTTGCTATTTTCTTCGAAAGTATATAATGTAACTTGTGTCATAAACTTCGAAAGACAAGCAAATATATTTTCGAGTTCTCGTTCCATTATAAGCTGGTCGTTAAATTCTAAATCATAAAGATAGGATAGCATTACAATATCATTTTGATATTGTTGCAATATTGCAGAAACTTGAGATACTCCCTCCAAATTGAAGCCTTCTTCCTTTGCCATAGGTTGAAATCCAAATTGTGTTTGAATACCTATACAAAAAAAGGCAATTTTTGCGCTTATATCAAGAACAAATTCAGCATCCTGTAATGTATCTTCGTCTTCAAACATTTGCTTATCTAATGACCGTGCAAATCCATACAGCTTATTAAATTTCATATAAGCAGTATATCGCTTTTCAAATAAAGCGATTTCATTTTGTCGGTGTGCTACATAAATTGCACTAAAAACTGCTACAACAGTACCAATTGCCCCAGCCCATGCCGCCACGGCAGAAATCGCATCCCAGCTATTTTCTAATCCTGGAGCATAGGTAATACGCCAACCAAATAAGGCCATCACTAAAACAAAAACCGCTAATACAATAAGTGTAATTATGAGAGGAAACCATCTTCCTTTAACAAACATACTCATGTTTTTTCTCAAAAATTTTTGATGCTTTTTGCCTGCTACATCTTGATTATCTTGAGTGCATTTACTCATTCTCCTACACTCCCCAGATTAATTTCTCCACTCATTAATTTTGGTAAAAGAGTGTCTCTCATCAAAGAAAGCCGCTTATTCTCGTTGCGGTTATTTTGAATCTGCATAAGGATAGGAACCACTACCGCGTTAAACCTTTCCAGTTCAGTATCTGTAGGAAGTGTCACTGGATAAGTCATAATCTGTTGCTTATCTCCACGGGGCATTTTGGTTCCTTTTGAGCCTGCTACCATGAAGTCAAAGAATCTATCGGAATAAAGGGTACTGTATAAGTAGGCCGAATACTTGGGATAAGCAGGTACAAAGCACAAAACATCTGTTGAGCATCCGCACTCCTCATGGCAGTATACGATTTTCTTAAAATAGGGACGGATATTGGAAATTAAGGTGTCACCCACATGACACGCCGTTGTTTGTGCTGTTGTCGGCAGGTTGGAAACCTCCACAGCACCAGCCTTTTCTGGCAGCATATTCTCTGTTGAGAAGTAAGCGCTAATATCCAACTCAGAAACAGATACTCTGTCCTTGGAATAGGTACATATATCCGCAAGCGTTCCTTGTTCTTTTTCCATATTGATGTTGCCAAACCACTCTTGATATATTGCTTGTGCCTGCTGCTGCAAATTCTCGTTGATCTTGTTGTTCAGTTCGATTTTGTCATCGAGAGATTCCAATACAGCAATAATTTGTTGCATTTGTGCGTCACTATAAAATGGGATTGGCATCTCAGACAAAGATTTAATGTTTAGTGTTGGTTGAACCGTTGTATTTAGATTCTGATGAATGTATGCTTGACCTTTTGGTGAGTCGAGATAATACTTTACCCATTTGGCAATCTGTAAATCTGGAATATCGATCATAGCTGTTGCTCTAACTAAATTACAGCCAGCAAACGATTTTGGTACTATAGCTGTTTTACCAATAGTACCAACTACACTTATAATTAACTCTCCACCACGCAGCTTTGTGCGCTCATATTTGGAGCTAATTTGTTCTGCTGTACAGTCCAAATTAGTTATACTTTTGAGCCCAGAAATAATATTGTTTACTTTTATGATTGGAGTACCCTGTTTTTGATTAGAGCCTGGCTGTACAATTCCATACCCGATCTTGCGTTCTACAAGTGTACCAAGTTTGTAATACTCACACTTCATACCCAATCGCCCCCAGTTGCTCCTTGATCTGTGCCTCCAGCTCATGGGACTTCACAAAAAGCTCTGACAGCTCCTTGGTCAGGCGATCCATCTTCTCCTCAAAGGGCTCCCCGTCGTCCTCCTGCTCCTCAATGCCCACATACCGGCCGGGGGTGAGGATGTAGTCCTGCTGGGCAATTTCCTCCGTGGTCGCCACTGCGCAGAATCCCTTGACTTCTTCCAGGGTGCTGTCCACAAAGGCGTTGTAGGTGTCGGCCAGCTTCTGAATGTCATTATCCGCCGGATCTTTGCTTCCGTCGGTCAGCTCCCGAAGCTTGCGGGAGACCATGGTGCCCATCTTCCGGGCGTCGATGAACAGGGTTTTCCCCTTCTGCTTCTTGTTCTTGGCCAGGAACCACAGGGAGACCGGAATCTGGGTGGTGTAGAACAGCTGGGAGGGCATGGCCACGATGCAGTCCACGAGGTCGGCGTTGATGATGTTCTTCCGGATATCCCCCTCGCCACCGCTCTGAGAGGACAGGGAGCCGTTGGCCAGCACCATGCCCATGCGGCCATGGGGAGCCAGATGCCAGATCATGTGCTGGAGCCAGGCAAAGTTGGCGTTGCCCGCCGGGGGCGTGCCGTACTGCCAGCGCACATCGTCCAGCAGCTTATCCTGCCCCCAGTTAGAAAGGTTGAAGGGAGGATTGGCCATGATGAAGTCCGCTTTCAGCTGGGGGTGGCAGTCGTTGAAGAAGGTATCGGCGCTGAATTTGCCCAGGTCGGCCTCAATACCCCGGATGGCCAGGTTCATCTGGGCCATCTTCCAGGTAGTGGGGTTGGAATCCTGGCCAAAGACGGAAATCTTGTTGATGTTGCCGCCGTGGTTCTCCACGAACTTGGCCGACTGGACGAACATGCCGCCGCTGCCGCAGCAGGGGTCGTATACCCGGCCATTGTAGGGCTGCAAAATCTCCACCAGCGTTTTGACTACGCAGGCAGGAGTATAGAATTCCCCGGCCAGTTTTCCCTCCTGCTCGGCGAATTTGGACAGGCAGTATTCATAGGTGCGGCCCAGGATGTCCTTGCTATTGCCGTGCTCAACCATCTGAATGTTGGTGAACAGGTCTACCACATCCCCCAGACGGCGTTTGTCCAGCTCCTGGCGGGCGAAGTTCTTGGGCAGAATCTCCTTAAGACGCTTGTTCTCCTGCTCGATGGCCCGCATGGCCTCGTCGATGACAGTGCCGATTTCCGGCGTGTGGGCTGCTGCGGCAATCACACTCCATCTAGCGTTCTCCGGCACAAAGAAGATGTTCTCGGCAGTGTATTCGTCCTTGTCCTCCTCAAAGCCATCGCCCTCTTCTACCAGTTCCTGATACTTGGCCTCGAAGCGGTCGGAGATATATTTTAAGAAAATCAGACCCAGGACAACAGATTTATACTCCGAGGCGTCGATGTTGCCCCGCAGCACACAGGCTGCGTCCCAGATCTGCTTTTCAAATCCAATGCTGCTGGTGTTGGTCTCTGCCATGGAAGGTTCCTCCTGTATCTTCGCAGATGTCAGAACCATCTGCTCGTGCTGCAAAACTATGGGCCCAGTATACCATAGAAACCCCGCTTTTTCCAATGATTTGCATGGCCCTCTCCCCTGCACTTGATATTATTCTTAACATAAGACTGCCCCCTGATCTTAAAAGATCAGGGGGCAGCAAAAGTATTATGTTTTATCGGTTCTGTTTCGCTGGTTGGGCCGTACTTCGGGCGGGATGGGGCAGCGATAGCCCCCAGGCAGTACGGCAGAAAACTCCGCCTTGGCTCGTTCCAGCCACTGAGGCTGCTCATACAGAGTATGGGCAGCCTGAGCAAGCACCTGGGCGGCAAAGGCCATACCCTTCATGGCCAGCCCCGACTTGCCCTGAGCCACGCGCTGCCAGGAGTGTCCGGGGGTACCGGACACGGCGCAGGAGGCCATAAACTGGGCGGTGGGCACCACGTGGCTCACATCCCCCACATCGGAGGAGCCCAGCATCATCACATCGGAATGGTGATGGGGGCAGATAAAGTCTGCAATGGGCCGCTCCTTCAGCTTCTGGAGGATCTCTGCCCGCTCCGCTCCGTAGTACAGACCCAGAACCTGGTCGCTGTCCAAATCTGCGGGGGTGATGGTCTTGGCAAACCGCTGTGCGTACTCCCAGTCCTCCTGGGTATAGGCAGGCACCCCCACCTGCTGCATGGTCTGGTACAGCAGTTCCTCCAGCACGGAGTTGGAGGTCAGGTTGGAGCAGGCTTTATCAAAGGTGACAGACAGCTCTGTCTCGGTCATCAGGGCCGCGCCCTGGGCAATCTTGCAGATCCGCTCGTAGAGACGAGCCACCTTTTCCGAGGTACGGGAACGCATGAGGTAGATGACCTCAGCATGGGCAGGCACCACATTGGGTGAGCTGCCCCCGTTGTCGGTCATGGCGTAGTGGAAGCAGTCGTCCGGGTCCATGTGTTCCCGCAGGTAGTTGGCCCCCACGTTCATCAGCTCCACCGCGTCCAGGGCACTGCGGCCCAGATGGGGGCTGGCTGCGGCGTGGGAGGTGACGCCCTGGAAGCGGAAGTAGGCCTGGCAGTTGGCCTGGAAGGAGCCCGTCATGACGAAATAGGCGTTGGCGGGGTGCCAGGTGAGGGCGGCATCCAGCTGATCAAACACTCCAGAGCGGGCCATAAAGGTCTTACCGCCTCCCCCCTCTTCCGCCGGACAGCCGAAGAAGATCACCGTGCCGGACCGCCCTGTATCCCGCAGATAGTCCCGGATCATCAGGGCGGCAGCCGCTGAGGCCGTTCCCAACTGACAGTGGCCGCAGCCGTGGCCCTGATCCTGGCCCGGGATGGGTGCCTCCCGGGCCACATCGGCCCGCTGGCTCATACCGGCCAGGGTGTCGATGGAGGAGGAATAAGTGGTCTCCTTGCCGATGGAGCCCTGGCGCTGGGGGTCCCGCTCGTAGCCGGTTTTCAGGGCCTGGGGAATGGCGGCGGGCTCAGAGAGATAGACCGTGCGGCCGGTGCGGGCGGCCCAGTTGATCATGCAGATGCCGATGAGGATACCACCTACCAAGCCAAAGGTGGCAGCGGTCACACCCACACCCTGGGCGGTCTCCCAGTAAGGCAGGCCGGCCTGCTGCAGCATGTTGCCCAGCAGAGCGGCGGTGCCATGGCCGCCGGAGTAACCCAGGCCCATCTCCCAACCGAAGGTGTCATACAGCTCTGCCCCGCCGACGGAAAATGCGGCATGAGTTCCAAAGCCGATGGCAAACTGCAGAAGTCCTACACCCAAAAGGACAAAGCCCAGGATGGCGGCGTTGACGGCTGAGTTCCCCCCCTTCTCCCCAGAACCGCTCTTCTTCAGTGTCATACCCAAGGGAGTGGCGGTGACCACCGGGACAATGAGGATGCCGGGGATCAGGGAATAAATGTTGATCCACTCCTGGGGAATAGGCAAAATCCCCAGGCAGTTGGGTCCTAAAATCAGCAGCAGAAAGCCGCCAATCACCGAGGCAGGCAAAAATGTATCCTGAAAGATTTTGATTTTTGCCCGCAAAAACGTTCCGATCAGCAAAAAGACACCCAAAACGCCCACACTCTGGAGCAGTTCGGTTAGGATTTCATTTGTCATGTCGCGTATCTTCCCCTCTGACTAAATTTGCGCTATAATAAGGACAAATAAAAAACATGTCTTTTATTGCTGACATACTACCGAAATCTATCTGAAATGTCAACGGATTTTTACCAATATATGTAAGTCTTGATTTATTCTCCGAATTAAGGACCCGGATTTCTATAATTACGGACAGCCTCAGCAGGAAGGAAGAATGTTTATGATCACCGTCAGTATCATCAGCCCCAAAATCTCTATGCAGGCCATCCAACGGGCCATTGATCATCACGACTTTGGGTGTTCGTTTCTGCAATATGTCTATGCACGCCAGGAAGAAATCGGCGGAATCGTGCGGGAGTGCCGGGAAAAATGCGACATTCTGCTCTTCAGCGGAGAAATTGGATATGAGTATGCCGTACACCACATTCCGGATTTGAGTCTCCCCTGTGCCTTTGTGTCCTACACAGACAGCCAACTGCTCTCCGTCCTGCTCAACTTCAAGCTGGAGTACCCGGACATCCCCCTCAACCGGGTGTTCGTGGACTTTCTGGCCCCCGTCAACCACTATATGAACCTGTCCCAGTATCTTCCCCCGGAGCAGATGCCCTACTGCGTGGAAAATACCCAGTACAGCTATGAGAAGATCCTCCGCCGGGCCCAGGAGCTCTATCACGGCGGAAAGATCGACTTCATCCTCTCCCGTACCACCAATAACCTGGAGGCATACCGGGAGATGGGCGTCCCCTTCCTCCACTTCCTTCCCACCGAGACCATGATTGCAAACTCCATCCGTGCCGCCCTGGAGAAGTGCCGCCTGGCACTGAGTGAGGCTTCGGAACGGTTGGTGGTCTTGGTCCACATCCTGCTGCCGGAGACCATGGGACAGTACGACCAGGAGTTTCAGACCATCTGTGTCCACAAGGTGCTGGCCCAATTCCGGCAGGACAGCGAACTGGCCTTCTCCATCCACCCCTTCCACGGCAATTTTGAGCTGCGGGCCGAGCGTGTCACACCCCGGGAGCGGCTGCGGCTGCCCAGAGATCTGGTGGTCTACCTGCGTCAGAATATTCCGGTGGATTTCCGGCTGGGCGCAGGGATGGCGGAGAGCTGGAAGGACAGCTACGCCATGGCGGAGCGAGCCCTGGGTGAAGCCTTTCAGTTTGGCGAGAACGACGGCTTTGCCTGCTCAGGCGGAGGAGATACCATGGTCGGCCTCCTCTCCTCCCCCGTCACTCTCCATTACAGCTATTCTAACTATAAGGCAGTAGAGTACTCCCAAAAGACCGGGATCCAGGAGCGCAACCTTCTGCGCCTGCTCAGCCTTTATGAACTCAATCCCGATATGATCCTCACCTCTCAAGGAATCTCAGAGTATCTGAACATCACCACCCGCAGCTGCAACCGTATGTTTCAGCTGATGCTGGACGAGGAGTCCTGCAAATAAAAGTCAAGTCCTAAAATGAAAAAAATCCCGCAAAGTTTGCGAGATCAAAAAAGCGCAACAAATCAAGCTGGAGAAAAGACTTCCACCAGCTGGAGTGAGTC
>NZ_JBHEVB010000030.1:0-10327 GCF_041925195.1 Flintibacter porci
CCATCATTATGGAGAATTTCCGAACTACTTCAATTAGCTGTCTATATTGGGGTGGCCGTTAGGCCGCACAGCGGCCGCTGAGCTCCGCAACCGTGGCCGCTGGCCACCGCCGTATGCACTAAAGCAATAAGGATATCGGTTGGAATATCCCTATAACCTTGCTCATAGCGAAAATACTGGGGCTGTGGCATATTTAAATAATTGGCAAGTTGTCTCTGCGTTAAGTCGTGATCTTCCCTCAATTCACGAATTCTTCGGTAATGAGCCACATCAACACCTCTTTGATTTATACCCATTTGGTTATCTTGACATTACACTAAGTTTGTGTAAAAATGAGGATTAGATATCCATTTGGATATTAAAATAAAGAGAGGAAGAGAGCTATGAAAGATAGATTTGTAATGAGATTTCCAGGTAAAATGACATCATTTGCTGAAGATGACCTAAATAAGTTCTTGGATGCTAATCCGGACTATCGGCTTGTATGTATGACTTATGCGCACCAGAGTTCTTTCTACTATGGAATTATCGCGTATTTTGAAAAAATCAAGTAATTTGGGGAAAGAAAAATGAAAAGATTCTTTTTATTCTGTTTAGCCGTTTCTGTTTGTATTTCACTCACTGCTTGTAGTGGAACAAAAAAAGCGTTTGAAGTATCAAAATCGGCCTATGATAGTATTGATATCGCCTATGATATTACAGAACAATTTGGTTCAGATCTTTATGAGGCGTGGAGAATAGGAATTTTTGAAGAAGATGAGCTACTTAGTGACGGAGCACATTATCTCTCTCAACAGCTTAATTTAAGTGAAGAGGATATAAAAAAAGGTATAGGGTACATATATGCGACTTCTATTGTTGGGGAAAATTGGGACACAGTAGCAGAGGAGGATAAAACGAAATACTATAACAGGGATAGTGTTTTATTTAAAATGAAGGAAGATGAACTGTTCTCAACTTGTGTTTGGGTTGTTATATATTCTTACAAATTAAATGGGAAAGTGGATGAAGTTCAAACAGCATTAAACACTGCAAAAGAACAGATGAAAGAACTTAGTGATAAATATTCAGATTATGAACATTATCCTAATCTTAAAGGGTATTACACAACAACAAGTTCTTTTTTTGATTTCTGCCAAAATCCAACAGGAAGTTTTGAGCAAATGAAGAACACCATAAACGATTACAAGAATGAGGCCAGAGATTATATAAGTGATTTAGATTATATTTTCGAAGAATAACCATATCATGCAACTAAACCGCTCTGTTTTATAAATGAAGCAGGGCGGTTTTTATATTGCAGTATAACTTTTGAGATAATCAATGGAGAAGAGGTTGCAAAAGCAATTGGAGCAGAGTATTTTTTGGTATGACAGAAACAACAATATATTTATAAAAGTGTACCTTTACGAACACAAGAAAACCCCCTTCCACAGATGTTCAAAAAACTTGTGATTTAATTTGCGGATATGTTCGTAAATTGAATTGACTTTTGCGGATACATATGATAGAATACGGATAGTTAGGGAAGGGGTGCAGAGATGGAAAGCCGTACTTATTACTATGCTAGAGTATCCAGTAAGGAACAAAACTTAGATCGCCAAATAGCTGCCTTTAAAGCTCTTGGAGCACAGGAGCGGGAAATTATCACGGATAAAGAATCTGGCAAGAACTTGGAACGGACAGGCTACCAGGCCCTTAAAAATGCTATTCTGCGCCCTGGTGATACTCTTGTCGTAAAGTCACTGGATAGATTGAGCAGAAATAAACGTGATATAAAAAACGAACTGCAATACTTTAAAGATAACCGGATTCGCTTAAAGATTATCGAACTTCCTACAACCATGATGGACTTGCCTGAGGGACAAGAATGGGTTTTTGAGATGGTCAATAATATTCTGATTGAAGTCCTAGGAACGATTGCAGAGCAAGAGCGGGAGACAACACACCAGAGACAAGCGGAGGGAATTGCAGCGGCAAAGGCAAAGGGAGTAAAGTTAGGCCGTCCTGCATTAGCGTTTCCTGCTAATTGGAATGAAGTTTATTTCGCTTGGAAAGCTGGAGAAATCACGGCAAAGGAAGCGATGGAGCGGACAGGTACAAAACGCACCAGCTTTTATAAATTAGCTGGAATGATGAAGAAATAGTTCCATTGGAATAAACTGTGCTCAGTTAGATAATAAATTCCTAGATTTCTGTAATAGACTTTTGTAATTTTTTAAGGCTAACCTATTGAAAAAGTGCTGTAACACTTGGTATTTGGGTGAAAATTAACACTGCCTTGGAAATTAACGAGATCGGCTACTCCAACAAGGTTCTGGAGCTGATCAAGCACATGTACTCTGTTGACCACAAGTAATTTGTGATCTAACAAACTGCATTATAAGCGCCGTCCATTTGGACGGCGCTTATTTTTTGGTTTTGGAGGGTTCCGCCCTGCGGGGCGGGTTCCTTTTTGTTTGCCCAAAAAGGAACTAAAAATGCCCTGGGGGCTGCTTCCGGTGAGCGCCTTCGCGGAGCGGGCGCTCACAGTCATTGCCCCCAGACCCCCGTTTGCGGGGGACGCCCTCCTAAGGGCTGGGCAGTTTTATCCGGCGGGCAAAATCAGGACAGGTTGATTCTTCTTGCCTCGGGGGCACTGGCCCCTTCGTCGTCGCAAAGTCCGCTCTATTCCGGACGCCCAAGCGTAGGCATCCGTCATGTCGCTTCCTTGCGCCTCCTCTCCCCACCAAACCCGCTTCGCTGGGCTTTGGCGGGGACCCCGATTAAGTATCTGCGCTGTACGGACACCGCCTACTCTGGCATAGCCGTGGCAGCTGGGCAATAGATTTGCGCCATGTTCCCTATTCCCTTGTCAAGGTGCAGTGGCTGCCGTCACAAAGTGAAGGCCCATCGTCCGCCCGACCTCCGCCGCGCCGCACTCAACAGGTAGGGAAGCAGGAGGCGGTGTGGGATCGGAGCAGCGGCTTGCAAATTTTGATGGCAGCAGGGCCTGGTGGCCCGAGAGTAGGAGAATGCACGGTCAAAATTTAGGCCGCCGGAACGGACCAAACGACCAAAGGGGCACGCTCCCGTAAATTGGGGTCCGGGGAGAGGTGACTATGAGCGCCCGCTGCGCGAAGGCGCTCATCGGAGCCGTCCCCCGGCGGCGTTTTGCCTACTTTGCCGCCGTGGGCAAAGTAGGACGCCCCGCAGGGCGGAATGGGCCTTGTGGTGGACCAGAGTTCCTCTCAATAAGAGCATACAAGATTCGATATTTGAAATTTGTCGAAATATGTGATATAAAAATAAAAATTACCGATTTCTTGATTTTAAGAAAACCTGTTATCGAAATTGAGATACTGACCCCAGAGGTGATTACCATGGGCTTTGGGGCCAGAGCAAAAATGCTGGTGACAGACCGGGACGTGACACAAAAGAAGTTGGCAAAACATATTGGGATCACACCGGCTAAAATGAGCAATTACCTAACGGAGAAAAACGAAATGCCCTGTCGAGTCATTGTGGGCATTGCAGACTATTTTCATGTTAGTACCGATTATTTGCTGGGTTTGACCAATGAACCGGAACCGCCGATGCACATTAGTAAGGAAGAAAAAGCGTTGGTAGAGACCTACCGCTCCCTCTCCCGGGAGCAGCGGGAACTCATTTCCCAGACTATCCGCCTGATGGGAGAGCAAAATAACCGCCGGGAGGGCTAAATACCATGGACCACAAGGACTATATGGCCCGCGCCCTGGAGCTGGCCGCCCAGGCAGCAGAGCACGGGGACGTGCCGGTGGGATGCGTCATCGTCAAGGACGGAAAAATCGTGGGAGAGGGGCGCAACCGCCGGGAGGAACACGGCGACGCCACCGCCCACGCCGAGCTGGAGGCCATCCGGGATGCCTGCGCCCGTCTGGGCAGCTGGCGGCTCCACGGGTGCACTCTGTACGTCACCCTGGAGCCCTGCCCCATGTGCGCCGGAGGTATCATCAACTCGCGCATTGAGACGGTGCGCTACGGTGCCCGGGATGAAAAGGCGGGGTGCTGCTCGTCGGTGCTCAACCTGTTTGAGGAGCGCTTTAACCACCACCCCCGGATCTATCGGGGACCTCTGGAGCCACAGTGTCAGAAGATCCTCCAGGACTTTTTCCTGGACCTGCGGGAGGATGGGGAAAACTGAGTAGAGGAAAAACCGGATTTTGCCCGCGGATTTAAAGCTTTTGTAACAACTTTAGCTAGCTTTGTTCACAATGAGCAGATAGAATGATACTCGCAAGGCAAGAGCATTTTCTTTTCATTCTATCCTCCAATTCAACCGAACAGCCGGCGTAGATGCGCCGGCTGTTCGGTGCTTTTTC
Source organism: Flintibacter porci (assembly GCF_041925195.1). Classification (NCBI taxonomy): domain Bacteria; kingdom Bacillati; phylum Bacillota; class Clostridia; order Eubacteriales; genus Flintibacter; species Flintibacter porci. The sequence continues at coordinate 4,344 of NZ_JBHEVB010000030.1, forward strand.
AGCTTGTTTGGAAAAGTCACAAATTGTCCATGGAGATTTAAAACTTATGTAATACTTTGGGGCTGTTTTTGTAACAACTCTTTGCTAGGATAACACTTGCAAGAGACAGTTCGTTTCATTTTAATCCTCTTTTTCAATGGTAAGACCCGGACGCTTTGGAGCGGCGTCCGGGTTTTGCTATGCCCAGAGAAATTTTTTGATTTGTTGTAGCTACAACAGACTTTTGCCCTGCTGGGGAGTAGAATAGGGTCATCCTGAGAAAAGAAAACGTTGAGGAGGAAGTTTTATGATCCGTAAGATCATTCACATTGACGAGAGCAAGTGCAACGGCTGCGGGGCCTGTGCCGCCGCCTGCCACGAGGGTGCCATCCAGATGGTGGACGGGGTGGCCAAGCTGACCCGGGAGGACTACTGCGACGGGCTGGGCGACTGTCTGCCTGCCTGCCCCACCGGAGCCATCACCTTTGAGATGCGGGAGGCACCCGCCTACGACGAGGCGGCAGTGAAGGCCGCTCAGGCGGCGAAAAAGGCCCAGGAGCCTCTGGCCTGCGGCTGCCCCGGGGAGATGGCCAAGACCCTGCGCCCTGCCGCGGCGCCTGCTGCGGCTCCGGCGGCCCAGGGAGAGCCGGTGAGCCAGCTCAGCCAATGGCCGGTGCAGATCAAGCTGGTCAACCCCATGGCCCCTTACTTCCAGGACTGCCGCCTGCTGGTGGCCGCCGACTGTACCGCCTACGCCTACGCCAACTTCCACCAGCGCTTCATACGCGGCCACGTGACCCTGGTGGGCTGCCCCAAGCTGGACAGCGTGGATTACAGCGAGAAGCTCACCGAGATCCTGATGCGCAACGAGGTGAAGAGCGTCACCGTGGTGCGTATGGAGGTGCCCTGCTGCGGCGGCATTGAGCTGGCGGTGAAGAAGGCGCTCCAGGCCAGCGGCAAGATGATCCCCTGGCAGGTGGTGACCATCTCTACCAATGGTGAGATCTTGGAGGAACTTTAAAATAGAGAAGTAGAAAACCGTCCCGGCACAGCCGGGGCGGTTTTTTGCATAATTCTTCCCCTCCGGGCAAACACTAGCCGGGAAAGGAGGGGTTCCATGGCCACATTTCAGCCCAAAGCCCCGGACACCGGTCCCCACCCACGGCGGGAGCCCCGGTATGACCGTCCTCTTACCCTGGAGAATTTAGAGGCGGTGTTTCAAGGCTGCGCCGACTTTATGAAGCGGGAGGTCTACCTCCACGGGGACCGGGAGCGGATGGTGACCATCTGTTACCTGCTGGGCATGACCCGCAACGAGCGCCTGAGCGACTATATCCTGCGCCCTCTGGCCCAGGACGACGCTTTAAGCCGGGTGCCCATGGACGAGGTGTTCAAGCGCCTGCGCTACGGAGCCCTCTATAACCTGGCCGCCCTGGTGCGGGAGACCTTGGACCAGGTGGCCGACGACCTGGTGGCGGGCAGCTGTGTGATTTTCTTTCCCGGGAAAAGTCAGGCCCTCACCTTCCCGGTGGTCACAGAGGAGAAGCGGGGGGTGGGGGAGCCAGCCAACGAGCCTGCCCTCAAGGGGGTGCGGGAGTCCTTTGTGGAGGCCATCCGCACCAACACCTCCATGGTCCGCCGCCATTTAAAGGCCACCCAGCTGAAAATCGAGGAGGAGATCGTGGGGCGGCAGTCCCGCACCCAGGTGGATATCCTCTATCTGGACGGCATCGCCGACCCGGACACGGTGGCCCAGGTCAAGCGCCGCTTGCAGGACATCGACATCGACGGGGTGGAGGCGGCGGGCAACATTGAGGAGTACCTCACCGACCACCTGAACACCCCCTTCCCCATGATGCCCTACACCCAGCGGCCCGACCGATTCTGTCAGGGGCTGCTGGAGGGGCGGGTAGGGGTGATGGCCGACGGGCTGCCCTTCGCCTGGCTGCTGCCGGGCACCATCGACCAGTTCTTCAAGACGGGGCAGGACCGGGCGTTTCACTGGATGACGGCCTCTGCCCTGAACCTCATCCGGTGGTTCTGCGCCGTCATCACGGTGCTGGTGCCGGGGTTGTATATCGCCCTGGTCACCTTTCACCCGGAGGCCATCCCGGTGAAGCTGGCCCTGTCCATTGCCGCCGCCAAGCAGGAGGTGCCCTTTTCCACGGTGTTTGAGGTGCTTATCATGCTGCTGGCCTTTGAGGTGCTCCAGGAGGCGGGGTTGCGCCTGCCCAGCCCCATCGGGGCCACGGTGTCCATTCTGGGCGGTTTGGTGGTGGGCAACGCGGCGGTGGAGGCCCATATTGTCTCCCCGGCGGTGCTCATCGCTGTGGCCATTGCGGGGGTGGCGGGGTATACCATGCCCTCCCAGGACTTTGCCTCCGCTCTGCGGCTGTGGCGCTTTCTGCTGGCCATTGCTGCCAGCATCGGCGGACTGTTCGGCCTGGCGGCGGGATGCGCCGCCCTCATTTACCATCTGGCGGGATTGGAGACCTTCGGGGTGCCCTATCTGGCTCCCTTTACCAACGGGGCGGGACAGCCCCGGGGCCATCCCAGTCTGCTGCGTCTGCCTCTGCCCCGGATGAAGTGGCGGGACGGGGCCAAGAATACCAAAAATCGGAGGAATCAGCGGTGAGAGTGACGTTGACCGCCCTGGCTCTGGCCGGGATGCTGCTGCTCAGTGGGTGCAGCGCCACCCTGCTGCCCTACGCCCGGGAGATGGGGGATATGGCCCTGCTGCGCACCATGGGGGTGGACGCAGGGGAGGGGGACTATCAGGTGGAGGTCACCGTGTCCACCGGGAAGCGGGCCTATGGCCTTCAGGGGGAGAGCCAGCCCTCCCTGGTCCTTTCTGCCCAGAGGGAGTCCCTCAGTGCCGCCTGCCTGGCCATGCAGGGCCTCAGCGACAGTTATGTGTTTTACGGCTATGTGGACCAGCTGCTGCTGGGGGAGGAGTTGTCCCAACGCGGCGTGTGGCCGGTGCTGGACTACTTTGCCCAGGACGCCCAGCTGGGACTGGGCGTGCAGCTGTGGGTGGTGCGGGGCGGAACCGCCGCCCAGGCGGTACAGGCTGGGGGCGAGAGCGGCGTGGAAAACCGCCTGTCCACCCTGCAAACGGACAGCGAGATGGGTGCAGCGGGAGCCAGCCGCACGGCCGGGGAGGTATTCTCCGATCTGCTGGAGCGGGGCAGCGCCTATCTGCCCGCTCTCCGCGTCCAGGAGACCGACCAGGAGGGCCAGACCGCCCTGCTGGAGGCCGGGTATGCGGTATTAAAGGACGGAGCGCTGGTAGGCTATCTGGAGGGAGAGAGCGCCAAGGGATTGGAACTGCTGGTCAACCAGGCACCCTCCGATGTGTTGGAGGTCCCACTGTCCCAGGGTCGGGTGGTAGTGCGGGTGACCGGATCCGCCCTGGTGTGTACGCCCAAGATGGAGAATGGGCAGCTCACCGCTGTGGACCTGAACTGCCGGGTAACGGCCGAGGTGGCCGAGGTGGAGGGCGAACTCAGCCAGGAGGATCTGGAGCAGGTGAAGCAGGCGGTGGACAGCCGTCAGCAGCGGCGCCTCACCCAGGCCCTGGAGCGGCTCCAGAGCTGGGGCGCGGACTGTGTAGGCCTGGGACAACGGCTGGCTATGGCTGATCCTGCCCGGGGAGAAAAGCTGTTGGAGCAGTGGCCGGAGATGTTTCCGTCACTGCCGGTGCAGGTGTCGGTGGAGACTTCACTTACCAGATTGTTATTTATGGAGGAGTCGTGAGAGAAGGGGGCCGCCCTGTGGAGGAGACGATGTGCCTTTCTGAACGATCAGAAAGGCACGAAAGAATCGCCGGGGGACGGTTCCGATGAGCGCCTACGAGGAGCGGGCGCTCATAGTCACCTTTCCCCCGGTCCCCCTGTTTACGGGGGTGGGTCACTTTGGTTTGTGCGTAATTTCCGGCGGGCAAAATCAAGTTCTGTTTTCCTTCTATTCTCAGGCCACAGGGCCTTCCTGCCATCGAAATTTTGTGAGCAAGTAGTTCTATCCGCACACCGCCTGGTGCATTCCTACCTGTTTGGTGCGGCCGTCATCGATTGCTCGGCTGCCACGGTTATGCCGGAGTAGGCGGTGTTATTTCAACTGCACATCTACTAAATTTATATTTTGTAGGCCCTGGTGGGCCGAGGCAAGTGGTATCACAGATCTTGTCTTTGCCCGCCGGGAGGTCATGACCAATCTCCCTGGCAGGCGTCCCCCGTAGCTGGGGGTCCGGGGGTGAGAGACTATGAGCACCCGCCGTTGGGCGAGGTGTTCATCGGAACGTAACCCCCGGGGCATTTTTGGTTCCTTTTTGGGCAAACAAAAAGGAACCCGCCCCGCAGGGCGGAATCCCTGGAATAAATGAACAACCCAAAGGAGAACCACCATGCAACACCGCCAAACCATCTCCCAAACCCAGCTGTGCGCCCTGCTGTGGGCCTCTCTGCTTGCTCCAGCGGCGGAGCTGCTCCCGGCCGTCACCCTGCCCTGGGCGGGCAAGGCAGCCTGGCTTACCACGCTGCTGGCCTTTCCGGTGTTGGCGGCGGTGGGCTGGGTGCTCTCCCATGCGGCTTGGCGGCGGGATGGACTGCCTCAGATCATCCGCGCCGGGTTTGGTCCCATCGTTGGCCGGGGGATTTTACTTTTATATATGGTATGGGGGGAATTCCTCCTGGCCCTCCGCCTGCGCCTGTGTGCCCAGCGTCTGCTGGCCTCGGGGGAGCGGGACGGCTCTTTGTGGTTTTACCTGCCGGTGGCCGCCCTGCTGGCGCTGTGGATGGCCCGGGGAAAGCTGGCTGCCTTTGCCCGGGCTGGACAGGTACTACTGGCCGTGGTGCTGACGGCTGCGGCGGTGGTGCTGGGCCTGGCGCTGTTTCAGGTGCGGCCGGAGCATCTGCTTCCTCTGTGGTGGCAGGACGCCCTGCCGGTAGCCAGTGGTGTTTTGCCTGCCTGCGGTGTGTTGGGGTGGGGCATGTTTGCTGCCTTCTTATTAGGAAACACAGAACCCGCCAAACATTCCAGACGGGACTGGCTCATTTGGAGCGGCGTAGGCTGCCTGCTGTTGTCTCTGGAGCAGCTGGTGGTGGTGGGCAATCTGGGCGAATCTCTGGCCCAGCGCCTCCACAGCCCCTTTTTTGCCCTGGCCAAGAGCGTGGGGGTGGAGGGAGCCTTCCAGCGGGTGGAGAGCATTGTGTCCGCGCTATGGATCTTTGGCGATCTGGCTCTGCTTGGGGTGATCCTGTTTGCCCTTTGGGAAATGGCCCGAACGGTATGGAAGAAAGCGGAGCAGAAAACGGTGGTAACAGCCGCCGTTCTCCCTGCGATAATTATTAGTATGGCCGCCTTTCCCGATGGGGTGGGAGCGGAGGCTGCCGGACGGGGTATTGTATTGGTAGGGAACCTGATTTTAGGTGTCGCCCTTCCTGTGTTTGGAGCAGTCGCAGCTGCGTTGGCAAAAAGAAGCGGTCATAAAGGCACATCTTGTGGGTGAAAACCAGGAAAAAGGGAACATCTTGTTGCTATTTTTCATCCAGGAAAAAAGATGAAAAAAATTGAAAAAAACAGTTGACAATCCGGGGGCAGTCTGATATTATAAGCAAGCGCTCGACGCAGGGGACAAATCCCTGAGCTGAGCGAGGTTTTCCAAATCAAAAGCGAACTTGAATGAGAGAACAAAAACCACCTGACGGTGCGAAAAAAGTTCTTGACAAGCGAACTGAGATATGGTAAACTAATCAAGTCGCCTGCGAGGGCGGCCAATAAGGGAGAAGCCCGCCGGGCTGACCTGAGAGCTGAAAAAGTTTGAAAAAACTTTAAAAAAGCTCTTGACAAGGTCAAAACGGTGTGGTAAAATGAACTCCCACCGCTGCAAAGCGGTGTGTACCTTGTAAATTAAACAACGTGACAAACACGAAGCACCAAATTGGATTTGGTTGTTCAAACAAGCTTAGCTTGAAGGACAATCGTTAAATTTCTTTGAAGCTAGTTTT
>NZ_JBHEVB010000031.1:0-10093 GCF_041925195.1 Flintibacter porci
CACAGGTGCGCCTTTCACAAAGCCCAGGTTGAGCTTGAACAGGCAGACAAAGTCTTTAAGCAAGCCCTGCCGTTCCTCAATAGCAGGGGAGAAGTTGGTTTCTGGCATGATGCGAACCAACACCAGCCCCAACAACAAGCACAAACTGCCCCCCAAGATGACAGGCATTTGCAGGTTTATGTTTCCCAGCAGTGTGCCCAGCACCACGCCCAGAACGCCGCCGATTTGCCCCATTTGACTGCCCCGCAGGAACACCTTGTCTATGGGTTTGTCCTCTTCCTCCGAGGCAATCCACGCCTCCAGAGCGCCGGTGATGAAGGTATCACCGCAACCCCAGACAACCTGGGCCAGCAGAACCGGCGCGAACCACGGTAGCGCACCCTCCATCAGAAAGCCCAGGCCGTAGAGGAACATTCCAATCAGCACCGAGCGCCGACGGCTATACAAATCCGCCACCACACCGGTGGGTATCTCGAACAGAAAGCAGGAGGTCTCCAGAACCGTCCCTACCAGGACAAGCTGGAAAGCATCCAGCTGCACCACCTCCAGGTGGTACACGATGGAAAGCACTGTGGACATAGAAACCGCCAGGGAAAAGACAAATCGGAACAGCAGGTAGACAGAATATGCCTTTGAATTTTTAGCAAACATGAAGTTACATTCTCCTTTACGAATCAGTGGGTTGTTTTGTGAAACAAGCCCGACTGCCGCGCAGGAAGGGCAAACTTCTCAGCCCTTTCTAACAGTGATTTTAGAAAAGGCCTCCTAAAGTGCCCAAAGCGCCGTTAAAAGACTTGTTTCTGTTTTTGCAGTTTGCCATATGAATACCTCCGATACTGAAATTAGAACAACATGGCTGTTCTTCTTCGCGATATTATAGCAAATGGGCTTTGTGTTGTCAATGTAAAGAGAAGCGAGAGCGAGAGCGAGAGCGAGAGCGAGAGCGAGAGCGAGAGCGAGAGCGAGAGCGAGAGCGAGAGCGAGAGCGAGAGCGAGAGCGAGAGCGAGAGCGAGAGCGAGAGCGAGAGCGAGAGCAAGTATCGACCCGTGGCCCAAATTTCGCTCCGCTCATTTGTTCCCCTGGTCTGCTACTTGTTGGGGAGTGCCTTCCCCAAACCCTGCTGACCGGCGCTCCGCGCCGGTGTTGTGGCGCAGCCGCGCCACAAAAATCCGTCAGCCCCGCCTGTTGCGTTCTCGCCTGACCAGGCGGAAATCGGAAGCCGTTTCCGCAATCGCCGCAGAGCGGCGCACCCGCCGGAATAGTACACCCGCTTTGCGTCTGTACTGTTCCATCGGGCCAATTCGACAAAACTAGACCTCAAAACGCATTGACAATACTTTACATTCGCTCTATAATAGTCTTAACGATGAGCGATATAAAAAGTGAATATCAGTAAAATTCTCTGCACCCAGATGGTCTTGACCACCTGGGTGCATTGTGTTTTTCCAAAGCCTGATGTTCCCTTTTCCATCGCGTAACACATCGCCCATGACAACTGAATATGGAAAACTTGAAAGGTGTATAATGGGCGAACTATACCCTAAAGGGAATTTCAAAACAGGAGGTAAAAGTTTATTGTCCAAACGCTACAACACGCCCCACCGCACCCACATCATCAAGACCCGTGTGACCGAAGAAGAACACGCCGACTTCATGGAGCGCCTGACCGCCTACGGCATGAGCCAGTCCGAATTTATCCGGCAGGCCATCACCGGCGCGACCGTCAAGCCCATCATCATCGTGTCCCCCGTCAATGACGAGCTGCTTGCCGCCGTGGGCAGGCTGACCGGGGAGTATGGGAAAATCGGCGGCAACCTCAATCAGATTGCCCGGTATCTGAACGAGTACGGAGCACCGTACAACACCCTCGCCGCCGAGGTTCGGGCGGAGCTGTCCGACCTCGCTGCCCTCAAGTTCCAGGTGCTTCGAGAGGTAGGTGAAGCCATTGGCAACACTGAAACATTTAAGCTCTAAAAATGCCGACTACGGCGTGGCGGAGCAGTACCTCACCTTTGAGCATGACGAGTTCACCGGCAAGCCCATCCTGGACGAGAACGGGCGGCTTGTCCCCCGTCAGGACTACCGCATTTCTTCTTTGAATTGCGGCGAGGAGGACTTCGCCGTAGCCTGTATGCGGGCCAATCTCCGCTATGGAAAAAACCAGCAGAGGGAGGACGTGAAAAGCCATCACTACATCCTGTCCTTTGACCCCAGGGACGGCCCCGACCACGGCCTGACAATGGACAAGGCCCAGGCGCTGGGGGAGCGGTTCTGTGCCGAGCAGTTCCCCGGACACCAGGCCCTGGTCTGCACCCACCCGGACGGTCACAACCACAGCGGCAACATCCATGTCCATATCGTTATCAACTCCCTGCGGGTGGCCGAGGTGGAGCGCAAACCGTACATGGACAGAGCCAGCGACACCCAGGCCGGAGCCAAGCACCGCTGCACCGCCGCAGCCATGCGCCACTTCCGGGCCGAGGTCATGGAGCTGTGCCAGGGGGCGGGGCTGTACCAAATCGACTTGCTGGGCGGGAGCAAAAACCGTGTCACCGAACGGGAGTATTGGGCGCAGAAGAAAGGGCAGCTTGCTCTGGACACCGAAGCCGCCGCCCAGGGTAAGCCGCCCACCAAGTTTGAAACGGACAAGGAGAAGCTGCGCCGGGAGATCCGGGCCGTCCTCAACCTGGCCGTCAGCTTCGAGGACTTTGCCCAGCGGCTGTTACAGCGGGGCATCACCGTCAAGGAGAGCCGGGGCCGGTTGTCCTACCTCACCCCCGACCGGGCCAAGCCCATCACCGCCCGGAAGCTGGGGGACGATTTCGACCGCGCCGCCGTCGGTGCCGCTCTGGAACGCAACGCCGCCCGTCCCAGCCTGGGAGCCAAGCCCAGCATCCGGGAGCAGCTTCGCCAGCCCCAGGGCGTCCAGCGCATGGTGGACATTGAGGCCAAGAAAGCCGAGGGCAAGGGCATCGGCTACCAGCAATGGGCGTCCGTGTTCAACCTGAAGCAGATAGCAAACTCGGTCAACGTCTATACCGAGTATGGCTTTTCCTCGCCGGAGGAGTTGGACGCCGCCGTGTCCGCCGCCTTTGCCGCTGTGCGTGACAGCGCCGCCAGCTTGAAGCCGAAGGAATTGGCCTTGAAAGAAAAAAAGGAGCTGCGGCGGCAGATCATCATCTACCGGAACACCAAAGCAGTCCGGGATGGCCTCGCCGCACAGAAAACGCCCAAGGCCCGCGCCGCCTACCGGCAGGAGCATGAAGGTGATCTTCTCCTCTCCGAGGCCACCATTCGTTTCTTCAAGGCCAACGGCATCACCAAGCTGCCCACCGTCAAGGAGCTGACGGCGGAGATCGAGGCCCTGATGTCCGAGAAGAACGCCGGGTACAATGAGTATCAGGAGCGTAAGCGGGAGGCGGACGAGCTGCTGACCGTCAAGCGGAACATCGACCAGGTGCTTCACGGTGCGCCCAGCCAGCGGAGGGACGAGCATGACCGATAACGCCGTCCGGCTGACCTATCCGCAGTACCGGGCCGTCCGGCGATTGGTGCATGACTGCTGCAACTATGACGGCGGGAACTGCCTTCTGCTGGACGATGGGGAGGAATGTGTCTGCCCGCAGAGCATTTCCTATTCGCTGATCTGCCGCTGGTTTCGGGCGGCTGTGCTGCCTCTGGACGAAAGCCTGTGCGCCGCCCTGCTCCACCGCCGGGAAAGAAAAAAGTGCGTCCTGTGCGGTGGCTGGTACATCCCAAAATCCAACCGGGCCAAATACTGCCCGGAGTGCGCCAAGGAGGAAGAACGCCGCAAGACCCGTGAGCGGGTGCGCCGCCACCGGGCCGCCATGTAACGGTTTAGGCCCTTGAAAAGCCCGGTATCACGGGGCTTTTGGGCCGTCCTCAATAGGGGAGCTGTGTACTACCATTCCGGGCCTCGAAAATGGCCCTCTAAATGTCCACAACAAAAATTTGAAAGGAGCCGCCTATGACCGACACCCCCAGCAAGACCACCACCCGCCGCCCGGACTGCGTGACTGAAATCCGCATGGGCAACACCGTCCTCACCGTTTCCGGCTACTTCAAGCAGGACACCACCGACACCGCCGCCGACAAAATGGCGAAAGTCCTGGAGGCCGAAAGCCGCTGCCAGATCAGCCCCGGCCCGTGACCTCCTGCCGGTAGTTCCGCGATAATCCTCAGCTTAAAACTTTTTCTTGTAAGGAAGTAAAAAGCACTATACAACCGCCCCGGCCTGTGCTATACTGTTGCCATCGGAATAGCGGGGCCGGGGCTGTCGGATTGGAGGAAACGATGTTAAGACAGCAACCCATGCAAGCCCCCATCACCGCCTTGTACTGCCGCCTCAGCCGCGACGATGAATTGCAGGGCGAGAGCAACTCGATTTCCAATCAAAAGCGCATCCTCGAAAGCTACGCCCGTGAGCATAGCCTGATGCCCTATCAGTTTTTCGTGGATGACGGATGGAGCGGAGCCAACTTCCAGCGGCCCGGCTTCACCGAGATGATGGACGCTGTGGAGAGCGGCGCGGTCAAGACGGTCGTGACGAAAGACCTCTCACGCCTGGGACGGAATTATCTGCAAGTGGGCCTATTTACAGAAATTACCTTCCCAAAGAAAGGCGTCCGCTTTATCGCCATCAATGACGGCGTGGACAGCGCCCAGGGCGACAACGACATGAGCGCCTTGCGGAATTTATTTAATGAATGGATGGTGAGGGACACGAGCAAGAAAATCAAAGCGGTTTTCCGGGCTAAAGGCATGAGCGGAAAACCCATCACCAGCCAGCCGGTCTATGGCTATCTGAAAGGCCCGGACGGACACTTCGTTGTTGACCCGGAGGCCGCACCTGTTGTAAAGCAGATATTCAGTCTGTGCCTTGCCGGGAACGGCCCCACCAAGATTGCCCGGATGCTGACCGAGCAGAACATCCCCACGCCGGGGACGATGGAGTACCGGCGCACCGGCAGCACCCGCCGTTACTACCCGGACTACCCCTGTAAGTGGTCGAGCAACACCGTGGCGCACATCCTGGAGCGCCGGGAGTACCTGGGGCATACCGTCAACTTCAAGACGGAGAAGGTGTCCTACAAGGTCAAGACCAGCGTTGCCAACCCAGAGGACAAGATAATGGTCTTTGAGCATACCCACGAGGCCATCATTGACGAGGCCACCTGGGAGCGAGTGCAGGAGCTTCGCAAACAGCGAAAGCGGCCCAACCGCTACGGCGAGGTTGGCCTGTTCTCCGGTCTGTTGTTCTGCGCCGACTGCGGCAGCGTCATGTACCAGCAGAGGTATGAAACGAACAAGCGGCGGCAGGACTGCTACATCTGCGGCAGCTACAAGAAGCGCACCGCCGATTGTACGGCACATTTCATCCGCACCGACCTTCTGACGGCGGGCGTGACGGAAAATCTGCGGAAAGTCACCAGCTACGCCGCCAAGCATGAGGCCCGGTTTATGAAGCTGCTGATGGCACAGAACGAGGACGGCGGTAAGCGGAAGAACGCCGCCCGCCGCCGCGAGCTGGAGGCGGCGCAGAAGCGTATCGGAGAGTTGAACGGCATCTTCAAGCGTCTGTATGAGGACAGCGTGAGCGGGCGCATTACGGACGAGCGTTTCATGGAGTTGTCCACCGATTATGAGCAGGAGCAGGCCACGCTGAAGGCCCGTGCCGCCGAGTTACAGGCGGAGCTGGGGCAGGCGCAGGAGGCCGCTGTGAACGTGGAGAAGTTCATGGCCGTTGTGCGGAAGTACACCAGCTTTGAGGAGCTGACCCCCACCCTCCTGCGGGAGTTCGTGGAGAAGATCGTGGTGCATGAGTGCTGGAAGGACGAGCAGGGAACGCGCCACCAGGACATCGAGATTTATTATTCTTTTGTAGGCAAGGTGGACTTGCCCGACGATTGAGCCAGACCTATCCGGCGAGGCCCCGCCGGATGGGAACGGCAAAAATTTTTAACCTCTCCTTGCTTCTTTATCCGTAGTGAGCTAATGCAGTAGGGTTGACGTGCTACTCTTTCTATACCAAGACAGAAAGAGGTGTAATCTGATATGAATTTGTTAGAGGTCAAGAACTTATCCCAATGCTTTGCAGAAAAGTTTAGTTAACTTTTTTATGTTTGAAGCAGGGTTCTCTTTAATGTTTGTAAAAGCAAATTCGGGAACAGACGATAAATATTATATTGCGGGTCATGTTTTTCGTATAGTTTCATGTTTAAATCAAGTGTTATTTGCATGTAATAATGCTTATTGTATCAACGAAAAGAAAGCTATAAAACTGCTTGAAACTTTTGAACATAAACCTGAAAAATATACCGAGAAGGTAAATCATATTTTTGAAGTACTCGGTATCTCACTTTTTGAATGCTACGACATGACCGAGAAGCTTTATAATGAAGTGAATGAAATTGTATCGGAGATAAATAACTTTTTAAACGAGGAGAGTTCAGATGAAAGAAAACAAATATGATGATAATATATTTTTTCAAAAATACAGTCAAATGAGTCGCTCGCAGAAAGGACTGGCTGGTGCGGGAGAATGGGAGACTTTGAAAAAGATGCTACCTGATTTTAAGGGTAAGCGTGTGCTTGATTTAGGATGCGGCTATGGATGGCACTGTATATATGCGATGGAAAACGGTGCTTCCTCTGTAGTAGGTGTTGATATTTCTCATAAAATGCTCGAAGTAGCAAAAGGAAAAACCCATTTTCCACAGATTGAATATGAATGCTGTGCCATAGAAGATGTGGATTTCCCAGAGGAGAGCTTTGATGTAATACTAAGTTCGCTTGCGTTTCATTATGTAGCAGACTATGAGAATTTAATAAAAAAGATATATAGGATGCTGAAGGCTGGTGGCAATTTAGTTTTTACAGTTGAACATCCTGTTTTTACTGCTCATGGAACACAAGACTGGTATTATAACGAAAAAGGAGAAATACTGCATTTCCCGGTGGACAATTATTATTATGAGGGCAAACGGACAGCTATGTTTTTGGAAGAAAAGGTTACAAAATATCATAGAACACTGACCACATATCTAAATACACTGCTTTCAAATAGTTTTATAATAAATCAGATTGTGGAGCCACAGCCGCCAGAGAACATGATGGATATTCCGGGGATGGCGGATGAAATGCGACGCCCAATGATGCTGATTGTATCGGCAAAAAAGAAGATGTAATAATATAGAAAAAATAAACGAGGAGTATGTAAATGAGATCAGAAAAAGAAATGATGGATTTAGTACTTTCTTTAGCAGAACAGGATGAACGTATTCGAATTGTGACCCTTGAGGGGTCACGCGCAAATATTAATATACCTAAAGATGAATTTCAGGATTATGATATTACATATTTTGTAAGTGATATAGAACCGTTTATATCTAATGATGACTGGCTTAATCAATTTGGGAATATAATAATGATGCAAAAGCCGGAGGATATGGAATTATTCCCACCTGAAGAAAAGGGATTTTCCTATCTTATGCTATTTGATGATTACAATAAAATTGATCTTACCTTATTGCCCTTGGAAGAGTTAGATAATTACCTAAAGGGCGATAAATTAATAAAGGTTCTAATTGATAAAGATTGTAGAATTAAAAGGGACATAGTTCCGACTGATATAGATTATCATGTAAGAAAGCCAAGCGCAAGGGAGTATGATGATTGCTGCAATGAATTTTGGAATGTAACACCTTATGTTATTAAAGGATTGTGCCGTAAGGAAATTTTATTTGCTATTGATCATTTTAATCAGATTGTTCGCCATGAGCTGCTGAGAATGATATCATGGAAGGTCGGCATCGAAACAGGCTTTAAATTAAGTGTAGGCAAGAACTATAAGTTTATTGAAAGGTATATATCCGAGGATTTGTGGGAGAAACTTTTGTCCACCTACCGGATGGATTCCTATGAAAACATATGGGAAGCATTATTTCTATGCCATCAATTGTTCAGGGCGGTATCCGGTGAGGTGGCGGAAAGGCTTCATTATGCCTATCCGGAGTATGATAGGAATATAACAAAATATACCAGGGACATGTATAAAAAATACACTGGTAAAACCGGCTGCCTGGATAGCACATATGCCGCTGATATAGAAGAGAGGCGGGAACAGTGATTACAGAAATGAAAGCAGGGCACCTGAAAGATATCGATAAACCCAGCGAACCATTTGAGGTGATAGGTAAGATTATACCGAGGTATGAAAACGAGAATTGGACCTTTACAGAATTACTCTATGAAGCGCCATATTTAAAAAGCTACCAAGACGAAGAGGATGAAGAGGATGAGGAGGCAGATTGCCTTGAATATATTGACAATACTGATAAGATAATATATCTTTACTACCAAGACGATAAATGCGTCGGAAAAGTTAAACTGCGAAAAAATTGGAACCGGTACGCTTATATAGAAGATATCGCCGTATGTAAGGATTTCAGGGGGCAAGGCATAGGCAGCGCGCTTATCAATATATCTATAGAATGGGCAAAGCATAAAAACTTGCATGGACTAATGCTTGAAACCCAGGACAATAACCTTATAGCTTGTAAATTCTATCATAATTGTGGTTTCAAAATCGGCTCCGTCGATACTATGTTATACGCCAACTTTGAAAACAACTTTGAAAAAGCTGTTTTCTGGTATTTAAGGTTTTAGAATGCAAGGAACAGTGAATTGGAGTTCGTCTTGTTATAATTAGCTTCTTGGGGTATCTTTAAATACTGTAGAAAAGAGGAAGGAAATAATAAATGGCTAAAATGAGAATATCACCGGAATTGAAAAAACTGATCGAAAAATACCGCTGCGTAAAAGATACGGAAGGAATGTCTCCTGCTAAGGTATATAAGCTGGTGGGAGAAAATGAAAACCTATATTTAAAAATGACGGACAGCCGGTATAAAGGGACCACCTATGATGTGGAACGGGAAAAGGACATGATGCTATGGCTGGAAGGAAAGCTGCCTGTTCCAAAGGTCCTGCACTTTGAACGGCATGATGGCTGGAGCAATCTGCTCATGAGTGAGGCCGATGGCGTCCTTTGCTCGGAAGAGTATGAAGATGAACAAAGCCCTGAAAAGATTATCGAGCTGTATGCGGAGTGCATCAGGCTCTTTCACTCCATCGACATATCGGATTGTCCCTATACGAATAGCTTAGACAGCCGCTTAGCCGAATTGGATTACTTACTGAATAACGATCTGGCCGATGTGGATTGCGAAAACTGGGAAGAAGACACTCCATTTAAAGATCCGCGCGAGCTGTATGATTTTTTAAAGACGGAAAAGCCCGAAGAGGAACTTGTCTTTTCCCACGGCGACCTGGGAGACAGCAACATCTTTGTGAAAGATGGCAAAGTAAGTGGCTTTATTGATCTTGGGAGAAGCGGCAGGGCGGACAAGTGGTATGACATTGCCTTCTGCGTCCGGTCGATCAGGGAGGATATCGGGGAAGAACAGTATGTCGAGCTATTTTTTGACTTACTGGGGATCAAGCCTGATTGGGAGAAAATAAAATATTATATTTTACTGGATGAATTGTTTTAGTACCTAGATTTAGATGTCTAAAAAGCTTTAACTACAAGCTTTTTAGACATCTAATCTTTTCTGAAGTACATCCGCAACTGTCCATACTCTGATGTTTTATATCTTTTCTAAAAGTTCGCTAGATAGAGTTCTATATTAGAGATGTAAAGAGTTTTGGTGAAGAGGTTTGTGAGTATGGCTTTTATAACCAGGGTGCAATGAGAAGCACTAACAGCAGCTAGCTTAAGAACGCATAGGATATACTTTTTATGGAAGTCACAGAGGAGGAATAAAATTTGAACAGGATTAACAGAGTAACCTCTATTCTTATTCAGCTGCAATCAAAAAAAATAATTCCTGCCAAAGAAATTGCACAGCGATTTAATATAAGCTTAAGGACAGTTTACAGAGATATCCGGACTGCATTCTGCGGCGCTCGGCGGCCACCGGTGCGGTCACCAGCGGCCACCTTGCGGCGCAGCGGCCACCCGTAATTAGGTGGTCATTTTAGGTTTAATCACCACGGTGTAGTGCTTTG
>NZ_JBHEVB010000032.1:0-9018 GCF_041925195.1 Flintibacter porci
CTCATTGCTTGTTCAATCTCCTGGGTGACACGAACGCACCGAAGACGGTGGAACAACCTGCGCAAATCGAATGCTGCGAACGAGAGAGGCGGCTGACGGACTCCTCAGCGGGCGTGCTGACCCAAGGTGATTACTGTCAGACCATTTACTCTCCCATTCTAACAGCTTCAGCTTTGAGATGGAAAAAGACGCGGCTGGCTGCCGCGCCTTAAACCGTAACTATATTGTAGGAGCTGATTACTGAGCTTCCGTCGGAAGGAAACCAGCACCGGGGACGTCCCTTCCGCCGCTATCAGTTTAACCGTGAGATTTTACAGAAGGTATTTTGGTAGCATTTCTTTTGCTTAAAACAGGCAACAACCAGAGAGCATACGCTCTGTGTGTTGTACCACCGTTTTATCAAAATAGGACCTTTGTGAGACACTTTAGCCCACCGTTGAAAGCTATGATTCTGTACCGAAAACATCCATACCTAGTATTTGGTTACTTGTTCTTACCATAAATTTTGCTTCCAAACCACACACTACACTGCTTGGCTAACCAGAGATAACCAAACAAATTATATATCCAGTTTTTCCATATCTTCTAAAATTTCTATCTCTGAACACTGTCGTGTCGGAGCCGCAAGTTCTTCCCCAGTTTCTATATTTCCAAATCTGTCCACTTTGGTAGTATTCATGATCAGAATAACAATTGCCGTCAGCGGACGTGCCATATAATCTGCTACTTCCTTGCGGCCAATGTCTAAGCAAGCTATTTCAAAATCCTCTGTTTGAAACCCTGAGATCCACATACCACTGTGGCATAAGCCCTTGAATATACCCTCTCAGGCGATGCCAGTCTGATATCCCCTCTGCATACATCTTCCCATCTTTGTAAGACACTGTGTTGATCGCAAAATGCAGGTGGAGATGGTCCGTATCCCCATGCAGCCCATAAACCGACTGATACTTATGGTAGTACCGGAAGATATCAAATCCAATCTGCATAATCTTCTCATAGCTGATGAATTCAGTGCGGTCAAAGGATACGATGAAATGGCGGACCTGACGGCCCTGTTCTTTGCCCCAAAGCTGCTTAACCAGCTGCATCTGTTCTGCGGCATAGCGCGGATCAACGCCATACCCCCCTATGTAACCATATCCTCCCCGACAAATATAGCTAATTACATCATGTAGTGCTTCCTCGTCGTTATACGATTTGTTTATCATAATAAGCACTGGCATAAACCGGAAACCTCCCCTTGAATTTCATCAATGACAACATCATCAATGGTAAACTTAGCTTTATTCAAAAGTGTATGGATGTTGCAAATATGTTCCATCACCTGTTGATTTTGAGCGTTATTCCCAGATATTACTGCATTTGATAAAGCACGCCGAATATATGCGCTCTCACTTAGTCCACTGGCACGAATAGATGGAATTAACTCGTCATAAAACTCCTCCGAAACTCGTGTTTTCATAAACATGCTTTTTCTATTTTTCTTCTGATTCATAATTTTTCCTCTATTATTTTATTATTTTGATATAACATGGTATTAAATAGACATATATAGCTAGATATATAGATATAGATCGTATTCTTGTTAGAGAGAAGAAAATAGAAAGAAATAGATATATAGATATGGTTTTAATTGGAAAACAGTAAATAGCCACAAGAGATATGCTTTGTGTCACATATCTCTTTACCCTATTGTTATATCTCAGTAAAAAAGAAATTGCTCCGGCAGATTTCTCTGCCGGAGCATTCGTTAGAACCGAGGCAGCTGATTTAAAAATCAATTGCCTCGGTTAGATTATCTTTGTTATCTTCCGAATCACTTATGGATGATTGATCCGGCCTACAATATCTTGCATCTGGATATCCAGTCCATTTTTCAGCAAAGCCAGAACATCTTCCTGCTCTCTGTCGGTGAGGATACTAGCTGTACGACGGCGGAACTTTTCCTGCATCCAAGCCAGATCCACATGATCGGTATGCTCACCAGGCGCTGCATACACCTGTGATTTCAACTCCCGACCATCCTTCAGGCAAATCTCCACCCAAGCCAGCCGCTTGGCTGGGAACTGGGCTTCCATTTCCGAATCTACATCGAAGGTAAGACGCTGCATCATATCTAGCACCCGAGAATCATCCAGAGCAGACTCAATCACCTGCTCCATACCTACATCTCCATGTACCAGCGCAGACGCCACCGGCCAGGCAATGTTGTACTGGGCTTCATCTGCTGTGTGAGGCCTCATTTTGCTCAGCTGTGCCGCGGAATCAAAGGTATGCACACAGACCCGCTCCACATCCTCATAGGTGAAGGCATGGGCTTTCATAAGGTCGATGCAGGCCTGGATAGGCTGATGAGCCCAGCGGCAACAGGTGTAGGGCTTGAAATAGAGATTCATGATCTCGTAGGTCTCACCCAAGGAATCCAAATACTTCTGATATTCCGGGGTTTCCAGCAAGTATCCATAGGCGGTGCTGCCCGCCAGAGTTTCCAGCGCTGCCTCTGCACCCACCAGAGCTCCGAAAGGTACGCCGTCCTTATTCATAGATGGATACTGCACCGAGCGCATCACTGGGGTAAGAGGCGCGTGGAACTCAGCCATAGACAGCGCGTTATTCATCTGCTCCTGGGTAAAGCCCAGCAGACGCCCCATTCCTGCGGCGGTACCAAATGCGCCATAGGTACCGATGCTGTGGAGATATTGATAGTGGTCCTGCACTGCCAGGCCGCAGCGAATTGCTGCCTCATAGCAGACCACCAAGGTGGTGAGATACTCCCGGTAGGTAACGTTTTTCTCCAGCGCCGCAGCCAGCACGCCGGCCACAAACGATGTCCCCGGGTGGCCCTTGATCATATTGTGGCCATCATCAATATCAAAGGAGTTGGAGGCATGGGACATGGCCACGACAGCGCCCAACAGGCCAAAGGTCTGGTCGCTGCCCACCACAGGGATGTCGCCATCTTTATAGTAGGCCTGGGCAGTGCGCATACCTGCCTGGAACTGCTGTCCTTTGCTGCCCAGTAGCAGAGCAATCATCAGATCGATGCCGCAGACGATGGCACGCTCCTGGATCTGAGGGGGAAGGTTCTCCCAGGAGGTATCCAGAATATAGCGTTCCAGGCGGTAGTTGGTATGAAATTCCATATATAGGCACCCTTTCTTTTTCCTGTCCTAACTATTTCTGCGTTTTATAACACGCATACATAATCGGAGGATGCATATGTCAATTACTTTTGAATCTGAGCAAAATATTTTTGAGTCAAGGCAATTACCTTTTTACGCTGAATAACCAGGATAGGCAGGTTGACAAACATAATAATGCCAAAGATAACATCTACCATATTCCACATAGTACTCGGCTTACTGATGCATCCAATGAAGCAGAGAACAATAAAGAGGGCACGGTAAACTTTAATATACCGAGGCTTAATGAGTGTACTGAGCTGAGCTTCTCCCATATACCCAAAGCCAGCAATTGTGGTAAAAGAGAAGAGAAGCAGTGCAAAGCATACAATATACTCCAAGGGACCATACGTTTGTGCAAAGGCCTTGTTTACCAAGGTCGCAGATACCTCAGAATCAAGAGGCAAACCACTTGTTAGAACTGTTAATGCAGAAATCAAGCAAATGGCACAGTCAATAAAAATTTCTGGAATTGCCCAGATTGCCTGCTCAATGGGATTATCAACCTTTGCAGGTGCGTGCGCAATGCTGAAGATGGCCTGTCCGCCACCGTTAGAGAAGAAGCCTCGTGCAAAGCCATACCGGATTGCGTAGGAAAATCCATAACCGATAGCTCCACCACCTACCGCAACTGGGGTAAATGCGCCGGTCACAACAGCAACTAGAGTCTCCGGAATCTGCTTGGCATTTACTGCCAAAACAACAATACCGAACAGCAAATAAGACAACGCCATAATCGGAACTAGAATTTCCGATATAACACCTAGCCGTTTAATACCTCCTACAACAATGATTCCAATAATAATTGCAAGAATAACACCCTCTACATAGAGGTTTGCTGTTACTGGTACAATGCTATTGAAGTTGGTAATAAACGTGTTGGATTGAATCATGTTGCTGACCAAGCAAGCCAGTGCTGTTAAAATCGTCATCAAGGCTCCAAGCCATTTGATGCCTAGGCCCTTTTCCACATACATCGATGGTCCGCCCCGATATTCACCAACTTCATTTTGTTCCCGGTACATAATCGTAAGCGCAATTTCGTAATACTTCATTGTCGCTCCTAAGAACGCAGCAATGATCATCCAAAAAACAGCACCTGGCCCACCAGTACAAATTGCGGCCGCAACACCAACAATATTACCCATGCCAACGGTTGCCGCCAAGGAAGCACACACGGCACCAAAACGCGAGATGGTTCCCACTTCAGAGGAGCTGCTGCTCTTCCCCAAAGACCCTAAAGTCCGCTTGAAAACAAGGGGTAAATTCCGAAAAGGAAGAAATTTAATGCTAAAACCTAAAATGACACCAACCACGGTCAAGAAAACAATGGCAGGGATCCCCCAGAGGATATTGTTTAACTTGGTAATTAAAACATTTAAGACATCAGTTATCATGAAGTATCCTCCTCTAAATACTAGGTGAAATTGAGTCTCAGGTACAAATTATAGGTTAAGGAAGTTGCGCAGAATAGTCTGACCGGCAGAAAAGCGCTCATTGGTCCACTCAGGATGGAATTGCAGGCCAAAAACGGGGACCCCCTTTTTCTGCATGCCGTGGATCTGACAAACATCTCCAAAGGCAATTCTCTCAAATCCTTCTGGAATTGTCTTCACCTCATCCCGGTGCATACAGTAGCAAAAGAAGGGGGAAACAAGGCCCTCAAATAGAGGGCACTTGTTATCCTCAAAAACACGAATAAATCCGGATTCAACGATATCGATATCGTCACAGGGAATCATTTTATCCATACTACTTCCGTTGGCAACGCCCAACAACTGGTGTCCTGCACAGATACCTAGAGTAGGGGAGGTAACATGGCGTAGATACTCTAACTCAGAGCTGTAAGAGGAGAGAATCTCCGCCATTGACCAGTGATGAGTCACTCGGCCATAGAGCACTGTATGGGTGGGGGCTATCTTTTGTACGTTCTCTTTATTGAGCTGGCTGTGGTGGATTACTGTGATCTGAACTCCAGGCTGGGCCTGCTCCAGAGCACGTTTCAGATACGGAACCCAGCCCATATCATCAATATCACGCTCGTTATTGACCAATAAAACGTGACTCATAATTTCCTCCTATCTATGTCTGTTGTCCCTAGACCTTAGGTCAGCGTACCTTCGTTAAGGTAAGCCAGCAGCTGCTCCTTGGACATGTTATCAATGCCCAGGTAAGCCAGATTATAACGGCTGGTCTCAAAGAAACTCTTCTTGTGCATCGCGCCAGCCAGAACAATCATAGAGTCGATGATGGGAGTGGGCACACCGTAAGCCACACCCAGGTCATGATAAACCTTACAGCCGATGGGCACGTCCTCGGTGAGATAGCGGTGATGGATGGTGTTGGGGCCGGTGTTGCCTTCGTTGGAGGGCTGATCCAGAGGGAACACCACATTGTCGTTTCCGTTCTCATCCAGGCCCATGTACTCCTGGGTCAGCACGCTGCGGCGGGAGAAGAACATCTCATACTTGTAGGAGGGGCAGCCCACGCCGATGGCCTCGGCCAGGGCGATCTCCTCATTGTAGAACTGATACTGGACCTCACAGATGGAGGGGCACAGGCCGTGGGAGTACATGGAGTAGGTGGTTTTGTCGTGGCCGCAGAAGATAACGCCCCAGTTCTCCATGGTGGACACGCCCAGAATGGTGGCAGGAACATGGATGACGGGATTGACATTTGCAAAGTCTACATCCAGCACGGTGTTTGCAACAGAGGGGCCATCTCCGTTGGTCACGGCGTCCATGCAGGGCAGGTACTTGGAGGATTCAATAAATGCCTCGGTATCCTTCATAGGCAGGGCAGCGCCGCGCAGGGTAATGGCGCGATACTTGGCACTGACGTGGGGGAACTGGAACTTGCCAATGCTCTCGATGCGGGTGCCGTAGGGAGCGGAGGACCAGCCACCTACGATGACCTTCTTCTCGCAGCCCATCTCCCGCATCAGGCGGCGCAGCAGCAGGCAGCCGAAGTTATCCGCGAAGATGTGGATGACCTGGCCGTCCTCCAGGTGAGGGATCAGGGCACGGAACATGGGCTCATGGCCCCAGGAGCCGCAGGCCACCACGATGAGGCCGGCTCCCTTAACGGCAGCCTCCATGTCGGAGGTGACCAGGTCAAAGAATGCGCGACCAGAGCGCTCAAAGCAGTACTTGTTGCGCTGCACGCCGTCCAGCAGGATACCGGTCTTGTCCACGTCCTTCAGAGAGGTGGCGGCAAAGGGCATTGCATCGTAGAGACGAACTTCCCGCCCAGCCAGTTTCATGTCCGCCGCACAGGTTTTACCTACGGCACCGCCGCCCAGAACTGCGATGGGCATATCCTTCAAGTATTCCATATTGCACATGATAATTGCCTCCCATTAAATTATGTTTTGCATAATTTTCTTATGTTTTTGTTTTTTTCTTTGTGCCATCTGCTATGCCTACACTATACACGCCCTCAGACGATTTGTAAAATAGATATATTAGAGCGATAGATTCAATATTTTTGAATGTTCCGTTGTGATGGCCCCTACGACCAGATAAGTCCGGGAGACAGGAATACCTATTGCCCCAGATCTCATAACGCGATATAATTTTTTAAAAATGAGGCAGAGGTGAGCTTATGGAGCTGCGCAATGTGTATACATTTATTCGTGCCGCAGAATTAAAGAACTTTTCTAAAACTGCAGATCTGCTTGGCTATGCTCAATCCACCGTTACCATGCAGATCCACCAGCTGGAAGAAGAGCTGGGAAAACCTCTGTTTGACCGGTTGGGCCGCACGGTCTCTCTCACTACCTTTGGAGAGGCATGCCTGCCCTTGGCCCGTAAATTGTATGCCACTGCGCAAGAGATGCAGAGCCTGAACCTGGAACCAGCGGAATTAACAGGCACTCTGCGCATCGGGGTCGTGGAATCTCTGTTTGTCTCAGATTTCCTCCAGGTGATTTCCAGGTATCAAAGCCAATATCCCAATGTTCTGTTGGATCTGCATATGGCCTCTTCCTTGGAAATCTGTGATCTGCTATCCACAAATAAGCTTGATATTGGATATCACCTCATGGACGGAAATGATTTCCCTGACCTGCTCCACCTTCATCAGATGCATTCAGAAGCAGTATTTGTCGCAAACCAGAACCACCCTCTGTCCGCCGCCACTACACACTCCATCCAGGAGATTCTGCGGGAAAACTTTGTTCTCACCGAGGAAATCAGCGTTTACCACCGGGCCTTGCAAAAGGTTTTATATGCGCAGAATTTAAAAATCAAGGAGCGCATTCGTCTCAAAAGTACACGGGGCATCATCGATGTCTTGAAGTACAGCGGGGGGATCTCATTCCTGCCCCGATACTCCATCACAGAAGATGTAACGCAGGGATTTTTGAAGATTATCCCTTGTTCCATCCCAAGTATCCCAGTAACAGTTACCTTGTCCGTACACAAAGAAAAGTGGATTTCTCCTCAGATGCAGGGTTTTATCCATCTTTTGAAGGACACTAAGCTCTGATGGCCTGCTTCTCCTCTCCCCTGTTGCTTCCCCTGCACTACGCTGCAAAATAAAAATGCTCCGACAGAGAAATCTGCCGGAGCATTCGTTTTGCGGCTATGATTGCTGCTAAAAGAGTTAAGCTTCCTAAAAAAGCCGGTATAAATAAGCTTTTGCAGCAGGATGACTTACTGTTTTAGCAAATTATTTAGCACACCTCTCCCCTTCCTCTATTCTGGGAACACAGTTGATAACCGGTCTGCTCTGGGAATCCACGTATAAGAATTCACCGACTCTGAGACCTCGAAGCATCTTCTTGTAGTTCTCGATCGAATCTGCTCCATGGGCAAGGCGTTTGGCAAGATCATTGACTCTGTCGTTACCGGGATAAAAATAAGTCTGCAACGCCGCCTGATTCAGTGTTTCCACAGTTCGCTTATCGCTGATCCACTGGGAGGCAAACCAGCCGGAAAAGTGATACTTCCGCCCTTCCCGCAGGATTCGGCTGAAGATACTGTTTTCCGTAAAACGGAAGCGCTGGCATTCATCCAGCACTACCACAACGGGGCAACCAGTCTCGCTCCGGCTGACCTTCTCGGACCACAGATCAAATAACAAAAACTGAGTAAGCATAGTCTGGGCAGAGAGATTGGGAAGGGTGTCAAAACGCAGTACTGTGATGCCTGGATACTCCAGCGGCCAGGAAAAGGTTTGGGAGACAGGTAGCAGCAGATTACTTAGATCCTGCAGCCGCGGAAGCGTGGGAGCCATGGCCCTGGCAAGTTCTGGAGTGTTCTGCACTTGGGCAATGAGACCAGACAATCCAGAGTTGGCCTCTCCCCTCTCAATATAGTCTTTCAGGGTATTCCGAAGATAAACTTGCTGCAAACTGCCCCGTGTACCGCCGATGGATAGAACCGTCTCAGCCACCCGCGCAGCGATGTCGTAAGGCTGTTCCCGGCAGTTTTGCCCTAACAGCAGCGGACGGAATGGGTTGATCCCAGTCTGAGTTCTCACATTCAGACAGTCACAGGACAAGCCCGATGGATGTAGGTCCCCCGCATAGTCAAACACGATGCAGCGCACTCCCTGCCCGGGCAGCTGGGCGATACAGTGCTTTAAAAAGCAGCTCTTTCCTTGTCCACTCTGACCAGAGGCATATAGATGGGAATTGGAGGCGGCAGCCCAAGTAAGCGGCGTCCCCATGCGGGATGTACCGAAAGAAAGCATAAAGTCCATATCCCTTACACCTCCTACAATATAGTTACGGTTTAAGGCGCGGCAGCCAGCCGCGTCTTTTTCCATCTCAAAGCTGAAGCTGTTAGAATGGGAGAGTAAATGGTCTGACAGTAATCACCTTGGGCCA
>NZ_JBHEVB010000033.1:0-6167 GCF_041925195.1 Flintibacter porci
AATATCTGTGTGTGCGTATAGCTTCTTTTGCCCATGATAATACCCCCTAATGTAGTTACTTTTATTTTCCTACATTAGGGGGTGTTTTGTCTATTGTCCGTTTTTAATGGACCTGTTCAATTGGGAAAGGCGCGGTTTTTTAATCGTAATCTTCCGTGCGGAACATGGACTGGGGAAGCACGTCAGACAGCTCCACCAACACAGGGGAGAGCCCGCCGGTGTCCTCGATGCGGGGGGACTGGACCTGCAGCCGGGTGTCCAGCGGTCCGGTGGGCAGAGAGACCACCGACAGCAGCGCGCCGCTCTCCCGGCGCTCCAACAGCATGGTGCCCTTGTGAAGGGCCACGATGTGCCGGGCGATAGCCAGCCCCATGCCCGCGCCCTCCTGGGGGTCCGGGATGCGGTCGTCGGGCAGGGGAGAGGGGAAGAGGGTGTCCAGATCCTCCTGGGCAAAATCCTGGCCGCTGTCGGTGACCGAGAGGATGGCCCGGTCCCGGCGCTGGGCCAGAGTAAGGAAGACCGAGCCCTGGGGAGCGGCCTTGGCCGCGTTGGACAGCAGGGTGAGAATCAGCTTGGACAGCAGATCCGGGTCGCCGGGAATCAGCAGGGAACTGCTGTTGCAGCGGAAGGTGAGGGTCACCCCGGCGCCCTCCAGCAGGGAGGCGGCCTCATCGCTGAGACGGCCGCACAGCCCCACCAGGTCCATGGTGATGGGCTGGAAGAAGGCCTGGGACGAGCCCAGGGAACGCAGATAGTCCAGGTTGGACAGCAGCCGGTGCATCCGGCAGAAGGTCTTCTGAAAGGCGGCATCCCGGCCTGAGGGATCGCCTCCTGCCCGGGAGAGATCGTCGGAGAGCAGCTGGACCGGGAGGAGCATCTCCTGCATAAAGGTGCGCATCTGGCGCACAAAGCCGTCCAGCTGGCGGTCGGTCAGGGCGGACTGGGAGGAGGGGTGGACCAGCAGCAGCTGGCAGCAGTCCTGGGGGGTGCGGCTGAAGACATACTCCACCCCCTGGTGGAGAAAGACGCCCGCGGTCTGGTCTCCCAAAGCGGGAGCCAAAAAGGCGGGGGGCTGGTCTCCCAAGGCCAGCTCAGGGAACTGGGCTCCGGCGGCCCGGTTAAACGCATGGATGCGGCCCTGGCAGAGCTGGATAGCTCCCTCAGGCAGCCGCTCCAGGGCAGTGGAATTGGACTGGGACATAATAACCTCCTGGCCGTAGAATCAAACTGCGGCAGAACAGAAACCGGCGCTGCGCCGGGCTTTCTCTCTTAAAGGATATACGGAAATCAACCACTTCTTGATTGTAAAAATCAGTATATCAAAAAGTGGATGAGACAACAAGGGAAAGAAGAGGAAAATTGGCGCAAAATGGAAAAATCGGGGGCCAAAACGGCGGCGGCATGAAGCTCTGGAGCGGCCTTAAGGAGCACAGGCCGGGACTAAAGCCTTCTTAGACCAAGAAAAAAGGGATAAGCCAGCGCTTATCCCTGCTCTATTGCTAATTTTACCGGAAAAATTCTCTAAAATATATGAAAAAAGACACTACCAAAACGGGTTAAATCGGGATATAATAACCCTGACCACAGGAATAACCCCATGGGGGGTCAATTTAGGATAGAAAAGGAGAAATTCAACATGAGCATTAAAGTTGGCATCAATGGCTTTGGCCGTATCGGCCGTATGGTGTTCCGCGCCAGCCTGAATCACCCCGAGATCGAGATCGTAGGCATCAACGATCTGTGCCCCGCCGACTACCTGGCTTACATGCTGAAGTATGATACCATGCATGGCCGCTGCGAGGCTGAGATCGGCTACACCGAGAACGCCATCGTGGTGAACGGCAAGGAGATCCCTGTCTCTGCTGAGCGCAACCCCGCTGATCTGCCCTGGGGCAAGCTGGGTGCTGAGTACGTTGTGGAGTCCACCGGCCTGTTCCTGACCAAGGAGAAGGCTCAGGGCCACCTGGACGCTGGCGCCAAGAAGGTCGTCATGTCCGCCCCCTCCAAGGATGACACCCCCATGTTCGTCACCGGCGTCAACCTGGACAAGTACACCACCGACATGAACTTCGTGTCCAACGCTTCCTGCACCACCAACTGCCTGGCTCCTATCGCCAAGGTTCTGAACGACAAGTGGGGCATCAAGGACGGCCTGATGACCACCGTTCACTCTGTTACCGCTACCCAGAAGACCGTTGACGGTCCTTCCCTGAAGGATTGGCGCGGCGGCCGCGCTGCTTGCGGCAACATCATCCCCTCCTCCACCGGCGCCGCCAAGGCCGTGGGCAAGGTTATCCCCGAGCTGAACGGCAAGCTGACCGGTATGTCCATGCGTGTTCCCACCCTGGACGTGTCCGTTGTTGACCTGACCGTCAACCTGGAGAAGCCCGCCAAGTACGAGGAGATCTGCGCCGCCATGAAGGAGGCCTCCGAGGGCGAGCTGAAGGGCGTTCTGGGCTACACCGACGAGGACGTGGTTTCCTCCGACTTCCTGGGCGACACCCACACCTCCATCTTCGACGCCAAGGCTGGTATCGCTCTGACCGACACCTTCGTGAAGGTCGTTTCCTGGTACGACAACGAGATCGGCTACTCCAACAAGGTTCTGGAGCTGATCAAGCACATGTACTCTGTTGACCACAAGTAATTTGATTAAAAGAAGCTGTTTTAACAACTTTTTAAATCACTTTGCTTGATGCGGGATTTACAGTATTGTGGGTAAACCGCAATAATTGGAGTAACGATGTGTTTCGTTGTTCCAATAGCTGAATTCCCCAAAAGACAAAAGAAACACTCCTTTTTCGGTAACTTAGCCGGAGAAGGAGTGTTTTTTATGTTGTTAAATGATGTTCGGGAAGAGTTTGCATTTCATTGCCAATGCCGTAACCTGTCCCCCAGGACAATTAAAAACTATGGAAAGCAGATTGATTATCTGATTCGATTCTTGCAGGAGAAAGGGATTAAGCATGTTCAGGATGTAGAGCCAAAGGATATTAAATCGTTCTTGCTGGAAATGAAACGAACAAAGCACACGCCGAATTATATCAATGACCTGCTGAAAGCATACAAGGTGTTCTTTCGCTATGCCTACAATGAAGGATATACAGAAACACTTTTAACAGAGAAGATTCAGAATGTGAAAGCTCCAAAGGTAATTATCCGTACCTTTTCGGAACAAGAACTAAAGAAGCTGTCAAACTATTACCAGGGCTATGATTATTTGAACATCCGCAATAAAGTAATTATGCTTTTGCTGATTGATACAGGAATACGGTTAAGTGAGTTAATTGGGCTGACGGAAGAGCAGCTAAAGTATGATTATATTATCATCCGGGGCAAGGGAGCAAAAGAACGGGTAGTTCCTAAATCGCCGCTGTTGGGAAAATGGCTGATTAAATTCTTGGCGGTTAGAAAGTCCTATTTTGCCTATCATATCATACCGGATAATATATTCCTTAGTAGAAACGGGAAGCCATTGACCAGTACGATGATTGATCATATTGTAAAGGAGGCTGGAAGGGCCTGTGGCGTGTCAGAGGACATAAGGGTATCCGCTCATACCTTCCGTCATACATACGCCCAGTATCAGCTTAAAAATGGCTTAGATATCTATTCTTTGTCTAGGCTGTTGGGGCATGAAAGCATTTCGATTACTCAAACCTATCTAAATGGGTTAAGAGACAAAGAGGTGCTAAAACAAGCACAGAATACAAGTCCGCTTATGAATCTTTGAAATTATGAAATGGGGCAAGGCAATGAAGATTTGTCCCATTTCTGTTATCTTGATTGAAATATGCAGCTAGAAACAGCTATATGCGAGAGAGGGTATCCTTATATCCCCCTACGCATAAAGGCAAACTGGGGCCAAAATATAATCAATTTATTTGATATCCCGCTCCAAGGTAAGGCCCCGAAGGGGCCAATATAGCCGGGGTGGTTATGGATATGGGATGATCAAAGGGAAAAGAGGCTGAGTGTAGCAGGAACACAAAAGGAGTGCGTAATTAAGATGTTTAAAATAGCAGCCTAAAATCGGCTTATTGTTGCAGTAAGAGTAAGTATATAGATTTATTGCGCCAAGAGAATACAAAGTAGGATTTCCCATAAGATGGCCGAGTGAAAACAGGGCTTCGAGGGGGAGAGGATTGGGCAATATGCACAAACAAAAACGAGGGGCAATTGATTATCGTATGAAAAGGAAAAGAATGGAAGGCAAAAAACTACGATAGAATAAGGGTTTGTGCAAATCTAAAAAACCCACAATTGTAATTTCTGGAATTTTATGGTATAATACACACAACAGGTAAGAGACCTGAATAACATATAAAGTGGGTGAGAGGGACTCTATTTATATATTACATAGTAAAAAGTACCAATAATTTGCCAAGGCAGAACCGACTATAAATTGGTACTTATTCCTCCTATATATAAACTTTATAATTTTGTATATGATTTAAAAGTACCAAATTTCGTTTATTTTATGACATAATATGTTGTTTTGCTGTTTATTGTAACTTAAAATGATAATTTTGAGAGGAGAAAACACTATCATATAAAAGAGTTCCTATCCCGCGGAAAGGAATAAATGCCCAAATATAAATATAATTTTTTAAATGTAAAGCAAGGTCAACTATTTAAAGATTTTACCGCATTATTTGAGACAGTAACAGGGGAAAAACCTCCGACTGGAGCTAGAAACCGAGCTGCAATTGAGCGGGAATTATCCAGACATATTAGCTATTGTAAGGCATCTGAGATAAATCCAGAAGTTACATCTAAAAGAGCCATTATTGTAAAAGAAATATATAATACGCCACTAAAGCTGAAAGAAAATAGGGGTAAACATGGTAAGTATTCAGACCATTTAAAGCCCTTGCTGTTGCTTTCTTGTGGATGCGCTTCTTTTGAGGGGAAGATGTGTAGGCTTTCTAATTCTTTGGGTATTTTTGAAAAATACACATTGGACAAACTAAATAATACAGAAGTATGGGATTCAAAAAGTAAAAAAGATAGATTGGAATTTAATCCGTGGGAAATCAAAGAAGATATGATGCCCGGGAAACAACAGTATTTACGGAAATTATGGAATCAAATTCGTACAGCGATAGAAAGAAGCTTAAAGTCTTTGCAAGAGGATGGAATAGTTGAGTGGACATACTACCATAAGCTAAAGCCTGATGTACTAACAGATATAGCTGGTCGCAAAGAAAGACGCTTAAAATCAAGTGCGGAACTTCAAGAGGACAATAATCGGCGGGAAAAGCTGTTAGAAGAAATTTCATCTGATGCAAATTCTGTTCTACGGCCAGAAACGCTTGAACAGCTAAATATTTATTCTAAAAGTTGGGACAATTGTATTGATAGGGACATATTAGAAAAAGCAGTATATATCAATGATATGTCTATACCAGATGAGTTCTTAATTCGTGCTACAAAAAAGCAAGAAGCTGCCATTGCGAATTTGGAGCAGTTTATGCGTCAATATGCTTATAAGAGGTGCTATAAGCTAAAGAGTCTTCCTTCTGTTAAAGAAATTACGAATGAATTTGAATTTTTCCAAAATAGCCATCTAGCAAGGATATACAAGCAAATGGTCAAAGAAATGTATCCTTGGCTCATTGAGTGCAAGGTTATGTGGAAGGAGGTAGAATACCGGGTTGTAGGCGACTCACATCAATTAGAGTATTACATTAACTCTCCTGAGTTTAATAGTGAGGCCGCTAAGGAATCATTAAGTAAAGAATTCCTTAGATATATGAATACGCACATGCAGGACACGGTTTTTCTTCCAACATCTAACACTATGTCAGATATTAAAGAAAAACGATTTGGTAAGAGCACTGGGCCTGTGATGGAAAAGCCTATCGCTATGAGTAAAGCAGCGTGTGAACTGCATGAAAAATTACAACGGTTTTACGAGATATAAATAATAACTATCCCCCAGAAAAGCTATTAGGCTAATCTGGGGGATTTACTCATGTGGTGGAGCGGGATTATTGGTGCGTCCTAAAATATAATCAGTTGACGTTTGGTAAAGATCAGCTAAAGTGCATTCTGCGGCGCTCGGCGGCCACCGGTGCGGTCACCAGCGGCCACCTTGCGGCGCAGCGGCCACCCGTAATTAGGTGGTCATTTTAGGTTTAATCACCACGGTGTAGTGCTTTGTG
>NZ_JBHEVB010000034.1:0-4738 GCF_041925195.1 Flintibacter porci
TGGTGGCAGCATCGGTTTGATCCGGTCCCATTGTTCTTTTGTTAACTCATAGCGTTTCATGCCCTTAGTTTTACATATTGCGTCCTATTGTGCAACTTTTATTTTTCAAACAAGGCCTAGTATTTGCTGCTAAAAACGTAGTATATGGTGAGGCTGGAAGGAAGGTGGCGCAATGACCGATGATGAAATAATAATAGACCTGTTTTTCGAGTGTGACCAGCAGGGCATACAGAACTAAATGTTAATTTGCGTTGCTTGTGGTAGCAGGATGTTTTGAGTATAATAAAAATGACTTAAAGAGGAGTTGAACTATATGTTTGGAGATAATTTGAAAAAAGTACGAAAAGAAAAGGGGCTTTCTCAAGAGGCTCTTGCAGAGAAAATAAATGTTGTGCGACAGACTATCTCAAAGTGGGAAAAAGGGCTGTCAATTCCAGATGGGGATATGCTTATAAAATTATCTCAAGTTTTGGAGGTGCCTGTGGAAACTTTACTCGGGAGCAAAGTTCCATTGGAAAATACAAACGCTGTTAATCAAGCGATACAATTTCAAATAATAAATAGCCTTTTAGAAAATTCTCAACGAGAAGGTGCTAAAATGTCTGGAATAATGATACTGGGCGCTTTCATTTCGCTGATAGGCGCATTTTTCTCTGTTGCTTTAATGACGCTGGCTACACTAAACGATGTCACATTAAATGGAACAGTAGGAATTATCGGTTTGCTCAAAGGCTATGGTGCTATGGATTTCTTCATAGTATCTATTGCCTTTATTGTTCTGGGCATTGTTCTCTTTGGAATAGGAACATATATCGAGTTCAAAAGCAAAAAGTAATGGTAATTATAGGATGGCTGACAAGCTGGCGCGAGGTGAAAAGTTTATATATCGTCGCCTTTATAGTGATTGTTGCTAATAAGGCAATCGATATCGCTGTTTCGAAAATCCGGTCGCGCATAAAAGACAGATAAGCAGTTCAAACCTTTACGCTATTAAATGTGATAAGGTACAATAAATTGCGCAAATTGAAAACGGCATAAAAAGAGACATGGTTTGCAGACCTCTGGTAGAATGAAGTTACCACACACCATTCTGAAAGGAGTCTGTAAACCATGTCTGAGAAGATTGTACAACTGAACGAGGAAGTAATCAAGGGGCAGCTCAAGGAAATGGTCCGGGGCAGCGTCGAAGAAACGCTGAATGAACTGCTGGAGCAGGAGGCGGAGCTAACCCAGGCTGCCCGCTACGAGCGCAACGAGGCCCGCCAAGGCTACCGCAGCGGCCACTACGACCGGAACCTTACCACCACCTCCGGAGACGTGACGCTCCATGTGCCTCGCCTCAAGGGTGTTTCTTTTGAAACGGCCATCATTGAGCGGTATCGCCGCCGGGAGAGCAGCGTAGAAGAAGCCCTCATTGAGATGTACCTCGCCGGCGTCTCTGTGCGCCGGGTGGAGGATATAACAGAAGCTTTATGGGGCAGCAAGGTATCTCCGTCCACCATCAGCGAGCTGAACAAGAAAGCCTATGTCCACATCGAGGATTGGCGGAACCGTCCCTTACAAGGCGGTAAGTATCCGTACGTTTATGTGGACGGTATCTACCTGCGGCGCAACTGGGGAGGAGAGTATGAAAATGTTGCAATATTGGTGGCAATTGCGGTGAACGAGGACGGATACCGTGAGGTCCTGGGCGCGGCCGAGGGTATGAAAGAGGACAAGGCCAGCTGGGTGAATTTCTTCCAGTGGCTTAAAAGCCGTGGACTGGACGGCGTGAAACTCATTGTCGGGGACAAGTGTCTGGGAATGCTGGACGCTGTAGGGGAAGTGTTTCCTGACGCCAAATACCAACGCTGCACAGTCCATTTTTACCGCAATGTGTTTTCCGTCGTCCCTCGATCCAAGGTAAAACTGGTGGCTAAGATGCTCAAGGCGATCCATGCCCAGGAGAGCAAGAAGGCGGCCCGAGAGAAAGCGAAAGCTGTGGTGGCTCAGCTGAAGGAAATGAAGTTAAAAGAGGCCGCTAAGAAAGTAGAGGATAGTGTCGAGGAAACGCTGACTTACTGTGATTTTCCCTATGAGCATTGGACGCGGATCCGTACCAACAATGTAATTGAACGGCTGAACCGGGAGATTCGCCGCCGCACCCGTGTGGTGGGAACATTCCCGGACGGCAATTCTGCTTTGATGCTGGTTTGTGCCCGATTACGCCATGTGGCCGGAACCCAGTGGGGCAACAAGAAGTACATGAATATGAAGCATTTGGAGGCGGCTCTGGAAGACGCCTCTATTGCTGGCTGACCTCATCCAGCCAGAGTCTGCAAACTAATTTGCGCATAATTCTTGACAGTACCTTAAATGTCTGTTTCGCTGTTCAGAGTAGCAGCAAACAAAAAAGCCCCCGCCCCAAGCACAATCGAGTGCCTACTGGGGTGGGGGCCGCTGTTTTATATTACAGATCCTGATAGCCGGAAAGCCCTTGTGATAATGCCTCAGCAAAACTGCATACCACAAAAGTATTAAAGATTTGTGAGGGAAATAACAACATCGGCAATATCGTTAAGTGACCTGTCGTGGGTAACGATTACTGTTATTTTGCCCTTTTTTGTTGCCGTTAAGTAGTCTTTAAATGCTTGCACAGATTCTCTATCCAGAGCTGATGTGGGCTCATCCAAGACCAATACATTGGGATTCTTTATCAGTGCACGAATAAGGCATATTTTCTGCTTTTCACCCCCTGAAAGATTAGAAGCATTTTCTCCGACTATAGTGTTCATTTTGTTAGGCAGGGAATTGATGAAGCCATCCAAGCCGAACAAATTGGTGTAATAGTCTATCATTCCCTTTTCCTTTGGGGGAGAACCAAGAGTAATATTAAAATAAATAGTGTCCTCAAACAAAAGCGGCTCTTGCTCAACAATACCCAAAAGATTTTGATATATTTTTGGTAAATCAATTTTCCCTATAGGGTACTCATTATAATAAATTTTATCAGCACACTCATTGGTGTATAGCCCCAAAATAGAATTGATTAGTGTTGTCTTCCCGGAGCCATTTGGACCTGCTATAACATATATCTTGCCTTCCTCAAATTCTACTGAAACAGAATTTAAAATATATTTTTGACCGAAGCGTTTCGAATAATTATGTAGGGCAATTTTTGAAATGTGAGTAAGTTCAATAGAACCAATAGGATCAGGAGTTCGTTCAAGAATTTCAGTTATCCGTTTAAATGAAACCATAATATCCTGAACATTTTTTCCTAAAGAGAAGAAGTATCTTGTTGATGTCAGCATGATGCTAAAATAGCTTGATATAATTGTGAACTGCCCTACACTTAATTTGCCTTGTAAAACTAATATACCACCATAAAGGAATAAAAAAATGTGTGCAACACAGAGAATAATACTGTCTAGACCCGTAAAAATATATGATATCTTTTGGTATTGAATTGCAGCGTGAAAAACATGATCAAAAGACGAATTAAGACGATAAATGAATTGTGAACATAATGCGTTTACTTTTAGCTGTTTGATGTGGGATATTTGTTCAAAAAGTTTACTAAAATATTCAGCTTGCTTCTCTTTGAATTTAAAGCTGGTCGTGAACAATTTCTTTTTGAGTATTTGGTATACGATAAAATAGCAGGGAATGAGAATGAACAAGGAGACTGCTATTAGAGGATTAAAAAAGAAAATGACTAAGAATGAAAGTAATATAGTGACAAAATTGATTACAATGCTTTGAATAATACTGATGCAGAAAGTCATGAGTGCATTGGAATCATTATTTGCTTTTTGATTAAGGTAGGCGGTGTCTTCTGACTCGATAAAGGATAATGGTAAATGCTGAATATGAGAAATGACATCACGATTGAGTTCAAATCCCATCCTTGTCTGTAAGGAGATAAATAGCTTATTACTTATGTATCCTAAAAGAACCGAACCTAGCGACAGGGAAAAGTATAAAGCACAATACTGAAGTAGGCTGCCGATGCTGTTGCCGGTAATTAAGTAATCTACGAAATTTCCAGATACATAAGGCGTTGCCAAAGAAAAGCAACCCAGAATAATGCACAGCAAAATATAAAAACATAGTTGCCTACGATGTAGTTTCATGTACTTTTTGCAAAAAAGCAATATATCTTTCATGCCATGCTGTGCCTCCATATTAAGATTACTTTTTAGCTTTGTTTGCAACCTCTAACGCAAAACGCTGGATCTGCTTTTCTAACACGCCTTTTACCTTAAAGCAGCCCTTAGCGTGATATGTGCCAGTTTCATTATAACTAACGACACCGCAGCCACCACCGCAGGCGGGTAAGTAAACGCATTCTCTGCAGTCTTTATCCTCTAAGGGGTTTTTTGACATCCAATCATATAATGCAAAAGACACATTCACTAGCGAACCGTCGTCTCCGATTTCTCCCATCCGATGCTCATCCATACCAGCATGTTCCCAACACTTATATACATTACAGTCTGGAGTAACAGTATATTGACCATCGCTATACAGACCGCAGTACATCCAACGTTGGAAAGGATTTGTATGCATCAAAAAGCCCTGTTTTTCAGCTTCATTCCACAAGTATTCAAGAACATCGCCGATTTCATAATCTATATTGCATACGGCGGTGGCCAGCGGCCACGGTTGCGGAGCTCAGCGGCCGCTGTGCGGCCTAACGGCCACCCCAATATAGACAGCTAATTGAAGTAGTTCGGAAATTCTCCATAATGATGGT
>NZ_JBHEVB010000035.1:0-3882 GCF_041925195.1 Flintibacter porci
CGGAGAGTCGCTACCAGATATGACAAATTGGATGTCTCTTTTCTGGCCTTCGTCTACCTTGCTGCTATTGCTATCTTGTTGCTTTAGAACAAGACTACACATTTTTCAAACAAGGCCTAAATGAAAGAGAAAAGTTTTTCAAAAAATCATACCATACCTTTGATAAAGCTGCTCTCGGTAGCTTTCGCCGCTTTACTGGCGGCTCGCCGGCATTCCTCGTTATGTAGTGCGGTGAGACGGAAAGAGAAGTGAATCTTTTTCACAAAACCAACACTTCATATTGAACGCATCACCATCTTAACAACGGCACATTCCTTTATCAAAAAATAATGTGCCGTTGTATCGCTCGTCCTTGACATCCGCACATTATTTTTATATAATATAATGTGTCACTGTCAGATATAAAAAGGAGCTAAAGCCTATGACAGATCGTGAACGGATTAAAACACTTCTAAATGCATCACCAAATGGGACAATTACCACGGAGCAGGTAACCTCCGCTGGACTACACCGCAGCATTTTACAGGAACTTGTAGACAGTGGTGTGATTTATCGTTTCGGACGTGGTTTATATGTACGCACTGACGCATGGGAAGACGATCTTTACCTGTTACAACTAAGATACGGGCGCGGAATCTATTCGCACGATACTGCATTGTACCTGCACGGTTATTCTGACCGCACCCCGGCACAATACACCATGACCTTTCCCAAAGGCTACAACTCACGCTCCTTGAAAGAGGAAAATATTCTTGTCAAACGCGTTGTGGCAGAGAATTATTCGCTGGGCGTTATGGAATTGCCCTCTCCTTGCGGCAATCCGCTCCAAGTTTATGACCTTGAAAGAACGATATGTGATATTCTTCGCGGCAGCGGGAGCGACATCCAGATCGTAAGCACAGCAATGAAAAAATACGCTGTGTCAAAAGAGAAGGATATTTATAAATTGATGAAGTACGCAGAGCAGCTGCGTGTAAAACCCAAGGTGCTTCGATACATGGAGATACTATTATGATCACAAAAAATCCGATGCAGCTAAAGGCTTTTATCAAAAAGAAAGCCGCCGAGAAAAAGATTTCCGCTCAGTTGGTCATGCAAAACTATATGTTAGAGAGACTGCTGGAGCGGATCTCGCTCTCAGCATATAAGCAGAATTTTATTTTGAAAGGCGGCTTCCTCATTTCCGCAATCGTCGGCCTTGACACACGGGCCACCATGGATTTGGATACCACGATCAAAGGCTTCACTCTGACACATGAAGCCATCCGAAGGATTTTTGAAGAAATCTGTGCTGTGGAGGTTGCCGATGATGTACGCTTTGAATTGGTGGATATTGCCGACATCCGCGAGGGTGATGATTATCCAGGGATTCGGGTTTCGCTGAAAGCAAATTATCCGCCAATCAGTGTCCCTTTGACTGTAGATGTGACGACCGGAGACATTATCACCCCACGAGAAATCGAATACACTTTTTCTTTGCTGTTTGACGACCGTTCCATCAGCATCCTTGCCTACAACCTTGAAACCGTATTGGCAGAGAAAATTGAAACCGTATTGTCCCGCAGTATTGCCAACACGCGCCCGAGAGATTTTTATGACATACATATTCTATATTCTTTGCGGGGTTCTGAGTGTGATTCACAAACACTGCTTCAGGCCCTGAAGCGCACAGCCAATAAGCGAGGCAGTCAAAAAGTTCTCAACCTCTATCCGGATATTATCGCCGAGATTCGCTCCAGCGAACAGCTTCAAGGTTTTTGGAAAAAATATCAGAGAGATTTTGACTATGCAAAAGATGTCTCGTTTGATGATGCTTGTGATACGATCCAGCGTATCATGGACACCATAAGCGATGTACTGAGGTGTGGTCTTGCGGAGCATTTTTCAAGAGAATAAAGTTTTTCATTAAAAGATAGGAGGTGGTTGTTTTTGTTGATCTTTTTATCAATGCTGGAAAGTGACAATGATAGAGAACTTTTTGCGGCATTATATAATCAGTATGGAAGTGCTATGCTACGGGTGGCAAAACGGTATTTTCCAGATGATGGATATACAGCAGAAGATGTTGTCCAGAACGCATGGGTACGAGTTGTAAATAATTTTCAAAGAATTTCGAGTTTACCAAGTAATAAATATGGGGCGTATCTCGTTGTTATAGTAAAAAATGAAGCTATAACAATTTTGAGAAGAAAAAAGCAGGAATTACCTTTTGAAGATGCTATAATCGGAAACGATGATAGGTTCGCAGAAAATGACGAACGGTCAATTATAGAAGTTATACAGTCGATGCCTGATACATATCGAGCAGTGCTGGAAATGCGATTTATAGAAGAACGCAGCACAAGGGAAATCTCGAAAGCTCTTGCATTAACAGAAACGGCAGTTAACGTTCGTATTCATCGGGGTCGGACAATACTCATAAAAAAATTGAGGGAGGAGGGATACATAAAATGACAGAAGGCAAGGAAAATTCTATATTAAGAGATATTTTACTAGAAGCTGCAGAAAAAGAGTTTTCTCAAGAACTTTTTGAACATGAACAGGTTAATGTATCTTCTCGCTTTATCCGAGAGATGGAAAGTATGGTTTACAACCCAAATAGATGGGCAAAGAGGCATAAACGTCCTCGCTGGAAAAAATCTTAAACATAGCAGCCAGTATTGCGCTCGCATGTTCAGTCTCTCTGGGGGCGTTGATGATTTTTAGTCCAACAGTGAGAGCTGCTATAGTTGAATGGGTTACAGAGTGGTATGAAACATATGTTATTTATAGATTCTTTGGAGACCAAGATTCTATTGAAATGCCTTTGTATAAAATTTTGGATTTACCTCAGGGATATATAGAAACAGAGTCTTCAATAGAGTTTTCCAATAATATTGAAATTCATTATGAAAATGAAGAAGGAGATATACTTCGATTTGAATATGTGAGAGTTGAAGAGGGATCTGCAATTTTAATCGATACAGAAAACATGCAAGTCGAGAATGTTACGGTTAATGGATGTCCTGGACACTTATATATTTCAG
This sequence comes from Flintibacter porci, assembly GCF_041925195.1. Lineage (NCBI taxonomy): Bacteria > Bacillati > Bacillota > Clostridia > Eubacteriales > Flintibacter > Flintibacter porci. Next base: position 3,027 of record NZ_JBHEVB010000035.1, read on the forward strand.
CCGATGAGGAACAGAGTAGTTGTATAACATGGTACGATGATGAAGCACACATTCAATTCGTTATAGACGGATTTTTTGAAAAGGATTTGTTGATGAAGATGGCATGCAGCGTTTCTAAATGTTCGGGTCGGGTATAGCTACCCTCAAAATGCCGGAAGTTCACGGCCAAACTCAGCCGCAAAAAAAGTCGTTACTGTCACTCTCTGCAAACCTGTCCACTGGAAAGTGCCAACACCCCAGTGGACAGGACAAGCTATAAGAAAGTTAAGTGGAAGTCAACAACACACACAGGAAAATAAGTGGATAATGGTTTACTCGTTCGCACATGGCGTGACGGGTAAACCGTTATCTCAAAGGAAAGGGGGCCTCTTACCAACTCGTAAGAGGCCCCCTTTCCTGCGTCCTGCACAATACAATAATGATTTATTGCGCAGTTACACATTTACACATTGGGTTTTCCCGTTGGAGGCTGCGGAGTTCTGGCGTTTACATCCTTCGCCTTATTCTCTCTGGACCATACCTCATGGGTATCCAAAACCAACTTCTTATTTACGCCTTCATGTTCGTCATACCATACCTTCTGGTATACGCCGCCCGGGTTCGGAATAATAGTGGTAATCTTCATTTTTCCATAATAGGTCTGTTCATCAAACAGTGTATACGGACGCCAATTCATCGTTGTCCAAGCCGGGCAGGTTTGGCTCTCCGATACAGTTACACTCGATGTGTGGCTGAAACGTAACCGTCAAATCTCCCGGCGTATAAAAAGGCCGCCATCTCAGCGCACAGGCATTGAGATGGCGGTCGGCATTTCCATTATGGTTTTGGAATTTTACATTCCTGGGGTGCGTTCACT
>NZ_JBHEVB010000036.1:0-2596 GCF_041925195.1 Flintibacter porci
TGCATTCTGCGGCGCTCGGCGGCCACCGGTGCGGTCACCAGCGGCCACCTTGCGGCGCAGCGGCCACCCGTAATTAGGTGGTCATTTTAGGTTTAATCACCACGGTGTAGTGCTTTGTGGCACGCTTCAGGATGGCGTTAGCGGAGACCTCGTCATTAAGAATCATGGAGCTCCAGCTTGCCGGTTCCCGTTGCGAGCAGATAATGGTGCTCAGGTTAATTTCACACCGCTTTTCCAAAATCTCAAAGAGGATTTTCACTTCACGCTCGTCGGTAATGGTGTGCAGCAGGAAGTCGTCCAGAATGAGCAGAGCGGCACCGCAGATGCTTTTCAAGCGCTTCTGGTATTTCGAGTAGTCCTGTGCTTTGAGCGCTACCAGCGCCTCCAGAAGGGACTCACAGTGGTGGTACTCCACCTTGTAATTGTTGCAGGCAACAATGCCAATGGCCTTTGCCAAATAGGATTTACCGCTGTCGGACGGACCCAGGATACAGACATTCAGACCGGAATCAATAAAGTCCAGTGTGGACAGTGTCTCGGTAATGCCACGGGGCAGATATTCGCGTTCAGCTGAATCAACACAGTTTGTGAGTTCCTGAGGACACCCTCGCAGATGTGCGCTGCACAGACGGCTCAGGATCCGTTTGTTCATCTTCTTCTGGTATTCTGGCTCCACAAGGTTGGCAATTGCCATCAATGGATCAAGCTCAAGAAAGCTCGGAGATCGGTACATTTCGTCCAGTGTGGCAGACATACCGGGCAGTCCCATTTCATTCAGCTCGAACAGAAGCGTGTTAAAGAGTGCTTTCCCGGTGAGCATTACTTGTCACCGCCTTTCCCGTTGCCCCGAGCCAGACTCTGGCTGCGGGAGAGAAGTCTGCTAATATCCATGGACCCCGCATCCATAACAAAAGCACCTTTATTGCGTTCCTCGTTCATGCTGGTATTGTAACCGGAGACTCCCAGATCTTCAGCAACAACCGGAATCGTGTTTTTAATGAAGGTGTAATTTACCTTTCCCAACTCCAAAGCCTGGCGGCAGGTTTCTTCCAGCGCCTGCTTGCTGTATTTCCTGGTAAAGCTCAGGACTCCCTGGCACATTCGGTAAGTCTGGACTTCCAGCTTACGGCTGGCAAGAATGCGCTTAATGACTTTGCCAGTATTTGGACCAATCGTCATGGCCTTTCGAGTGAAGTAGGTACCGTTCCACTCGGAAATTTCCCTGTAATTCGCTGGGAGATGGTTCGGATCCGTAGACCACTGGCTCTTTGCGGTCGCTCTGGGCCATTCACAGATAAGCGCTCCCTCTTTGGAGAAAATCTTTACCATGGTAGCAGAAGCCCGGATAAGCACTTCCTTGTGCAGATAGGCCCGGTCTACGCTGTAATAAGCGTTGTCGAAGCGAACATGGTAATCTGAGGACACCTTGGCCGTCCGGCGCTCCATGTATTCATAAGGAACAGGAGGCAGCGGCATAAGCTCCCTGCGCTCCTCGTCCCAGTAGTAGCGGCGGCTGTGAGGCTTCTTGGTGAACGGGGCACTGTTTAGCTTGTCCAGATGCTTCCAAAGGTCACGGTTGAACTGCTCCAGACTGAAGTAGTCCATTTCCTCCATGTCATGGAAGAAGCCCTTTTCCATGATGCCAACAGCATTCTCTACAGAGCTCTTGTATTTGGGCTTCCTGACCTTGGCTGGAAGAATGACCGTATGGTTGTGCTCGGCCCATTCCGCATAATCCTTGTTAAGCTCCGGGGCGATCCAGTCCCGGTTGGCAATGACAGCCTGCTTGCAGTTATCGCAGACGACCAGCGCCGGCACGCCGCCAAAATACGTCAGAGCATTGTTGTTGACGGCAATCCACTGCGGCTCCTTAGTTGAGATCATTCCTTCGGCATAAATGTACTGGGAATACGGAAGGACGGCTACGAAAACCACAATCTCCACGGTCTCCCCGGTGAGTGGATCCACCATGCGGAAGGTCTTTCCGGCGAAATCCACTTCCATCTTCTGGCCAATGACGGCGTTGAAGTGCAACGACTCTTTGTTTTCCTCACACCACTTGGCATAGTTTTCGCAAAATTGCCGGTATGAGTAGAACTTCAGACCGCTGTCCCGACACTTCTTAGAGTATCGGTTCCAAAGAACCACCAGCGTCATGTTCTTCCGGGAGGACATATCCTTTGCTACGGCTTCATAGTCCGGCAATTCATAGGTAAGATCACGTCCGCTTACCGTGGTGTGCGAACCGTAAACTGCAGAAGCAATGCCGTAGTTGGTGATGCCTTTCGGCAGAGGATAGCTGAGCGTTTTGCACTCTTTGAATGCATTCAGAAAGCTGTTGACACCAGTTTTGCTGACCGAGAGTGTCCTGGCAATCTCTCGACCACTCATGCCGAGAGCGTAATGCTTGATAATGATGTCTTTGTAGTCCAACATACATTACCCTCCATAAAATGTAGATTTCCGCTGTTGCGGATACCATCATTATGGAGAATTTCCGAACTACTTCAATTAGCTGTCTATATTGGGGTGGCCGTTAGGCCGCACAGCGGCCGCTGAGCTCCGCAACCGTGGCCGCTGGCCACCGCCGTATGCA
>NZ_JBHEVB010000037.1:0-2242 GCF_041925195.1 Flintibacter porci
TTCCATCGCTTACAAGCGCCTGCATCCTTCTTTGACCTTTTAGGTCAAGCCCTCGGCTTATTAGTATCGGTCAGCTACATGCCTCGCAGCACTTCCACCTCCGACCTATCAACGACATAGTCTACGTCGAGCCTTACTCCTTTCGGATGAGAGATCTTATCTTAGGGGGAGTTTCACGCTTAGATGCTTTCAGCGTTTATCTCGTCCAGACGTAGCTACCCAGCTGTGCCGTTGGCACGACAACTGGTGCACCAGAGGTCTGTCCATCCCGGTCCTCTCGTACTAAGGACAGCTCCCTTCAAATCTCTTACGCCCGCAACAGATAGGGACCGAACTGTCTCACGACGTTCTGAACCCAGCTCGCGTGCCACTTTAATCGGCGAACAGCCGAACCCTTGGGACCGAATTCAGCCCCAGGATGTGACGAGCCGACATCGAGGTGCCAAACCTCCCCGTCGCTGTGGACGCTTGGGGGAGATCAGCCTGTTATCCCCAGGGTAGCTTTTATCCGTTGAGCGACGGCATTTCCACTCACATACCGCCGGATCACTAACTCCAACTTTCGTTACTGCCCGACCCGTCGGTCTCGCAGTTAGGCTCGTTTATGCGTTTACACTCACTGCACGATTTCCGTCCGTGCTGAACGAACCTTTGAGCGCCTCCGTTACCTTTTAGGAGGCGACCGCCCCAGTCAAACTGCCCACCTAACAGTGTCCCCCGACCGGATTCACGGCCGCAGGTTAGAAAACCAGCAAATGAAGGGTGGTATCCCAAGGGTGACTCCACCAAAGCTGACGCCCTGGCTTCCAAGTCTCCCACCTATCCTGTACATCATTTACCAATCCTCAGTATTAAGCTACAGTAAAGCTCCATGGGGTCTTTCCGTCTAGTTGCGGGTAACCGGCATCTTCACCGGTACTACAATTTCGCCGGGTGGGCTGTTGAGACAGCGCCCAAATCGTTACGCCATTCGTGCGGGTCAGAACTTACCTGACAAGGAATTTCGCTACCTTAGGACCGTTATAGTTACGGCCGCCGTTTACTGGGGCTTCAATTCAGACCTTCGCTTGCGCTAAGCCCTCCTCTTAACCTTCCAGCACCGGGCAGGCGTCAGCCCATATACGTCATCTTTCGATTTAGCATAGACCTGTGTTTTTGGTAAACAGTCGCTTGGGCCTATTCTCTGCGGCTCCTTTCGGAGCTCCCCTTATCCCGAAGTTACGGGGTAATTTTGCCGAGTTCCTTAACAACCCTTCTCCCGTTGGCCTTAGGATTCTCTCCTCATCTACCTGTGTCGGTTTGCGGTACGGGCACCTTAGCATACACTAGAACTTTTCTCGCCTCGTCATTCTCCAGCTTCCCTACTTAATTTCGGTCCCTTACGCCCGGGTCAACCAACGCCCGGGTCTGGATAGCTCCAAGTGTCCTTCTAGCTTAAGTTTCGGTGGCTACGGAATTTCAACCGTATGTGCATCGACTACGCCTCGCGGCCTCGCCTTAGCTCCCGGCTTACCTTGGGCGGACGAACCTTCCCCAAGAAACCTTAGATTTTCGGCCATTATGATTCCCACATAATTCTCGCTACTCATTCCGGCATTCTCACTCGAATGAAGTCCACCGCTGCTTCCGCTACGACTTCACCCCTCATTCGACGCTCCCCTACCATGCATTGCTGCATCCCAAGCTTCGGTGTTACGCTTAGCCCCGTTACATTTTCCGCGCAGAATCACTCGACCAGTGAGCTATTACGCACTCTTTTAATGAGTGGCTGCTTCTAAGCCAACATCCTGGTTGTTTTCGCAATTCCACATCGTTTTCCACTTAGCGTATCTTTGGGACCTTAGCTGTGGGTCTGGGCTGTTTCCCTTTTGACCACGAGACTTATCTCACGTAGTCTGACTGCTAGTCATCAATTATCCGGCATTCAGAGTTTGATAGGGTTCAGTAACTTTATCAGCCCCTAGCCCATTCAGTGCTTTACCTCCGGTAATCTAAACTAACGCTAGCCCTAAAGCTATTTCGGGGAGAACCAGCTATCTCCAAGTTCGATTAGAATTTCTCCGCTATCCACAGGTCATCCGCCACCATTGCAACGGGGGTCGGTTCGGTCCTCCATGGGGTTTTACCCCCACTTCAACCTGCCCATGGATAGGTCACCTGGTTTCGGGTCTATTGCACGCAACTCAGTCGCCCTATTCAGACTCGCTCTCGCTTCGCCTTCGGTACTGAATACCTTAAGCTC
>NZ_JBHEVB010000038.1:0-2237 GCF_041925195.1 Flintibacter porci
TCAATTCCATAGATGTCACTGAAAGCCCCCCTGTACAAAATAGTGCTGGAACGTTCCGCTTCGTTCCAGCACTATTATCTCATGCAAGTCTATCCGCCTGTTCCTTTGACGGTTACGAAAGCGAACAGGGAAATTAGGAATTTTTTGCTTCATATTTTTAGGGGGCGCTCTGTCTGAGCGCCCCCTAAAAATATGTCCATATAGATTAACTGTATTTTTGCCGGGTTAATCGATCCAGTTTTTTCTGTTTTACACTGTTTATGCCCCAGAAGAATACGCTGATAAACAACAGGTAAATATATGCCTGGGCTATATCATACGTAAGATCGAGGAACGCTGTAAGTCCCCATACCAACAAACCTAACACCAAAACAGTGCCAGGATAATCCAATACATCGGAAAAATCTTGATTCAGAGTCTGTTTTATGTTAGACAGCATTTGAAATGCAATCACAATAGCACCTATGGCTATAAATCCTCTTGCTGCGGTAATGGTATCGGAATTGTGGTAGAACATCTGAAGGAGCTGGAGCACACTGATATCTATACCATCAATCCGGAATAATTTCCAGAAAAACAGTGCCCATAGGACAATTCCGCTATATAGAAGATTGATTATTACTAGCGTTCCCTTTACATGCCGGCTGGATTGTTCTGCTTTCTTTCGAAGGATATCCTGATTTAATTCACGCTCTTGTAACGCAATTTGCTCCAGTACTGCTTGGCGTACCGGTTCCACTACGTCTTGCTGTGCATTCACGTTTTTTCGGGCAATCTGAATATCACTGTCAGTAATATTTTTGCCTTCTGGAAGCAGCTGTGCCATCATGGCGTTATACTGTTTCTCTGCGGCGGCGCGTGCCTCATGAGAAGGGAAGAGGGTGTTCAGATAAGTGCGCTCCTCCTGATCCTTTTCCTTCCGGTGCTCTTCTATCGTTTCCCAAAGGCTTTGCAGATCCGGCTGTAATGACTCTGGCGATTGTTTCATCAGCATCTCCAGTGCTTCCAGAGACTTTTTGAATTCTAGGCTGGTCTTCTCATTACAGCCCGTGTTCAAAGCAGCAGCTTTTGCCCACAGTCGTCTGGCTTCTTCAGCTTGAGTGACAGTTTCATAAGTGGCGTTTCGGAATGTCCTTCGCTGCTGGTCCGTTGCATGGAGCTTGCGCATTACTGTAAGGAAACTTTGCTCCAAGGTTTTCACTTTCTCAAGTTCTTTGGAAAACGCCTGCTCCAGCCGCTGGTTGTATACCGCCATCAGATTACTCCCTGCGCCTTGATTCAAACTGAACTGTGCACAGATTTCCTGTAGATTCTGGCGGCCTTCTTCCAGAACACAGTTGACTGCTGCTGTATGTGTTTCTCTTACCGTTACACGTTGCATGCGGGCAGACAAACCTTTTATTTCTCTGTCTACTTTGGGTGCCAGAGTCTGATCGACCAAGGAGCAATAAATCCGTTCCATACCGACTGCTTTTGCCAGCCGTCCCAGTACGCCGTCAGGATCTTGATACTGCGACAGAAGGAACTGATATGTGGCCGCCTCGGCAGGCGCAAGTGTGAGGATTAGGGCAGCAGTTTCCCCTCGCTTATCCGCTGGAATTTTGGAGAAATTTTCTCGCAGCGCCTCTGCTCTGGACAGATCTTCTTCCGTTCCAGGAAGTGAGGTCTCCATGTAATTGCCCTGATAAGAGAGAAAGACCCAGGCCATCTGAAGAAAGGCATCTGCAAATAAATATTGGATGCAGTCAGTCATCATGGTGCTTTGATATACCCGATTGAGACGATCCCGCTCCGTTTTGCGTGTTTTTGCATTCCCAATTGCATTGACCCCGCTGTGGGCAAGTCCACTCAGGGCGTTAAAGGTCCCAGCCATCGCCATACCGCCTACAGCACCTTTGAGTCCAAAGCCACCGCCAATTACACGTCCTCTGGACGCCTTTCTCAGAGCTCGGTAGTCTTCGCTTTGGGAGATCCTCTGATCGCTTTCTTCCAAACTTTCTCTTACAAAATCCTCCATTCTGGTCCAAGGTTCAAAAACGGCCCCTCCATAAAGGGACATTGCACTGGCCTTGTTTACATCGTAATAACCCATCTCGATTAAAATATCTAACGTGCGGTTTGTCAACGCCGGACGGTAAAAAATCTAAAACGCCGGCCAGAAAATGACCCAAACGCCGGAAACATAGCGCTTGTTATTTACGCCGGAACTCCGTCCGCCGGTCAGTTGTCCGCCGGAA
>NZ_JBHEVB010000040.1:0-1592 GCF_041925195.1 Flintibacter porci
ACACAATCGATGGAACGCCGGATGCGGTGAAAGTCGCATGTCCGGTGTGGAGTGGGGGAAAATCCGGCGATTACTTCAAAGGATTACCTATCACTATAGGCGGAAACGCTTTTGTACTGCGCCCTCATCGGGTATATCCACTACGAGGCCCCGGTGGAGGAACAGAATTTCTCCACCCTCATCGAGTTCATCAACGCGATGGAGGTCCGGGAGGACGACGAGGAGTTCAAAAACCCCGTGGACCTGATGTTTGACGCGCTGGAGGCGGAGAAGCCCAACCACTTCGCGGTCCGCCAGTACAAGAAGTACAAGCTGGCTGCGGGCAAAACCGCAAAATCCATTCTGATTTCCTGCGGTGCGCGCCTCGCCGTGTTCGACATTGCGGAGCTGCGGGAGGTCACTTCCTACGACGAGCTGGAGCTGGACACCCTGGGAGACCAAAGAACCGCCCTGTTCCTCATTATGAGCGACACGGACGATAGCTTTAACTTCCTGATCTCCATGTGCTACACCCAGCTTTTCAACCTTTTGTGTGAAAAAGCCGACGATGTGTACGGAGGGCGGCTGCCGGTCCATGTGCGCTGCCTCATTGACGAGTGCGCCAACATTGGCCAGATTCCCAGGCTGGAAAAGCTGGTCGCCACCATCCGCAGCCGTGAGATCTCCGCCTGTCTGGTGCTGCAAGCACAGTCCCAGCTGAAAGCCATCTACAAGGACAACGCCGATACCATCATCGGCAACATGGATACCTCTATCTTCCTGGGCGGCAAGGAGCCGACTACCCTCAAGGAGCTGGCCGCCGTATTGGGCAAGGAGACCATCGACACCTACAACACCGGCGAGAACCGTGGGCGGGAAACCTCCCACTCTCTCAACTATCAGAAGCTCGGCAAAGAGCTTATGAGCCAGGATGAATTGGCCGTCATGGACGGCGGCAAGTGTATTCTCCAGCTGCGTGGTGTGCGGCCTTTCCTCTCGGACAAGTACGACATCACCAAACACCCCAATTATCCGTACACCGCCGACGCGGACCCCAAGAACGCCTTTGACATCGAGGCGTTCCTGTCCACACGGCTGAAACTCAAGCCCAACGAGGTCTACGATGTGTACGAAGTAGACGCGGAGGGCGCGTAAATCTGTTCCGCTGTGAAAGGAGTGATCTTATCTACCCGCCTCAACTGCCCCGGATGGGGCCATTGGCGTACAAAGCGGACAATCACCAAAAAATAATGAAAAAAGGAGGACAGCCGGAATCAGCCCCCGGAAACCGGGCGGCAGATTGCTCCGGCTTTTGTATGCCTATGAATGACTAAATCAAACTTTTCAAATGATTCCGGCTAACTATAATTTATGGCATTTTTTAACCAGGCGATCACCGTTTTGCAGACCCTCGTTATTGCTCTGGGTGCTGGTCTCGGCATCTGGGGTGTCATCAACCTGCTGGAAGGTTACGGCAACGACAACCCCGGCGCGAATGCTCATGTACGGTAAAGTATCACAAGAAAATTATGTCGAATTGACAGCCGCCTCCGCTATACCGAATAAGGAAATAAAGAGTCCTCAAATTTTGCGCTACTAAATGAAGACGAGCG
>NZ_JBHEVB010000041.1:0-1515 GCF_041925195.1 Flintibacter porci
CCCTGCCGCTGAAACTCCTGCTCCAGACGATACAGTGGTGAGTACATCACAAACTTCTGCGTCATGATATGGGCTACTGCCTCCGGGGATGCAAAACTGCCCGGGCAGAGCGTCGGCTGTTTAGGTGTTTTCCGGAGATTGCCTTCTCCTGTTTCCGCTTCGCACTGCTTGCAGGCGTAGGTGTAGTACACATCCTCCCGGATCCAGAACCGGGCCGGCTCCATCTTCAGGCTCCGGCGCACCTCTTTCCCAATCTCCTCCATTACGGCGCCGCAGGTATCGCAGGTACGCTCTTCCTCGGAAAGGCGGTGCTCCACCACTTCCGTGGGGGTCCCCTCCGGCACGATATCCAGCACATTGCCGCTCTGGCGCTTGCGGGCATGGGCCTTTACCGCCACCTGCTCCGCTGTGGCGTTCTTGGTCCCATAGGCATAGGCCTCCGCCTCATTTGCCATGAGAGACAGCTGGTCCATCAGGCCCTCTTCAAGACGCTCTGAGGATACGCCAAACTGCCGTTTCTTGGCAAGACCAAGCTGCTCCAGAAGCCATTGGTTCTGGAGCTTCAGCTCAGTCAGCTGTGCCTGCTGAGAATCATATTCCGCCCGCGAAATGGTCACCATTTCCGGGGTGTTTGCGGCGGTATTCTTTTCATTTCCCATAAGAAAATGATACCACAAATCGGAACAAAAAACCACTGTTTTCAATGCTTTCCGGTATTATATTGCGCTCAGACCGCTCACTGCTTTGTTTGCCTTCGGCTGCTCTGTTTTCAGCCCCTCCATCAGCCAGCGGTACTGTTGAGGTGTTAAGGCCTGCACTTCCTCTGTGCTTCTGGGCCATTGGAAACTGCCGCTCTCCAGGCGCTTATACAACAGCAGAAAGCCGTCTCCCTCCCAGTACAGCGCCTTGATCCGGTCCCGCCGTCTTCCGCAGAACAGAAACAGCGCCCGCTGAAAGGGATCCATCTGGAACTGGCTCTTTACCAGATTAGCCAGTCCATCAATACCTCGCCGCAGATCTGTGTATCCGCAGGCAATGTACACCGGGCAGCTGCAACTAAAATCGTTCAGCATGTGTGCAGCATCTCAATCAATGTTTTCAGCTGATCCCTCCCACACGACGGATAGATATCGATTCTCACATCCCCAGCATACAGCGTAGCGGAATGTTCCGCTTCGTTCCGGTATTCCTGTCTTGGTACAGGCGCTTTTGCAAAGGTAACGCTCTCCTGTCCGTCCTGCTGTGCCATGCTCTCCGCAACAGACAGTACTTCTCGCTCCCAGCGATAATATGTAGTTGGGGTGATTCCCTGTTGCCTGCACCATTCGCGAACCGATTGTCCGCTGCTCCGGCATTCCTTAATTGCTGATCCCCATTCCTGTAGCCGTGCCTGGTGTTTCAATTCCATAGATGTCACTGAAAGCCCCCCTGTACAAAATAGTGCTGGAACGTTCCGCTTCGTTCCAGCACTATTATCTCATGCAAGTCTATCCGCCTGTTCCTTTGACGGTTACG
>NZ_JBHEVB010000042.1:0-1491 GCF_041925195.1 Flintibacter porci
ACCCAATTCTCTGACTTTGCGGTAGAGATGGGCTTTCTGCCAAAGGTCTGTCAGGTCAGGAAGCCGCAGACTAAGGGGAAAGTAGAGCGCCTGGTCCGGTATGTGAAAGAGAACTTCTTCCCCGGCCGCAAGTTCACTGACCTGGAAGATCTGAACCGGCAGGCGCAGCTCTGGTGTAAAACGGTGGACTCCAAGCCCCACGGCACTACCGGTAAAGTCCCATTGCAGGTGCTGCCTGCGGAAGAACTGCTTTCATTACCCGCTCAGGAGATTCAGGACCGCTACCGCTGGGAGAGACGTACCGTAACCAGAGAAGGATTGGTGAGCTTTGACGGGATCCGTTATGGTGTACCATGGCAGTACAGCGGCAAGGAGGTCCAGGTACGGCTGTGCAGCGGCGCTTTGGAAATCTATGACGGAGCGATGCTTTTGGCCAGGCACCAGGTCCAGTACCATGCCGGAAAAATCATATGGCTTCCCGGACAGTACAAAGGCCTGGCAGAGCACAAAGGGATTGCCGCACCGTATCCGGCAGCCCAGCAGCAGGATCTCCAGGTGGAAGTACGGCCCCTGCAGTTCTATGACCGTTTGTTAGGAGGACCTGCACATGGTTGAATTAGAACATGCCAGAGCCCTTCTGGAACAAATGGGGCTGCAGACTGCGGCTCAACTTCTGGATGCTCAGTTGGAGCAGTCCCTCCACACACAGCAAACTTATGTGCAGTTTCTCAATGAATTGCTTTCTTCTGAACAGCAGCAACGCCAGCGAAAAAGCCGGGAAACCCGGCTGAAGCTGGCCAGGCTGCCTCACCGCAAAGGCCTGGAGGACTTTGACTTTGCGTTCCAGCCCAGCATTGACAAACGGCAGGTAGAGGAGCTGGGTACGCTGGCCTTCGTTGCCCGGGAGGAAAATGTTATCCTGCTGGGACCCCCTGGGGTGGGCAAAACTCACCTGGCTGTTGGTCTGGCACTCAAGGCGCTGGACGCCGGCATGGTGGTTTATTACACCACCCTCTCGCACCTCATTACGGATTTGCAGAAGGCTCAACTGCAGGGACGCCTGGAACGCAGGTGGCGGGTCTACCTGCGCCCGGCTGTATTGGTGATTGATGAGGTCGGGTACATGCAGCTGGACCGCCAGGAGGCTGAGCTGCTGTTCCGTCTGATCTCGGAACGGTATGAGCACGGCAGCATCATCTTGACCAGCAATAAGTATTTCAGCGATTGGGGGGAACTGCTCAGCGACAATATTCTGGCCACTGCGCTACTGGACCGGCTGCTCCACCATGCCCATGTGGTGAATATCCGCGGCCAGACTTACCGGCTGAGGGAACGGTGGAAGGCCGGTGTCCAGCCGGTTCCACCGGCTGAGCTTCCGGCGGACAACTGACCGGCGGACGGAGTTCCGGCGTAAATAACAAGCGCTATGTTTCCGGCGTTTGGGTCATTTTCTGGCCGGCGTTTTAGATTTTTTACCGTCCGGCGTTGACA
>NZ_JBHEVB010000043.1:0-1229 GCF_041925195.1 Flintibacter porci
CGGTGCCACTCCAGTTTTTAACTGGATGCGCTGGTTGTTGTAGAAATAGATGTAGTTATCAATCAGTGTCCTGGCTTCATCGAAGGTAGCCGGAAGATGTCGGTAAATACATTCTGTTTTGAGGATAGAGAAAAAATTTTCCGCCATAGCATTGTCATAGCAATTCCCCCGTCTTGACATAGACGGAGTTATCCCATATTCTTTAGTCAGGTCAAAGTATGCTTGAGAGGTGTACTGACTCCCTTGGTCGCTGTGGAGCTGCAACTCCGCAGCGACTATCTTTTCCTTTTGCATGGCAAGCCGGATGGTGTCCAGTACAAGATTGACCGTCTGAGTAGTTGCTGTTTTATATGCGACGATGCTGTTGTCAAACAAATCCCGAATCATAGACAGATATAGAACTCCTTGTCCGGTATGGATGTAGGAGATATCCGTGACCCATTTATGATTTGGTCTGTCAGCCTGAAACTCTCTGTTCAACAGGTTTTCGTATTTGTGGAGTTGCTGGCCCATCTGCTTCCACTTTCTACAACGGCGAATTTCAGATAAAAGTTCGTATTTTTTCATTATGCGAAGAATCGTCTTTGGATTTCGGTGTATTTTTTTCGTTCTTTTTAGCCACTTCCACATACGCCGATATCCATAGGTCTTATCGCATTTCTTCTGTTGTTCACGAATGATCTCAGCCAGATGGGCATCATGTGCCGGCTGATTCAGACGTTTGACATAATCGTAGTAACCGCTGCGCGATACGCCGAAGAACTGACACATTACAGTTACCGGATAGCGATTGCAATTCATATAAATGACATGGTATTTTGCTCGCGGCCTCACTTCCTTCCTGTCAATTGCAGAAAATCCCGCAATAACTTATTTTCCATCTTCAGACGATTGATCTCATATGCTTGCTCCGCAACCACATCTCTTGGTAGTGCATCTTTGCGCGGGCGACCTTTGGGACGAGGCATAATTCCTGCCGCGAGCTTTGCTTCCTTTCTTCTCTCTCGCTTAAGCAATTCGCGTACTACTTCTTTACTCGAAAATCCAAAATGTTCTGCGATTTCGCGTTGTGTCTTTCCGGCCTCCACCATTGCTCGAATCTCCGGCAACAATATCTGTGTGTGCGTATAGCTTCTTTTGCCCATGATAATACCCCCTAATGTAGTTACTTTTATTTTCCTACATTAGGGGGTGTTTTGTCTATTGTCCGTTTTTAATGGACCTGTTCA
>NZ_JBHEVB010000044.1:0-851 GCF_041925195.1 Flintibacter porci
TAGGCCTTGTTTGAAAAATAAAAGTTGCACAATAGGACGCAATATGTAAAACTAAGGGCATGAAACGCTATGAGTTAACAAAAGAACAATGGGACCGGATCAAACCGATGCTGCCACCAGAAGAAACAGGAAAGCGAGGTCGCCCGCGCAAGGATAACCGGACGATGCTGAATGGAATGCTCTGGATTGTCCGAAGCGGCGCCCAGTGGCGGGAGCTGCCGGAGGCCTACGGCCCCTGGCAATCAGTGTATGCCCGATTTGCCAAATGGCGGGATGATGGTACACTGGAAAGGGTATTTCACACACTTTCTGGGGATGCAGACATGGAGAACCTGAGCGTAGACTCTACCTGCATAAAGGTACACGAAAGTGCCAACGGTGGGAAAAAAAACGGCGAATAAGGCAGTTGGCCGCACCAGAGGCGGGCTGAATACAAAGATTCATGCTGTCGTGGATGGCCTGGGGAATCCTGTGGAGTTCCTTCTCTCAGCTGGAAATGACCACGATTCTGTTCACGCCGTTGAGCTATTGGAACAAGTCAAAATCACTGGAAGCAACATACTGGCAGACCGCGCTTACGGTGCGCAAGCCATCCGGGAATATATCTCAGAGCGTGGGGCCAGTTATGTGATTCCGCCTCAGAAAAATGTTTCTCAGCCCTGGCCGATAGATTGGCATCTGTACAAGGAGCGGCATCTGATTGAGTGTTTCTTTCAGAAAATCAAGTGGTTTCGGAGAGTCGCTACCAGATATGACAAATTGGATGTCTCTTTTCTGGCCTTCGTCTACCTTGCTGCTATTGCTATCTTGTTGCTTTAGAACAAGACTACACATTTTTCAAACAAGGCCTA
>NZ_JBHEVB010000046.1:0-589 GCF_041925195.1 Flintibacter porci
TATTGTCGTTCTTCGGCAGCGTAGTAAAGTGGCCACAGCTGCTGGCATAGATGTCCAACGCTTTCTCTGCTCTGAAATGGTATCCCTTGCGTTTGCACCATTTCTGGTAACGCTCTGTAAATGCCTTTTCACTGACGCGACAGATACAGTCGCAATGCCAAAAGGTCATGACAAAGTCCACCCATTTCTGGTGGCCGTCTGCACGCTCCGGGCTGGTGAACAGCTCGTTCACACCGGGGAATGTTTTGTCGGTTAGAGAAATGAGATTGTTTTGCAGCGATACCACGGTTTTCATGTAGAGATTGTACTGGCGGCTGCACAGTTTCAGTTGTTGTCTGATCGTGTCCATGGGAGTATATTCCCGCAGATCTACCCAGTTGTCAAGGCCGTACTTGGCAATCTTCATGGCATCAGCCTTGTCGGTCTTGACCTTTCGGATAGAGCCACCACCGCTCTGCTTGATAAACAGCGGATTCAAGACACAGACATAGATCCCGTACTCGTGCAGTGCCGCAGCTACCGGCTCATGGTAACGCCCTGTGGCTTCCATGATGACACGGGTATCTTCGCCCAATGCAATGATGGCATA
>NZ_JBHEVB010000047.1:0-587 GCF_041925195.1 Flintibacter porci
TGCTGCGTAGGTCACAGCGGCTTACAAACTCAATGTACTTGGTACGGGAATATCCTAATATCATCACAAAAACAGCCACTTTGTGCAGGGCCCCGCTTTGGTCCTGATACTGACAGATACCCCAATCCATTTGTGCCTGCTTGCCACTGGGTGTCTCATAGCGCCGCACCGCCGGCGCGGACTTCGCTGGCCGGTACGGATGTACGTATTCTTTCAGGATACTCATCCCGCCATCATACCCCAGTGCCCGCAGCCGTTCCAGCAGTACCACACAGTTGAAAATACCTTGCTGCATCCAGATGTTCAACTGTGGTTTGTAAGGGTCCAGCTTGGAGCCTTTTCTAACACCCTTCAAACCATGCGGCTGCACTGGCTGTGTTATGTACTTCCGGGCAGTGTTTTTTGATACTCCAATTTCACGCCCAATGGAATATGCACTCTTGCCTTTTCTTGCTAATTCTTTTATCATTAGTATCAGCCCACTCCTAATCATTCGGCCATCTCCCTTAAAAGTATTGCACACACTTTTAAGATAGCCGGTCTTTAGGCGTGGGTCAATTTTTGCCCGGCGTATAGGTCTATTTTAC